>DAONDV010000001.1:0-94047 GCA_035402745.1 Minisyncoccota bacterium
ATTATGATTGATGATGCCAAAGAAATAAATCCCGATGTAGTAGTGGGTGAGGAAGTTATTTTTCCGTTAGAAGCTAAAGAAGAATTCGGAAGAATTGCCGCGCAAACTGCTAAACAGGTTATTTTGCAACGCTTAAGAGAGGCAGAAAGAGGCGCAGTTATGGGTGAATTTAAAGAAAAAGAAGGAGAAATAATCAGCGGATTAATTCAACGCATCGAAAGACGTAATGTTTTTGTAAATTTGGGACGCACACAGGGAGTAATGTTTTACAATGAATCAGTTCCGGGAGAACGTTACAGAATAGGAGAAAGAATGAAATTTTTTATTGTGGCTGTTCAAGAAGATATGCGTGGGCCAATGATAGTTTTGTCCCGCAGTCATCCTAAATTTTTAGCTAAACTTTTTGAATTGGAAGTTCCGGAAATCGCTACCGGTACGGTGAAAATTATGGCCATTGCTCGTGAAGCTGGTGGTAGAACAAAAATTGCTGTCAGCTCTAATTTGGAAGGAGTTGACCCGGTGGGATCTTGTGTTGGGCAAAAGGGCACTAGAGTCATGGCAGTCTTAAATGAATTAGGACAAGAAAAGATCGATATAATTAAATGGGATGAAGACCCGGAGAAATTTATTGCGCAATCGGTTTCTCCTGCAAAAGTTTCTCGTGTAGAAGTTTCTCCGAGAAAAGAAGCGAGAGTCTTTGTGCCGGAAGATCAATTATCTTTAGCCATTGGCCGAGGCGGTCAAAATGTGCGTTTGGCTGCTAGGTTAACTGGTTGGAAAATAGATGTTCGCAGCGAGTCGGCCCCAGAGGAAGAAGTTGAGGGCGGAATAGCTGAAGTAGAAGAAAAGCCCAAAGAGTCGGGAGAAGAAAATACAAAAGAAAATGAAGCATAATATTAAAAAACTTCCTAAGTCAGAAATAGAATTAGAAGTCTCTGTTTCTATTGAGGAAATGGATATGTTCTGGAAATTAGCCAGAAAAAAAGTTTCCGAAGGAATTCAAGTAAAAGGTTTTCGACCTGGTAAAGCGCCGAGTGATATTTTGGCCGGAGCCGGTATTGAAGAAGACGTCCACAATGAAGTGGCTAATTTGGCAATCAATAAAACTTATCCGGAAATTTTGGAAAAAGAAGAAATTGATCCGATTGGAAGGGTTAATGCGGAAATAATAAAATTAGCTCCTAATAATGAGTTTATTTATAAGTTAAAATTTTTTGTTTTGCCGGAAGTTAATTTGCCGGAATATAAAACTATAGCTAAAGATGTTTTAAAAAATAAGAAAAAAGTTGAAATTAAAAAAGAAGAAAAAGATAAAGCTATTGATTGGTTGAGAAAATCCAGAGCGGAATTGGAGGAAGTTCAACGTGAGGCCAAAAATGGAGATATGATTGAGGTGAATATAGAATCTTTGGCTGGCGATGAGAAATTGGAAAAAGCTACTGGTGAAGAAAAATTTATTCTCGGTGAGGGGAATTTTTTGCCTGGTTTTGAAAAGGAAATAGAGGGAATGAAAATTGGTGATGAAAAAGAATTTGATCTTAAAGCCCCGGCTGATTATTGGGACGAAAGTTTGCGTGGAAAGAAGTTATCTTTCAAGGTTAAACTTAATAAAGTTTACGAAAGAAAACTTCCGGAAATTAATGATGATTGGGCTAAAAAAATTGGTAAATTCAAAGATCTACAAGAATTAGAGAAATCCGTTGAAGATGGAATCTTGGCGGAAAAAGAAATAAAAGAACGCGATAAAATCAGAGCGCAAATAATGGAAAAATTATTGGCAGAGACTAAAATTGATTTGCCGGAAATCTTAGTGGAAAATGAAGCTCATTATCGCATTCATGAATTGGAGCATATGGCTAAAGACGCCGGTCTTTCTTTGGATGATTATTTGCAAAGGGTTAAAAAAGACAGAAAGTCTGTCGAAGAGGAATTGAAAAAAGAAGCTGAAAAAACTGTAACGGGAATGTTGATTTTGAAAGAAATCTCAAACCGTGAAAATTGCCATCCTTCTGATGAAGAAATGGAATCGGCTATGGCTGGGTTTTTGGCTCGTTTTGGGGATGCCAAAGACGCTGCAAAACAAATTGACAGGGATGCCCTCTGGGGATACACTGAAGAAAGATTAACTAATGAAAAGGTCTTTCAATTATTAGAATCGTTATAAATAGAGGGTAGAGTGTGGAAATTAGAAGGTATATTCTAAGTTTTACATTCAACTTTTAAAATTATGGAACAAGAGTCATTTAATTTAATTCCTACGGTGATTGAAAAATCTCAATACGGTGAACGAGCTTATGATATTTATTCACGTTTGTTAAAAGATAGAATTATTTTTTTGGGTGGACCAATCACTGATGGCGTGGCTAATAGTATTATCGCGCAATTGCTTTTTTTAGCGCATGAAGACGAAAAGAAAGATATTCAACTTTATATCAATAGTCCTGGTGGAGCAGTGACAGCTGCAATGGCTATCTATGATACTATGGAATATATTAAGCCAGATGTTTCTACGATTTGCATCGGCCAAGCGGCTTCTGGTGGCGCCGTGCTTTTAGCTTGTGGAGCCAAAGGAAAGAGATTCGCTTTGCCCAATGCAGAAATTATGATGCATCAAGTAATGGGCGGTGCCGAGGGTCAAGCTTCGGAAATAGAAATTACAGCTAGACAGATTTTGAAAATCAAAGATAAAATAAATAAAATTTTAGCTGCGCATACCGGTCAATCTTTGGAAAAAATTGAAAGAGATTCGGACAGAGATTTCTATATGAGCGCGGAGGAAGCTAAAAATTACGGAGTAGTTGATAAAATAATTTCTAAAAGTAAATAAATATAATTTAAGTCACCCCGATTTGCCAGTTGGCAAATCGGGGTGACTTGTCAAAATCATCTTTAAAGAGTAAGATATAAGCACTTAAATTATGTCAGAAAATATAGATAAAAATTTAATAGTGAGACCGCCGATAGTGGTAATCATGGGACATATTGATCATGGTAAAACCAAACTTTTGGATACCATCAGAAAAACCAATGTTATTGATAGAGAATCGGGAGGCATCACTCAACATATAGGGGCTTATGAAATAACTTTCTATAGTGAAAAAAATCCGGAATTTAATAAACGCCGGATTACTTTTATTGATACTCCAGGACATGAGGCTTTTTCGCTTATGCGTGAACAGGGAGCCGAAACAGCAGATATTGCTATTTTAATAGTAGCAGCCGATGAAGGCGTTAAGGCTCAAACCAAAGAAGCTTTGAAAACAATTTTAGATTCAAAGATTCCATTTTTTGTAGCTATTAATAAAATTGATAGGCCCGAAGCTAATCCGGAAAGAGTGAAGCAGCAATTGGCGGAATTGGGCGTTTATTTAGAGGGTTGGGGCGGACACGTGCCATTTGTTTTGATTTCTGCTAAAGAAAATACCAACATCGAAGAACTATTGGAAATGGTTCTGTTGATGGCCGATATGGAGGAATTAAAAGGCGATCAAAGCGTTCCGGCTTCCGGAATAGTTATTGAAGCTAAAATGGACAGCCGTAAAGGAGTTGTTGTTTCCTTGATTATTAAAAATGGTACATTAAAAGTTGGTGATGAAATTGTTACGTCTAGCGCTAATGGTAAAATAAAAATCATAGAAGATTGTAAAGCTAGAAAAATAACCGAAGCTACTTTTTCTGCTCCGGTTTTAGTCTTTGGTTTTAAAGAATTGCCTAAAGTAGGTGAAGAATTTGCTACCGGAGATTTAATCGCTGATTTTGTTAAAGCCGAGAAAAAAATATTTCTTAATCATGATAAACAAGTGAGTTCTGTTGATGCTGAAAAAGATATTAATCTTATTGTTAAGGTTGATGTTGCCGGTTCTTTGGATGCTTTGCAAAAAATAATCGGACGTATAAAAATTGGAGAAAGAAATTTACAGATTATTGATGCTAATGTTGGAGATATTAATTCTTCTGATATTCGTAACGCTGAAGCTACTGGATCTTGGATTTTGGGTTTTCGTGTTAAGATGCCGAAAGATTTGGAGAGCACGGTATTAAATAAAAAAATAAAATATTTTCTTTTTGATGTTATTTACGAAGTTGAAAAATTCTTCCAAGAAGAAATTGATAAAATTATCTCCAATGAAAAAGAAAAGAAAGAAGGCGAATTTCAAATTTTAGCTTGTTTTAGCCAAAGAAAAAATGATCAAGTGGTTGGGGGAAGAATGATTAAGGGTAAGTTTGTGAGGGGTAATCAATTCAAGGTAATAAGAGGTGAGCAAGAATTAGGAACCGGTAAAATTACTAATATTCAGGTTATGAAAAAAGATATGAAAGAAGTGGAAGAAGGAAAAGAAGCTGGATTTAATATTGATTGCGGAGTGGAAATTAAAACGGGAGATAAATTGGTTTTATTGAGTTAGTTTCTAAAAGAAGATAATCATTAAAAAATACTGCTTGAGCAGTATTTTTTATTTGTATTTATGTTTATGTCCATATTATCTTTCGCCATACGGATAACTTACTATCGTAAGTTATCCGTATGGCAGAGAACATCCGAATTTTTTATGGAATTTAAACGTACTTTATAAATTTGATAAAAAGTAGATTTTAAGCTACGATTTTAATAATGAAACTTCAAGATTTTGATTATAATTTGCCAAAAGAGCTAATTGCTCAAAAGCCGATTTGTCCCAGGGATTATTCTCGGTTATTAGTGTTGGATAAATTACAGCGTCAAATCAGTCATCATTGTTTTTGCGATATTGGATCTTTTTTAAGAAAAAATGATGTGTTGGTTTTAAATAATACTAAAGTTATTCCGGCTCGATTAATAGGAAAAAAAATCGGTACCGGTGGAAAAGTGGAGGTATTTTTGATTCGACCTAAAATTAAAGATTTAAAAAAATATTCTTGGCCATATGAATGGGTAGCTATTGGTGGTCCGAAATTATATTTGGGGCAGAAAATTGATTTTGGCAAATCGTTAAAAGGAGAAATCATTGAAATTCTAGGACAAGAGAGGATTATTAAATTCAACAAAAAAGGAGAATTGTTAAAAAAAATTATATTTCAAATCGGGCAAACTCCCATCCCGCCTTATATTAAATCTCCTGATAAAGGAAGTAAGCTGCAAAAAGAATATCAAACCGTTTTTGCCAAATATTTAGGATCCGTGGCCGCTCCGACTGCCGGTTTTCATTTTACTCCGAGATTGTTAAAGCAATTGCAGAAGCAAGGCGTTAAAATTGAATACGTTACTTTACACGTTGGCTTAGGAACTTTTCAACCGGTAAAAGAGGGAGATATTGAAAAACATAAAATGCATTCTGAATGGGCGATGATTGACAATGCCGTTGCTAAAAGATTAAATCAATATAAGAAGAAAGGACAGCGTATTATCAGCGTTGGCACAACCGCTTGTCGTACTTTGGAATCATTTTGTGATAAGAAGGGAGAACTGAAATCGGGGGCAAAATTCACGGATATTTTTATTTATCCCGGATATAATTTTCGTTTCGTTGATGGTTTGATTACTAATTTTCATTTGCCCAAATCAACTCTTTTAATGTTGGTTTCCGCTTTTGCTAATCAGCTTTCTTCTGCCAAGGCTTCGGAGGGAATTAAATTAATTAAAAAAGCCTATCAAGAAGCTATTAAAAATAAATATCGTTTTTATAGTTTTGGTGACGCCATGCTCATAGTTTAAAATGACCAATAACCAAACTCCAATACCCAATAAAATCCTAATGCATAAAATCTCAAAAACGTTTTAGTCATTAGTCCGCCAGCTGGCGGATAAAAAATTGATTGGTCATTGGAAATTGGGATTTAGAATTTAAAAAATATGTTTAAGATATTAAAACACTCAAATAAGTCTTATGCCCGTTTAGGGAAACTAAAAACTACCCACGGCGTTCTTCACACGCCATTTTTTATGCCCATTGCCACCAGAGGAGCAATCAAAAGTTTAACTACCGATGAAATGGGTGATTTGGGAGCAGAAATAATTTTGTCTAATACTTATCATTTATTTTTAAGGCCCGGTGATGAGATTATGAAAAAGGTTGGTGGCTTACATAAATTTATGAAATGGCCTGGCGCCATTTTAACTGATTCTGGCGGTTATCAGGTTTTTTCACTTTCTAAATTTAGAAAAATTTCCGATCAGGGGGTAGAATTTCGTTCTGAAATAGACGGGAAAAAGATATTTTTAACTCCGGAAAAGGTTATTGATATCCAAAAAAATATTGGTTCGGATATTATGATGTGCTTGGATGAGTGTCCTGGTTTTGGCGCTAGCAAAAAGAAAGTAGAAGAAGCGATAAAAAGAACTACAGAGTGGGCGGAAAGATGTAAAATAGCCAATAAGAATAATAAGTCTCAATTATTGTTTTGTATAATTCAAGGAGGAATATTTAAGGATTTGAGGGAGGAAAGTTTGAGAAGTTTATTGAAAGCTGGATTTTCCGCCCAAGGCGGACCAGCCTCGGGCTGGGATGGTTATGCTGTCGGCGGTTTGGCAGTGGGTGAGCCAGTAAAAGAAATGTATAAGGTTTTGGATTTTTTGGTTGATAAATTGCCGGAAGATAAGCCTCATTATTTAATGGGTGTTGGTTATCCCGAACAAATAGTGGAAGGAGTGAAAAGAGGCATTGATATGTTTGATTGTGTTATCCCTACTCGTCATGCCCGACACGGGGATTTATTCGTTTGGAAAAATAATGAATTAAAGGGCAAATTTTACGATACTATAGCGATATATAAGGGGAAATATGCTAAAGATTTTAAACCGTTGGACAAAAATTGTGATTGTTATGCTTGCCAAAATTTTTCTCGCGCTTATTTGCATCATTTGTATAAAACCAAAGAAATGCTTTATTATCGTTTAGCGACAATGCATAATATCAAGTTTTACTTAGATTTAATGGGAAAAATAAGAAAGGGCATAAAATCAGGCAAGATTTAATTGGATCGTTTTGTTGTGATTTAAAGAATATTATTTAGTTTATCGCATTTTTCATCTTTTCAGTTTTCAATCTTCAATTTCCAATCTTCAGCATCATTTTTTCAATTCATAGTAATCAACTATGAATTGAATGCGAGGACGGGGAGTTGGGGGGGGGCGAGGGAATGTTTGCCGATTTATTTATACATTTACTCGTTTATTTATTTATTTATTTTTTATTATTATGGAAGACAAATCTAAAATAGTTTTACATACTTGTTGCGCGGTGTGTGGCGCGTATTTGTGTGAATTGTTAAAAAATCAATTTAGCGAGGTTTTGATTTATTTTTATAATCCTAATATTTATCCTAGAGAAGAATATGAAAAACGTTTAGCCAGCGCTAAGAAATTAGCGGAAATTTATAAAATGGAATTTGTAGAAGGAGAATATGATAACGAAAATTGGCTGGAAAAAGTTAAGGGGTTAGAAAATGAGCCGGAAGGAGGTAAAAGATGCCTGGTTTGTTTTGCTATGCGTTTGGAAAAATCGGCGCAGTTAGCCAAAGAAAGAGGATTTGAATATTTTACTACCACTTTGGCTGTAAGTCCGTATAAGGATGAGAAGCTAACTGATGAAATTGGAGAAACTATAGCCAAAGAGAATAATTTAAAATTTTTGAAATCCGTAGAATTAAATCAAGAGAAAAAAGAAATTTGGAACAAAACTAGAGAGTTAGCAAGAAAAATGGAGTTTTATCATCAAAAATATTGCGGGTGCCAGTTTTCAATTTATTCAAAATGATTTAAGACTGATTCCGCGCCTTTTATGAATTTAGCTATTCCGTTTTTAGCGGAATAGCCATGATTAAAAATTATTCACAAAAGGCGTAGGATTGACTTTTGTATTTTTTCGATTATAATAGAAATATAAGGTAGTGAATTTAAAAATTCAGTTTAGTTGGTAAGGTCGCACTACACTAAGAAGAATGCAAACTCTGTAAACATGGTTAAACAAGCTACAGATCAGGAATTTCTTGAGTTTATCATTCAGGCTTTGGTTGAACATCCTGAGGATGTGAAAGTGACCAGAACTGTTGATGAAATGGGCGTTCTCTTAAACCTTAAGGTGAATCCGGAAGATATGGGCCGTATTATCGGCCGTGAGGGTTCTACCGCTAGATCTATTCGTTCATTGACTAGATTAGTTGGTTTGAGACACAATGCTCGCGTTAATCTCAAGATTGAAGAGCCGGAAGGTTCTCAAAGAGGAGAACGAAGAGAAAGCCGTTCCGTTGATCAGGTTGTTGATGACTTGAACAACATTTAATAGAAATTAAAAAGACAACCCCGCCTCTGGCGGGGTTGTCTTAATTAGTTTATAATTTTTATAATGATTAAATTCAATATTATTACAATTTTTCCGGAAGCATTTGAATCATATTTCAATTCTTCTTTGCTTAAAAAAGCCCAAGAAAAGGGTCTAATTAAGATTAATTTAATTAATTTGCGGGATTTCGCCGATGATAAACATAAAAAGGTGGATGATCGTCCGTTTGGCGGTGGTCCGGGAATGGTTATGAAATTAGAGCCGATTTATCGCGCTGTAAAAAAATATCCAAAAGCGCGTGTTGTTTTGTTTTCTGTTAAAGGAAAAAGATTTGATCAAAAGATGGCTGAAAAATTAGTCAAAATAAAAGAAATTACATTAATTTGCGGGCATTATGAGGGTGTAGATGAAAGAGTGGCGAAATATTTGGTTGATGAAGAAATTTCTTTTGGCGATTTCGTTCTTTCTGGAGGGGAATTACCGGCTATGTTGACTGTTGATGCCGTAGCGCGTTTAATCCCAGGATTTATGAGTAAAGAAGAATCCATTGAAACTAAACGAATAAAATCTGCTAGTGGGCGAAATATAAAGGGTGGCGAGTTGCCAAGCTATCCCGCCTACACTCGTCCTGAAGTTTTTTATCCCAATGCGAAAAATAAAAAAATATCATGGAAAGTGCCGGAAGTTCTTTTATCCGGTTATCATCAAAAAATAGAAGAATGGCGTTTGAAAAATAAGAAGTAAAGTGATAAAATAAAAATATCGAGTCGCGTTTATTTTTTTAATTAAGTAGAAATATAAAATATGAATTGGACTATTGTCATTATTGTTGTAGCAGCGTTAATCGTTATTTGGCCAATCGCAGTTTTCAATGCTTTGGTTAGATTAAGAAACAGAGCCAAAGAAGCTTGGTCTGATATCGAAGTGCAATTAAAGCGTCGTTATGATTTGATTCCTAATTTAGTTGAAACAGTTAAGGGTTATATGGCTCACGAGAAAGATGTCTTTGAAAAAGTCACTCAAGCTCGTTCTCAAGCTATTTCCGCTCAGGGTTTTAATGAAAAGGCTAAAGCTGAAGATGCTTTATCTGGTACTCTTAAGACTTTATTTGCCGTTTCCGAAGCTTATCCGGAATTAAAAGCCAACACTAATTTTTTGGAATTACAGAGAGAATTAGCCGATACGGAAAATAAAATCCAAGCCGCTCGCAGATTTTACAATACCAACGTATTGGAAATGAATAACAAGATTGAAACTTTTCCTTCTAATGTTATTGCCGGAATCTTCAAATTCCAGAAGCAAGAATTTTTTGCGGCTACAGAGGCAGAAAAAGCTCCAGTAAGCGTGAAGTTTTAAAATGACTTTATATACTCAACAATCAAAGAATATTCGCAAGACTTGGCTCTTGATGGGCTTGTTTTTGGTTTTAATTATTGTTTTGGGCTGGTTCTTGAGCGAATATTATCAATCCCCGCAGATTCTTTATTTCTGCGTGGCTTTTAGTGTGGGTATGAATATAATTAGTTACTGGTTTTCCGATAAGGTGGTCTTGGGTTTAACTCATGCCAAGCCGGTAGAACATAACGATAATCCGGAGCTTTATCATATTGTAGAAAACCTTTGTATTACCGCAGGATTGCCGATACCAAAAATATATATTTTGCCGGAAGCGGCGATCAACGCTTTCGCCACCGGACGAGATAAAGAACATGCCGTTGTGGCAGTGACTCAAGGAGCGTTGCAAAAATTAAACAAAAACGAATTAGAGGGTGTGATTGCTCATGAGCTTTCTCATATAGGCAATTATGATATCCTTTTGCAAACGGTGGTTGTTGTTTTGGTTGGTTTGATTTCCGTGATTTCCGATATATTTATAAGGGCAAGATTTTGGGGAGGAAGCCGAGATAATGATAATGATTCCGGTGGACAGTTAGGCTCTATAGTTATGCTTCTTGGCTTGATTTTTATTATTTTATCGCCAATAATTGCTAAGTTGATTCAATTGGCTATTTCCAGGAAGAGAGAGTTTTTGGCTGATGCTTCTGGATCGTTGCTTACTAGATATCCCGAAGGCTTAGCTAGCGCTTTAGAAAAAATTTCCAATGATACAACGCCGATGCGTTTTTCATCTCAAGCCACCAGTCATCTATTTATTGCTACTCCAATTCCAACGCGTAAAAATGCCACTTCCGATGATAAAAAAATAAAAAGGACATCTCTATTTGATACTCATCCGCCGGTAGGAGAAAGAATTAAAATTTTACGCGATATGGATATTTAAAGCTATGGAAAAATTTGCGAGACATATCAATATTGAAAAAGAGAGAGCAACGGATTTTGACGAATTGCGTAGAAAGATTGAACTGATTAAAAAAGAAGAAATGGCTAAAAAAGAGCGCGGTGAATTTTTTGATATACATTTTGAAGATATTGATCCTAAGGAATTGAGCGAAGAAAGTTTGAATATTTTCAGTAGGTTTTTGGATAAGACGTTGACGAGGGGGGAATTCTCGGATTATAAAGTTTCCGGCGGTATAAATGATTCGCAAGTGAATTTTAAAGCTTATCTGGGAAATAAATTGCAGCGTAGAGAAAATTTGGAGTGGTTTGATCCGGATGAATTTGAACTTTGGAAAAAATCCGCGGAAAAAAGAAATCAGCAAGAAGAATAAAAGAGAGTTTAAAATTTAATACTTGGAGGGGTCGCATAGTCCTGCCTGCCGGCAGGCAGGGGTCTAGTGTTTTATTATGTTTTATGTTTATATTCTAAAAAGCCTAAAAGATAATGATTTATACATAGGAAGGACCAATAATATTGATAGAAGGATAAAAGAACATAATAATGGTAAGGTCAGTTCGACAAAATCAAGAAGGCCTTTTGTTTTTTTAAAAATTATAGAAGTTGAATCGGAGAAGGAATCAGTTGAAATGGAAAAAGAATATAAAAAGGGATTTAGACGAGAGCAAATAAAAAGAGAGTTCAAAATTTAATACTTGGAGGGGTCGCATAGTGGTCTAGTGCGCTCGCTTGGAAAGCGAGTAAGGCTTAACCGCCTTCGCGGGTTCGAATCCCGCCCCTTCCGCCAAGTTTTACATTTAGCGAAATTAATTGGAATCTCCTCCGTATTTGCGGGGTCGAGTGTGGCGTTCGCAGTTTCTCTTTAAAGGTTATTCAAAAAATTGCGAAAGTCTTTGAGATTGATATAAATAAATTGATATGAAATCACCCGAATTTATCACGCACGGCACAACTTCCGAGAAGGATGCCGAAAAAATCAAAAACGAAGGATTTGAAGCACAGGAAGGTCGTGCGACTGTTTCGGGCGATTTAATTTATGCTTTTGAGTGGGCAACAAAACAAGAACGAAGAAAAGGAAGTAAAAGTGAGAGTGAAATTGACGAGAAAGAAAAAGGGCGAATGGTGATAATGAAAGTACCAGAAGATAAGTCGGTTGATTATGCAACGCACACCGACATTGAAGTTGACGAAGCCTCGAAAGAAATTACTGGATATTCTTCAAAGTATGAATCAGGTAGAAAACAACTTGCGATTTATGACGAAGGAGATGTTGCTGAAAAAAGAGAGAAAATTGAGCAAGCTAAAAAAGAATTAAAAGAAATTGATACTCAATTCTCGGTTTTTTTCAGAGAAAATAATATTGACCCCGATCAAATAAAATCCAAAGAAAATTTGATTGAGGCAATAAAGCCTTTTGATGTTGAAAGGAAAATTGAAATTTTGAAAAAAGCCGAAAAATTGGAGAAACAGCGAATAGAAAAAAGAAAAGAAGCCGAGCCGAATATCGCTATATCACAAGAAAATATTTTGATGAGCGTTGTCCCAACCGTAGAGCTTGGAGAAAAGCTCGGCGAGCTTTCTCAAAAAATAAGAAATCTAGAAGCAATTGATCTAGAAAATTTTACTGATGAAATCTCTAAAATTATTAAAGATAACAAAGAAAATTTTCTAGCTTCTGGTCTAGATGTCCGGGAAGTTATAGGAAATCTTTTGACTTTAACAATGGAAACGGAAGTTGTAAATATGGTTAGATCGCTTTCTGCGGATGTAAAAAGAGCGCAGGGCTACGAAATGTATAATCGTGGTAAAGATGAGGTAAAAGAAAAAGTTGTAGACAAAGAGCAGTTGAGGCAAAAATTGGAAAAAATTATTTCTATTGTTGAAGCCGACAATTTTGATATTGGAATGGAAAATCTCAACAGATATATTAAAATAAATACGAGGAAGCTATTAGAGGAATTGAAATAATTGATTTGGCGTCGAAAAAGTTTTTGAATTTAGAAAGTCCGCCCGCATTCCTTTCTAGGCCTCTCCTGTGGGTGGGAAATCAGGCGAATCCATCCATATAGATATATTGTTTCGCTCTGTTGAATCCGTTTTAATTATTTAGGCATGGTATTTTCCGTTATTTTGTGTTTTGGCTTTGGATATTGATTGTGCTAAAAGGGAATTTGACGCCAAAGTATTGTAGATTATATTGTTTATCTTTCTAAGCTTTATTGTCGCAGTTCCGTGCTACTTCGTTGCCAAGCGAAAAAATGTAACTCACAAGCCGCTTGAGTCCAAGATGTAGCGCAAATATAGTTAGTGAATTATTATGTTTATAAGTAAACAACTCCAAAAAAATTCGTTTAGTGATCCGTCTTTATGGTTTTTGCTGTTTTCAAATATTGCGACAATCTTTTTCGCAATAACCGAAAACTGGAATTTATCAACCATAATCTGGGTGTATTGGTTTCAGAACATAACCATTGGATTTTTTAATTTTATTCGGATCCTTCGGTTAAAAGAATTCTCTACTGAAGGATTTAAGATTAACGGCCGACCCGCTCAATCTACGCGAGGCACAAAACTATTTACTGCATTTTTCTTTTTGTTTCATTTTGGATTTTTTCATTTCATTTATTTGAAATTTCTTTTGTCGGGAATATTCACTAATGCATACGGAAATACGCCAAACCTCGCTGAAACAAAATATATTTTACTAACTGCCTTGCTTTTTTTTATCAATCATCTTTTCTCCTATTTTTACAATAAGCCACGAGATACTAAAAAACAAAATATCGGCTCGCTCATGTTTTATCCTTACGCAAGAATAATCCCAATGCACCTGGTAATAATTTTCGGTTCTTTGTTTGGCGGCGCTTTGCCTTTGTTTCTTGTGCTTAAAACTTTCGCTGATGCTATAATGCATGTTGTAGAGCACAATGTTTTGAGAAAAGGCGAAGAGCAATAAGCGAAGATAATTTAAGGCGGCGCGCCAATTCCGTTGGCAAAATTCGGCGGCAGAAAGCGAGGGTGGGCAAAAATCTCCCTCCCAACTCTTTTCCGCCCGCCCTACAGATTTTGGGCGAAATCAGTTTGAATTTTTTCAAACGCACACTGCCAAGATAGTTTTAATTTATGAAAAGTTTTGAAAACAAATTAAAATCAGAAAATAATAGCCCTGAGACATCACAGGAGAAAATTGCTATGATTGAACAAAAGCTTGATGTTAAATATTTGGAGGAAGAAAAAGAAATCTTTGATCAATGGCTGTCTCAAGTTCCAGAAAATTCTCTGCAAAAACCAATAACTATTACAAATATTGATGACGTAGCGCTTTTTTTACCAGAGGCGCCTAATTATAAGGAAGATAAGGTCAATTTATTTTTTGCAAAAGAAAAATTTACACAAGAGGAATTACAAGAAATTTTAGAGAAATTTTCTAAAACAAATCCATCTTTTGAAATATCATTAGTGAGACACAATGACGATGTCATTTCAGTTGGCGTCGGAAACAAAGTAAGAAATAGTAGCACTATTTTATCTGGAGAATATTTCGGGCATTATCATCCAACTCAAATTAAATTAGAAAATTCAGAAAATTTGCCACATTGTTTTATTATGGGATTGATGCCGAGTGCAGGAGATATAAAGGGTTTTTTGAGGCATGCTGAATCAGTAAAAGGGGGGACAAGAATTTTTTCAAAAAATGGTTATATATTTATTAAGCCAACGGCGGAAACAAAGGATTTTAGTCAAGCAGTAGAAAGTTTTAGTCAAAGCTATTTTGATTTATTTCTTGGATTAAACAAGTTTGATTTTAAATCAGACAATGAAGTGATAAAATATTTTAAAGAGAAATTTGGTTTTGATGTTGATTTTCATTATTTTAATCAAGTAAAAACAGAAAACGATAGCATATAAAAATAATGAACGGCGTTTTGTGTCTTGATGCTGATAATTAGGCGTTTGAAATCAGTTTCAAAAAAGTTCGGATTTCGTTCAAATAGTGTCGCCAAGATAGTTTTAATTTATGAATAAAAAAATACTTATTATTTTAGCTATAGTAGTTTTTATATTAGGAGGGTTTTTCTTTTTGTATTCGTGCACTATTTTTCAAGAGGGCAATCCTTGGCCGCAAATTAAAGGGATAACTCAATTAACTTTCGGTAATTCAGATATAGTCAAATTATCAGGTTCGGATGATAGATATATGACTAAGAGTAAAAATGGACAAGAAGCTGTTGAAAATCTTATGAAGAATAGGGGATATGAATTTGTTGAACAAATGGGGTCTGGATATTTTTTCAAATCCTCAACCGAGAAAAGAATTGTTGTTATTCACGAATATTATACTCGTTATTATTCTCTTTGGGATATTGTTGAAACTAAAGAAAATAGTCTTGCTGAGGAGTTAAGGGATTGTTTGCCAAAAAGTGGCACAGCTAGCCATGAAAAGTGTACTGAGTTATTAAAACAAATTACTGATTTTGATTCTTGTGTAGCCGCCGGTTTTTCTATAATGAAATCCATTCCTCTTCAATGCGCAACGCCCGATGGTAGGACTTTTATTCAATAATTGTTATTAAATTTAAATACAAAAGCTGATTTCTTAACGAAATCGGCTTTTGTATTATTTTTTGTAGGGTGTATAATATAATTAATAATGTAAGAGTTGACGATTTAACAAAATTTATGACAAGAAGCCAGGCTATAGTAGAATTAATAACAACTTTTAACATAAATTCAATTTACGCTCATAGGGTTTTTTTGCTTGCAGATAAGGAAAATTTCATAGAAGATTCTTCTCGTATTATTTCGGAAAAACCAAAACCATTTGTTAAGTGGGTTGGTGGGAAAAGGCAGTTACTTACGCAGTTTCGTTTGATGAATCTATATCCACCTGAAAAATTCAATATAAAAAATGGAAAATATTTCGAACCTTTTGTTGGTGGTGGGGCAGTATTTTTTGATTTACTTCCCGAAACGGCTTATCTCTCTGATTTAAATAACGAACTTGTTATCACTTATAATGTAATTAAGAATGATGTTGAAAGTTTAATAAAATCACTTAAAAAGCATAAGTTTGATAGGGAATATTTTCTAAAGGTGCGAGCACAAAATCCAGAGAAACTTTCTGATTTGAATGTCGCTTCTCGATTTATTTATTTAAATAAGGCTTGTTTCAATGGCATGTATCGCGTGAATAGTAGTGGAGAGTTTAATGTTCCATTTGGTAGATATACAAATCCTTGTATCTGTGATGAAGATAACCTTAGAAGAGTATCAAAGGTATTAAAAAATGTTGAAATAAAAAGACAGGATTATAAAGAAGTGCTTAAAAGGGCAAGGAGGGGAGATTTTATTTATTTTGATCCGCCGTATTATCCAGTGAGTAAAACTGCTTCATTTACTTCTTATACCAATAATTCATTTTTAGATAAAGAGCAGATTGAATTAAGGGATACATTTATAGAGTTACATAAGAGGGGTTGTTTTGTTATGCTTTCAAATTCAGATACTCCATTTATAAATGAGATTTATTCTGGGCTGAGAGGCATTCATATCACAAAGGTGCGGGCGAGTCGCGCTATAAACTCTAATGCTTCTAAGAGGGGTAAGATTACAGAGGTATTGATAACTAATTATTAGATAATATGCAAAAAGATTTTAATAAATTAATTACCACTTTCAAGAGCTCAATTAAGACTTGGGATTATTTTGTAAATTGGAAAAAGGTTTTTGTTAATATTTCTGATCTGGAAATTGTATTAAATAAACTTAATTATTTGCTTGGCAAAGATAATTTGAGGGAAGAATTTAAGAAGCTCTATAAAACAAATCCCGATATAATTAAGGCTTTGCCGGTTCTTTTGGCTGTTCGGGAAAATAAATTAGAGGTTTTTGATAAAGTCACTAAAAATTCTGAATTTTTTGATTTTTCCGGAAAAGAGCAAGAACCTGATAAATATTTTAAGTTTTTGGAAAAATCCGGCCTTTCTCGTTTGTTTCAAAAAGATGGAGTTAAAAATCTTGTCGATTATGTCATGGGTGTAGAAGTCGGTTTGGATAGTAATGGTCGAAAAAATCGCGGAGGAATTTTAATGGAGGAAATAGTTGCAACTTTTATTTCTGAGTTTTGTAGGAATAATGGCTATGAATATTTGTTTCAGGCGAGAGCTACAAGTATAAAGAGTAAATGGGGTGTCGATATTAAAGTGGATAAATCTGAGAGAAGTTTTGATTTTGCGGTCTTTAATCCAAAAAATAAGAAAATTAAATTATTTGAGACTAATTTTTATAACGGTGGTGGTTCAAAATTAAAAGCCGTTTGTGGCGAATTTAAGAATCTTTTTGATGAATTAAAAAAACAAAACATAGATTTTATTTGGATTACTGATGGTCTTGGTTGGCATACGGCACAGAGGCCATTAGAAGAGACTTATAATCATAATGATTATATCTTTAATTTAAATATGCTTGAAGTCGGCATATTGGGCGAACTTAAATGGTAAAATAATTATGATGCAGAAAAAAGCTGCAGAATTGAAATTACATCCCGATGAATTTGAAATTGAATGCACAACAGTATGGGCTTTTCCTCGTAGAGGGAATTGGGCAACACACACATCAAATTGGAGAGGCAATTGGTCACCAGAAGTTGCTCGTAATCTTATTCTCAGATATTCAAATGAGGGTGATGTTTTACTCGACTCGATGATTGGTGGTGGTACTACGGCTATTGAAGCTAAAATATTAAATAGAAATATTATTTATTCCGATGTGAATCAACAGGCTTTGGATTGTACTAAAAGAGCTCTTGCATTTGAGGTCGGCAATAAAGCATGGCAGCGAGGTTTTAAATGGGATTCCCGTCATCTTGAAAAGTTAAAAGATGATTCGATTGATTTTATTCTCACACATCCTCCCTATGTTGATATTATTAAATATAGCGACGGAAAGCTTGTTGATGATCTTTCTAATATTCATGATATCGAAGCTTTTTGTGATGAGATGGAGAAAGTTGCTAAAGAATTTTATCGTATTTTAAAGCCTGGTAAATATTGTGCGATTTTAATGGGAGATACAAGAAGGAATAAAATGTATCAGCCCCTTGCATATAGAGTAATGGATCGTTTTTTGAAGGCGGGACTATTACTTAAGGAGGATATTATAAAACGTCAGTTTAATTGTAGGGCTACTGGTTTTTGGGTAAAAAGATCTCAGGAGTCTAATTTTTTGTTAATAATGCACGAACACCTTTTTGTGTTTCAAAAACTTAAATGATAAAAAGTTTATAACTGGGAAAAATGCGAGCATGGCGATTGAAATGAGCGGAATCAATTTTTAATATGATCAGTAAAATACACATAGAAAATTATAAAATATTTGAATCATTTACTTTGGAGTTTAATGATGATTTAAATATTTTAGTTGGTGATAACGAAGCAGGAAAATCAACAATTCTTGAGGCTATTAATCTTGCCTTGACGAAAAGAATTAATTGCAAGTCAATTGATTCAGAGCTTTCGCCATATTTTTTTAATAAAAAATGTGTTAAAGAATATTTAAGGAAACTTAATGATAATGGAAACCCTGAATTACCGAAAATCATCATAGAGCTTTATTTATCGAATAATGATGATTTGGAGTCTTTGAGAGGCATTAATAATACCGAACGACTTGATTGTCCGGGGGTAAAATTGGAAATTGTATTTGATGATGACTATAAGGACGAGTACTCAAAATTAATTGAGGATAAATCACAGGTTAAAATAATCCCAACGGAGTATTATAAAGCTCATTGGTTTTCTTTCGCAGATAATGCAATCACTGCACGAGGCTTGCCAATCGGCCTGTCATATATCGATGCAGCAACGATTAGGCTACAAAGCGGTACGGATTATTATTTACAGAATATTATCAATAATAGTTTAGACGCTAAAGAAAGAGTCGCCCTTTCTGTTGCTTATAGAAATCTTAAAGAAAAATTTTCAAGCGAGCCCCCTATTCAAGGCATTAATAGTAAACTAACACAAAGAAAAGGGGCTATTACTGATAAGAATCTCGCCATTTCTATCGATATATCGCAAAAATCAAATTGGGAGACAAGTTTAGTCCCTTATCTCGATGAGCTACCTTTTCAGCTTGTTGGTAAGGGAGAACAAAACGCTCTTAAAATTATGCTTGCCCTTGAACGCCAAGCGGAAGACTCCCATATAATTTTAATTGAAGAACCAGAAAATCATCTTTCTTTTTCATCAATGAACACATTGATTTCTAAGATTAAAACTAAATGTGAATCAAAACAGATTTTTGCAACTACACACAGTGCTTATGTCTTAAACAAACTTGGCATTGAAAAAGTAATTTTAATATACAATGGCAACAAGGCATTCCTTAAGGATTTGCCAACAGATACTCAAAACTATTTCAAGAAACTTTCTGGTTACGACACACTTCGTCTCATTCTTGCAAAAAAGACAATTCTAGTAGAGGGGCCTTCAGATGAATTAATTATCCAAAAAGCATATCTTGTAAAGTACAGCAAACTTCCAATTGAAGATGGAGTTGATGTGATTAATGTTAGGGGATTATCTTTCAGTCGTTTTTTGGATATATCAAAAAAGCTTAAGAATCCAGTCGTTGTTGTAACGGATAATGACGGTGATTATCAAGAAAAGGTTATTAAAAAATATCAAAATTATTCTAGTGAAAGTAATATTAAAATATGTGCAAGCTTCGATAATACTTTGAACACTCTTGAACCAAATCTCATTGCCAGTAATAGCCTTCAATTATTAAATATGATATTTGGTACAAGTCATGCGGATAATGAATCTCTCAAGGCATATATGGAAAATAATAAAACGGAGTGTGCTCTTAAATTATTTGAAAGTACTGAGAGTATTCAATTTCCTCAATATGTGCAAGACGCTATCTCATAATAATAAAGTAATCGTAGCAAGTGCTGGATCAAGAAAAACCACTTGCATTGTTGAGGAGGCTCTTTTTTTGACTAATAAAAATGTTCTAATAACTACGTACACCAATGAAAATTTGGAGCAAATTCATTCTTATATAATTCAGAAGAATGGTTGTATTCCCCAAAATATTACCATCTTGTCTTGGTATAGCTTTTTGCTACAAGACGGTGTGAGACCATATCAAAAATCAGTAACACAAAAAGGTAGAGTGAATTCGATTATTTTTAAAGATATTCCCATTCAGCTTCAAAGAATCAAAAAGAGTAATATTGATAAATATTTCTTTACGGAAGGAAATGATATTTTTAGAGATAGGGTTTCAGATTTTGTTTGTTATGTGGATGATCGATCTAGTGGAGCAGTGATCAACAGATTGCAAAGGATATATGATTATATTTTTATAGATGAGGTTCAAGATTTTGCTGGATATGATTTAAATTTTTTAGAGAAATTATTCAATTCGTCTATTAATATCGTTGCCGTTGGAGATCCTCGCCAGGCCACATTGAGTACAAATAATTCTTTAAAAAATAAAAAATACAAAAAAACTTTCATTTTTGATTGGATAGCCCGAAAACAAACTGAGGGATTGGTTGTTATTGAAGAGCGAAATGAGTGTTATAGGTGTAATCAGCATATTTGTGATTTTGGGGATTCTTTGTTTCCAAGCCTGCCGAAAACTATATCGAAAAACACAGATATAACCGGTCATGATGGTATATTTTATCTTGAGAAAAAAGATGTGATTGCGTACGTTAATCAATATAAACCGACGATTCTTAGGTATAGTAAAAAAACCGATACAATGAATTTGAAGGCGGTTAATATTGGGCTGTCAAAGGGTAGGACATACGAACGAGTGGTTGTTTTTCCAACAAAACCAATGCTAATATATTTAAATACAAATGACATCTCAAAAGCTGGTGATATTTCTAAATTATATGTAGCAGTTACGCGCGCAAAATACAGTGTCGCTTTTGTTAAAAAATAAATAAAAATTATGTCCGAATACTGTAATTCAAACAGAGACACTTCTTAGAATTATGACGGAAAAACTGGAAATTAGTCTAATTTAAAATCGGTTTTTTGCATTTGACATTAATGATAGAAAATACTTAAATGCAATTAGATATTTTAAAACAAAATTAGGAGGTGGTTATATGCCATCAACGGGGCAGAAACATTTAATTATTGGCGCTGGGGAAATCGGTAAGGCTCTTCAAAGAGTCTTGAAACCGCATGGAATTGTTGATATTCGGGACGTTAAATCTTCTGAGGAAGAGGATCGTTATTATGATGTGTTGCATATTTGTTATCCCGCAATAAAGAAATTTGTTCAGGTAACGAAAAAATACATCAAACAATACAAGCCTCAATTGGTGATTATCCATTCTACTGTTGCTGTCGGCACTACCAGAAAGATAGCGCCTTTTGCTGTGCACAGCCCTGTTCGCGGAGTGCATCCGCATTTGGAAGAGGGAATCGGAACTTTCGTAAAATATTTTGGTGGTGAAAAATCCAAAGAAGCGGCAAAAATTTTTTCTGTTTTGGGTATCCTCGTGCAGGTTTTTCCGGAACCGGAAACTTGCGAGTTGTTGAAAATTTTGGATACCACTTATTACGGCTGGAATATTGTTTTTGCCAAGGAAGCGGAAAGAATCTGTCAGAAATTAAATTTGAAATTTGAAGATGTCTATGTTGATCCCAATATTTCATACAATGAAGGGTATAGGAAGTTGGGGAAGCCTAATGTTGTTCGTCCGGTTTTGGTCCCAATGGCGGGAAAAATCGGCGGGCATTGTGTCATCCCGAATTGCAAACTTTTTCCTACTTGGTTGACGAGAATCATCAAGCGAAGGAACGAGCAGTATTGATTTATCCGGCGTCTCAGAAAGAGACGCCGGATTTTTATTTGTTGTTGCATAAATATTGATTTTGTGTTATAAGAATAGTAGCTGTTTTCATTAAAATATTATTTCAAAGGAGGAATAATGATGAATGAGGATTGTGAACTTTGTGGCTTGGTGAGCCGGCTGGATGTTGCGGGGCAAGCCGGCAGTACAATTATCTTTCGTAATGATCGTTTTTTGGTTATTTTCCATCCGGAAGAAGGGATAACGATTACTTCAAGAGCTCACAAGAATTTAACCATGAAAGATTTCGACGAAAGACGTAAGTTGTTGCAAGCCATAAAAATGGCCAGAGAATCTCCGATTCTGGGGACCACGATCGTCCAATGCGACGAAAAAGCAAAACATTATTTTTATAAAATTATTCCTAAAACAAAAAAATGAACGCTAAAGACCAACCTTTCGGGGTTGGTCTTTAAATTTTTTTTCTAATATGCTAATATATTTTCTGTAATGCGCGCTTAGCTCAGTTGGTTAGAGCGACTCGTTTACACCGAGTAGGTCCAGGGTTCGAATCCTTGAGCGCGCACTTAGCTTGAAAAACAACGAATAATTACTTACAATAGTTTTATTGCCACAGTAGCTCAGTGGTAGAGCGAAGGTCTGAAGAACCTTGCGTCGGGGGTCCGATTCCCTCCTGTGGCACCATGCGGGAGTAGTTCAGCAGTAGAACGTCTCCTTGCCAAGGAGAAGGTCGCGGGTGCGAATCCCGTCTCTCGCTCATGAAAAAAAAGATTTTGGCAAGTATCTTTTTAACAGCTGTATTTTTTATTGCTGTTTTTTTATTTGTTAATTGGGAAAGCAGCAAAAATTCCAATGCGGATATTATTCCCAGCGTTACTCCACAGCCAACTCCTCAATCGGTATCAGTGTTATTTTTGGGTGACGTGATGCCTTCACGCGGAGTTGCTAATCAAATTGAAAAAAACAATGATTTATATTTTCCTTTTCAATATATTAAAGATGAATTATTGGATAACGACTTTGTTTTTGCCAATTTAGAATCTCCGGTTATTGATGGGAAAAAGATTTATGCCGGAGAGATGGCTTTTCGAACTAATGAAAATATGATTTCCGTTTTGAAGGAAATGAATTTTTCCGTTGTTTCTTTAGCCAATAATCATATGTTAGATATGGGGCAAAAAGGATTGTTGAATACATTGAAAGTTTTGACGGAAAATAAAATACAATATGTCGGCGCCGGGGAAAATAATGAGAAGGCTCGTGAGCCAAAAATTATAGAAAAAAATGGAATTAAAATAGCCTTTCTTGCTTATAATGACGATGATGTAATTTTGGCGACAAATGAGGCTACGGAAGATAGGCCTGGCACTGTTTTTATGGATTTGGAGGGATTAAAAAAAGATGTAGCTAAGGCAAAATCTTTAGCTGATTTCGTTGTCGTGTCTATGCATAGCGGCAATGAATACCAGACAAATCCCAATCAAAGACAAATTAATTTTGCTCATACGGCTATTGATAGTGGAGCCGATTTGATTATTGGTCATCACCCGCACATCATTCAGAAATATGAGCGATATGGAGATGGTTATATTTTTTATAGTTTAGGAAATTGTATTTTTGATCAAATGTGGTCAGAGGATACAAGAGAAGGCGCGATGATAAAAATAGTTTTTTCCAAAGAAAGAATTGAGGAAATGAAGGCAACTCCATTTTTGATTGAAAATTATAGCCAACCGCGTATAATAGACAAAGAAGATAATTTGGAGTTATACCAAAAAATCATGAGTAAATTGGGCGAGATATTTTAAGGTCGAGTTAATAAAATTTATAAATTATGTTTGATAAATTTAAACAATTGGCGCAAATGAAAAGTTTGCAGGACGAAATAAAAAATTCTCGAGTGGAATATGAGAAGCAGGGTGTTAAGGTTATAATGAGAGGGGATTTCTTAGTGGAGGCAATTACTTTAAATCCCGAATTATCCAAAGAAGATCAAGAAAGAACTTTAAAAGAATGTTTGAATGAAGCTAATCATAAAGCTCAGGCATTGGCGGCGCAGAAACTTTCCAGCTTGATGTAAAATTGCTTTCTTTTTTGTTTTGACTATAATCAGAATTAGAAACTTAATTTTGATAGATACGAGGAGGATTCAATGGAGCTATCGGTAATATTGGGAGTTGTGATTTTGAGCATTCTTTTTGGGGTTTTGATAAATCGTTCCGGCAGAAGATTGATGAAGTATTATGTTTGGGGTAATTGTTTGGCAGTGCCTTGCCACAAAATTAGCATTTATTGTAAATTCTTTTGGTATAGCCTTTGGATCAGAAAGGATGAATTTCATAAATCATTGCGTCTTGATTTAGAAACCATACTTTATGGGAGTAAAAAGTTTAAGCAGAAATATATGAAGAGTTTGAATCGCAGAAGGAAGATAGCGCACGAAAGAGATACGGAAAGAAGGGCAAAAAAGTAAAATATAAAGCCGTCCTGATTAGGACGGCTTTTCACTTGCAAAAGTTTTGTTTTTGTTATAATATAGAAATCAATATGTCAGTGAAACTCAATGAATTTAATAAAAAGCAATTAAAAGCGGAGATTCCCGATATTAAACCGGGAATGCAAATTCGCGTTTATGAAAAGATTAAGGAAGGCGATAGAGATAGAATTCAAGCGTTTGAAGGCGTGGTTTTGGCAAGAAAACACGGTAAAGGTATTAATGCTACTATTACTGTGAGATCAGTAGTGGCTAGCGTAGGTGTAGAAAAGGTTTGGCCAATTCATTCTCCTAAAATATCTAAAATTGAGATTTTAAGAGTTCCAACCGTGCGCCGAGCCAAGCTTTATTTCTTGCGTGATTTGTCTCCTAAAAAGACTCGTAAGAAACTTTCTGTTTTCAAAAATATTATTGCTCCAAAAGCAGAGCCGGTTACTCCAGTAGTGGAAGAGGCTGAGAGTGAGGAAAAAGAATAGTGTTGATTATTTAGCCGCTCCGACATTTCTGTCGGAGCGGATTTAATTTTACTTGAAAGAAAAAAACACTCTGATATAATAAAAATGCTCGCCCAGATGGCGAAATTGGTACACGCACTACCTTGAGGTGGTAGCGCCCGCAAGGGCATGGAGGTTCGAATCCTCTTCTGGGCACTTATTTTATTAATTTAATAATGAAATCCATCAGCAAAAATATTTTTCGCGCTTATGATATTAGAGGGAAATATCCACAAGAGGTAAGTTCTGATTTGGCTTATCGTCTGGGGTATTTTTTTAAGAGTTTTTTAAAGCAATCCAAATTATTTAATAAAAATAAAGTGAGAGTTTTGGTAGGAGCGGATTTGAGAAGCTCTAGCGAGTGTTTAAAGAGAAAATTAATTCAAGGATTGATTGACAGCGGAGTGGAGGTTTTTGATTTGGGCGTGAGTACTACCCCGATGTTTTATTTTGGGATTAAGAAAACCAAAGCGGATTTTGGAATTATGATTACCGCCTCGCATCTTTCCAAGGGGCATAATGGGTTTAAGATTTTTAATAAAAATATTGAAGCTATCGGTGGAGAAAAATTGGGAAAATTCGTGAAAGTATTTGAGAAAGATATCGACGTCCATCCTTTGTTGGAAATGCGATTGGTTAAAATGGATCTTTTGGATGAATATGTTGATTTCTTGATTAAGCACTTTAATTTTCAAGCGGAAGAGCGGGATTTTTTGAAAAAAATAAAAATAGCCGTTAATGATCAATTTGGCATCGCCACCCCGATTTTTAAAAAATTATTTCCAAAATTGGATTTTTCTATAAAAATATTTAATGAAAAATCCAATGCGCAGTTTCACAAAATTGTTGTAAAGTCTTTTAATCTGGGAGTTTATTTTGATGCGGATGGCGATAGGATTGTTTTTGTGAATGAAAAAGGATTAGTTGTTTCATCTGATGTAATCGGCCCAATATTGGCCGGATACTTTGCTCAATTCAATAAAAAGGCTAGAATAGTTATAGATGAAACAACGACTAAATTGGCTTCTGAGGTGATTACGGATGCTGGAGGGATGGTAGTTTATTCCAAAATTGGTCATAGTTATTTCAAAGTAAAGATGGCTGAAGTGAAAGCGATTTTTGGCTTGGAAAAATCCGGGCATTATTATTTTAAAGATTTTTATTTTGCTGATTCCGGTATTTTCGCTTTTTTGGTTTTTTTGAAAGCGTTAGCTTTCTACGGAGCAGATTTTAATAATTTGCAGAATGATTTTAAAAAATATTTTATAGCTCCGGAGATTAATTTTTCGGCAGAAAATTATAAAGAAATAATAAATGCATTAAAAAAAGAATTTAGACGTTCAGTTAAAAAGATTTCCAATTTTGATGGTCTGTCTATGAATTTTGAAAATTGGAGATTTAATGTTAGATTATCAAATACGGAATCAATCGCAAGATTGAATTTAGAGGCGGATAGCGAAGTAGTATTGAAAGAAAAGTTGGCGTTTATAAAGAAATTAATAAAAAAATGAGTTTACAAAGAGTGAAACAAATTAATGAATTGATTCAAAAGATTCTCGGGGGAATTTTTCAAAAAGAATGTCAGTTTCCCGATAATTCTTTGGTGACTATTTTGGCAGTTGAAACTTCGCCTGATCTTTTGTATAGTAAAATTATCGTTAGCGTTTTTCCTTTAACTCAAGAAAAAGACGTCTTGCGATATTTGGAAGATAATGTTTTTCAAATACAGCAATTTTTGAATAAAAAATTGGCGATGCGTCCGATTCCCAAAATCCGTTTTGAAATAGATAGAACGGAATTCGAAGCGGAAAAGATTGAAAAATTATTAGAAGAAATAAAAGAAAAATAAAAACTTTTATTTTCGTGGCCACGTAGCCAAGCAGTAAGGCAACGGTCTGCAAAACCGTTATACGTGGGTGCAATTCCCGCCGTGGCCTCATATTTGAAAAATTCTTTAAAATATATTATATTAAATTAAGTTAGTTTATGCCCGGGTGGCGGAATGGCAGACGCGCACGACTCAAAATCGTGTGAGATTTATCTCATGAGAGTTCGACTCTCTCCTCGGGCACCATTTTTTTAAAAAATTAATTTTAGATTTAGTTTTTTTCAAAAAAAATCATATAAAAAATCATTTCATCGGTTTGGTGGGGTGATTTTTTTATTAAATATTCAAGTAATTACTCGTGTTTTGTGAAAATAGAAATTTTTTATACATTTCTTTGACATTTTTAGCAAAACTTCTTAAAAAAATTCATTATCCACAATTGAAAAAAGATTCTATTTGGCGTAAGATTACTTCTTAAATTAAAAAGTCTCAAAAAATATATTTTTTTAATTTTTTATGCCAGGAAAAAATAGTTACAATCCATTTCATAAGATAAAAAAAAGAGATGGTCGAGTTGTGCCATTTACAACTGATAAAATAACTAATGCTATTTTTAAAGCCGCTGAAGAAACTGGCAAAATAGATTACGCTTTCGCTAAAACCATGTCTGAGGAGGTGGTGAAGCGTTTGGCTAGAAAATTAAAAATACAAAAATCTTACATTCCAACCATTGAAGAGATTCAAGACACGGTGGAACAAGTCTTGCTTGATAAAAATCAGATTAAGATTGCCAAGACTTATATGATGTATCGTCAGAAACGTTCTGAAATTAGAAAAGAGAAGGCGCAAATTTTAAATAAAGAAATTATTGACGAGGTTGATAAGAAATTTGATGTTAATGCTTTGAGAGTTTTGACTTCTCGTTATTTGAGAAAGGACGGTTTTGGAAAAATTATAGAATCACCTAAAGAACTTTTTATTCGCGTAGCGGTGCACACGACTATACCGTCACTTTTTTACGATGATGCGGTTTATCAGAAAAAAGGAAAGGCAACCGAGCATCATACCGAAGAATTTTCTCCGGAAAAATTTGATGGAAAATATAAAATTGGAAACTATGTTCTTAACCGTTATCACTTGGAAGGAATCAAGAGATTGTACGATCGATTTAACAAAGAACAAAAGATAAAAATATCTTGGCAGAATTTCTTGGATAAATTGAAAGAAGGATACTTTGATAAATATTCTGCGGAGATCGATAGTTTTTATAATTTAATGGCGAGCCGAAGATTTATGCCCAATACTCCGGCTTTGGCTAATTTTGGAAATGTTTTCGGAATGGGTTCCGCTTGTTTTGTTTTAGATGTTGGAGATTCCATTGATGATATTATGAGTACATTGAAATCCGCTTCTGTGATTTTTAAATCCGGCGGAGGAGTGGGATATAATTTTTCTCAATTAAGGCCTGAGGGAGATTTTGTAAAATCAACCGGCGGTTATTCCTCCGGTCCTATTAGCTTCATGTCCTTGTATGACAGAATGACTGATGTTATTAAACAAGGCGGCATCAGAAGAGGGGCGAATATGGGTATTTTGAATAGCAATCATCCCGATATTGAGGCTTTTGTTAAATGTAAAACCGGCAATCAAGCGTTGAAGAATTTCAATATTTCTATTTTGGTTTTGCCTGAATTTTGGGAATGCTTAAAGGACAATAAGCCGTATCCGTTAGTAAATCCTCGCAGCAAACAAGTAGTTAAATATATTGATCCGAAATCATTATTGAATCTTATTTCTTATCAGGCGTGGGAGTCAGCTGAGCCGGGCGTAGTTTTCCATGATCGCATTAATGAATATAATCCGTTATTGAAAGTCTTGGGGCCCATCACTTGCACTAATCCTTGTGGAGAAGTTTTGCTTTATCCGTTTGAATCTTGTAATTTGGGAAGTTTGAATTTGTGGAGTTTTGTAAAACCGAATGCCAAACACGATCATATGATTTTTGATTGGGTGGAATACGGAAAAACTATAGAAGTGGCTACTCGCTTTATGGACAATGTAATCGATATTAATAAATATCCTTTACCGGAAATTGCCGATATGTCTTTGAAAACAAGAAAGATGGGTTTGGGTGTGATGGGTTTAGCCGACACTTTGTTTGAATTGGCTCTTCCGTATAATTCCAAAGAAGGTTTGAAGTTTATGGAAAAAGCAATTGAAGCTTTGAATTATTATTCTAAAGTTATTTCTGTTGAATTGAGTCAGGAACGAGGAAGATTCCCGTTGTTTGATCAATCTTTTTATCAAGATGGAAAACTTCCATTTTCCGGATATAAAGATAAAAAATCTTCTAATTTCGATTGGAAATCTTTGATTGAAAAAATAAAGAAATCCGGATTAAGAAATTCTTTCACTACAGTTTTAGCTCCTACAGGATCTATTTCTATGATTGCCGGATGTTCTTCCGGTATTGAGCCGAATTACAGTTTGGTTTTTGAAAAAAATGTGGCAGTGGGCAGTTTCTATTATGTTAATCCGGTTTTTGAAAGAGTGTTATTCAGACATGGATTATTTAACGATCAACTTTTGAGAAAAGTGATTGACAGTAATGGCAGTGTGCAAAAAATATCACGTATTCCCGAAAAGCTAAAGCAGATTCTTGTAACTTCTATGGATATAGAAGTGGAAGATCATATCAAGGCTTTGGCTGCGATGCAAAAATGGACAGACTCTTCTATCTCTAAAACTAACAACTTGCCAGCGAGCGCCACGCCGGAAGATATCAAAAAAGTATATCTTTTAGCGTATAAATTGGGCTGCAAGGATGTGACAGTTTATAGAGATAAGTCCATTCAAAATCAAGTTTTGGTTGCGGGTGGGAATAAAAAAGAAAAAGTCGTTGATGGTAAGAGGAAGGGCAGGAAAGAAGAGTTCTTAGCCAAAAAAGATGAGAAAGCTGAGGGCTTCTCTGTCTACTATCAACCCAATGTGATAGAAGTTATGCCGACTCAGATGAATGGTCAAAATGGCAATGCTAGCAAATTTTGTCCTAGCTGTCACACGGAATTAGTTAATCAAGAGAAGTGTCATTCATGCCCGGTTTGCGGCTGGGGAATGTGCAGCTAACTTTAATCGCGAATACATACGAATTATAAAAGGATTTTAATTTGTATGAATCTACCTGATAAATTTTTGTTGTTTGTTATCCTTTACGGGGCGGGAGTTTTTACCGCCTCGTTTTTATTTATTTCTTGGATTTGGATTTTATTATTCTTGGTTTTTATTTGCAGTTTTGCTTTGTGGTCTTTTTTGTGTCACAAGAAGTTGTTGATTTTTGTGACTGCGGCAACTCTTTTTGCGTTTGGCGTGATTTCTTTTCAAACATCGGACTATTACAATCAAAAAAGTTCTAGCATTCGTTGGAATGGTGATTTTGTTAAGGCGTCGGGAGTGGTTTGTGATGAACCAGAATTCAAAGAATCCTCGGTTTGGTTAAGAGTGGAGTTGAAGGATAATTATCAAGGAAAGATTTTGATTAAAACGAAACCGTATACTAAAAATTTTCAATATGGAGATGAGATTGTTTTTGAGGGTAAATTGGAAGAACCAGAAAATTTTTCGGATTTTGATTTTAAGGCTTATCTATCCAAAGAAGGAATTTATTCTATAGCTAATTATCCAAAAGTAGAAATTATAAAAAACCATCAAGGCTCGGCGATTAAATCTTCTTTATTAAAAGTAAAAAATTTGTTTGAAGAAAAAATTGATACAATTTTACCGGAGCCGGAATCGAGTTTTTTGGGAGGATTGCTTTTGGGAGAACGTCAAAGTTTGGATGCTGGATTGAAAGAGAAAATGCAAAAAAGCGGGACTAGTCATTTGGTGGCTTTGTCCGGTTATAACATTACTATCATTTGTACCGCCGTTCTTTCATTATTGTTATTTTTTGGTTTGAAAAGAAACATTGCTTTTTGGTTGTCAGTTTTGTTTATTGTTGTTTTTGTTCTTATGACTGGGGCTTCTGCTTCGGTGGTGCGCGCTGGCATTATGGGTGGCTTGCTTTTATTAAGCCAAAGAATTGGCAGGTTATATCATCCTAGAAATGCTCTTTTTCTGGCCGGCATTATTATGGTAATAATCAATCCGAAAATATTAAGATTTGATTTTGCTTTTCAATTATCTTTTGCTGCCACTTTGGGATTGATTTATTTCTATCCGTTTTTTGAGAAAGTATTAAAGTCGGATCAATCCAGTTTTTTAAATTGGCGTGGTGTTTTAGCCACAACTTTGTCGGCGCAATTCGCAGTCTTGCCATTAATTGTATTAAGATTTGGATATTTTCCATTGGTTTCTCCTTTGAGTAATATCTTTATTTTGTCTTTGATTCCGATAACAATGTTATTTGGTTTTTTAGCGGGGGTGTCAGGGTTAATTTTTTCTGGTTTGGCGATGATTTTCGGTCTTCTTTCTTATTTATTGCTTAAGATGGAAATTCTTATTATTGATTTTTTTGGCAGTCTGAAATTTGCTATAATTTCTTTGGATAAAGTGAGAGAATGGGTTTTCTGGCTAGCGGTGGGAATAGTGATATTAATGTTTGTATACATTCAAAAAAAGAGATTGAAGTATTTAAAATATACTCGGTAGGATAATGCGTATTGTTTGAATTTTTATTATTAGTTATGGAACAATCCGGTAAATCAATAATAATTTTCGGTCTGTTGATTTTATTGGCCCTTAATTTGGTGGTTTGGTTTTTTATTTTGTCGGAAAGTAATTTGACGAAAATAGATTTTTTGGACGTAGGGCAAGGGGATGCGTCTTTAATTAGCTTTCGTAATTCCGGAAAAATAATGGTTGATGCCGGACCGGATCGAAGTGTGCTTAGTAAATTGGGTAGTAGTTTAAATTTTTTTGATAAGAAGATAGATGTTGTAATTTTATCTCATGCCAATTTAGATCATTATGGAGGTTTTTTTGAAATGATAAAGCGATATCAGCCGCGAGTTTTTGTTTATAGCGGCGCAGATAGTACTAGTGAAACTTTTCAAAGTTTAATGTCTTTAATAAAGAATAATGGTGTAGCCGTTGTAGCTTTGGGGGCTGGGGATAAAATTAAGATCGGTAATGATGTTTTGGATATTATTTCCCCAGCTCGCAACGAGATCTTTTCCGAGAAGAATCTCAATAACAGTTCTTTAGTGTTTCGAGCGACTATTAATGGTTTTAGAACTTTATTTTTAGGAGATGCTGATAGTGGTTTTTTGAAAAAAATAACGACTGATTGGCAAGCGGATATTTTGAAGGTTAGTCATCACGGATCAAAAAATGGCACTAGTCCGGAGTTATTGAAATTAATTAATCCACAAATAGCGCTAATTGGAGTAGGAAGAGATAATAAATATAATCATCCTGCCGATACGGTTATTAATTTATTAAACGATTTGGGTGTTAAAATTTTTCGTACTGATGAAAGCGGTGATATCGGTATTCAGTTCGGTAAAGATCTGATTGTTGAAAATTAAAAATCCCGACAATGTTGTCGGGATTTTCTTTTAAAGCCACTTTTTTATTTTAAAAAATATTAAACATGCGATTGAGACTATTAGCATTGCGCCTGTAATAATCCAAAAGCTGAAAGGATGGCTGACCAGGGGAGTGTTTGCGGTATTCATTCCGAAAATATTTGATAATAAAGAAAGCGGCATGGTAACAAAAGCGATAATGGTGAGAATTTTCATAATCTCATTCATTTTGCTTTCAAATAGAGTGTTATTGGTGGATTCTAGAGCTTCTACCGTTTCTTTGAGATTATCCAAGGTGTCCCATACTTTTTCATAATCACCCAACAAGTCATTAAAGTATATTTCTATTTCTTTACCAAAAAATTTCGAGCCTTTTGTTAATAATGATTCTAAAATGGTCTTTTGAGGTCTAGTAATAAGTCGTTGATCCAAGATGTCTCTTTTTACAAAAGAAATTTCTTGTATCATTTGCTTCTCATGGCCTTTAAAAATAGATTCCTCAATGAAAGATATTTTTTCGTTGATATGATTGAGTTGACGCAAGGAAAATTCTTGGCAATCTTCTAAAATTTCATATAAAAGATGTCCGGTGGTTTTATCCAAATATTTTTCATGGCTGCTGATATCTTTTTCCAATCGATTGAAAAAGATGTTGATAGGTTCTACTTCGCTATAGCGAGAGGTTATTATTGTGTCTTTGGTGATTAAGAAGTCAACTTCTGTAGCTTTGGATACGCGGGTGGTGGAGTCGTATATCGGTATGTGGTAAACAATGTATATATAATTATTATATGTTTCAACCTTGGAGCGAGATGACGGTTTCATCAATTCGGACATAATAAGAGGATGAAACTTATAATTAGCGCCCAAATAATCTATATCGTTTTGGCTGGGATTGACGATATCAATCCAAGTGATTTTTGATTGTACTTGTTTCATTAGAGGAATAATTTAAAAAACTAGACCATTAAATGTTATTTTTATTATTATACAAAAATATTAAAAGAGTGGCAATGGCGTTTATGAGTTAATTGGATCATTTTGCATTATTGACCAATTTTATTGATAAAAATTTTAAAAAGTGATTAAATCTTCTTTTGAAGCGGAATGTTGCCTAATGGGGTTGACTTCCGTTTTATTATTTGCTAAATTATTTGATATCTAAAATAATTGAAATAAATGCCAACTATTAATCAGTTGATAAATAAAAGAAGAAAATCTATTGTGAAAAAGACCAAGACACCGGCCTTATCTTTTGGTTTTAATGCTTTGAGAAATCGTCCTATTTCTTATCCTGCTTCTTTTAAAAGAGGCGTCTGTGTAAAAGTTTTTACAACTACTCCGAAGAAACCAAACTCTGCTTTGCGTAAAGTGGCGCGTGTGCGTCTTTCTAATGGCATGGAAGTAACCGCTTATATTCCTGGAGAAGGTCATAATTTGCAGGAACATTCCGTGGTTGTAATTCGCGGTGGTAGGGTTAAGGATTTACCGGGTGTTCGTTATCATATCGTACGTGGAGTTTTGGATACAACTGGTGTGCAGAACCGTAAACAGCAAAGGTCTAAATACGGAGCTAAGACACCTAAATAATACTAAACAGTTATGCGAAGAAATAAAAAATTTAAAAGAAATTTTGAACCGGACATGGTCCATAATAGAATCGAGTTCACTCGGTTTATTAACTATTTAATGGAAAGAGGCAAGAAGAGTGTAGCTGAAGGAATTTTTTATAAAACTTTAGATATCATTAAAGAGACTACTAAAAAAGATCCCGCTCTTGTTGTGGAAACAGCTATGAAAAACGTTTCTCCTGTTGTGGAGGTGCGTTCTAAAAGAGTAGGTGGAGCTAATTATCAAGTGCCTCAAGAAGTAAGACCGGAAAGAAAATTTGCTTTGACTTGTCGTTGGATTTTAGATGCAGCCAGAAAAAGAACGGGCATGGATATGTCCAAAAAATTGGCTGAGGAATTTTTAGCGGCTGCTAATAATGAAGGAGCGGCTATTAAGAAAAAATTAGACACTCATCGCATTGCCGAAGCAAACAAGGCCTTCGCGCATTTTGCTAGGTAAAGCGGAATTTAAAATAAATTAGAAAATTAATCCGCCGATAAGGCGGATTAAAAATATAAAAATTATGGCAAGACAATATCCAATTGAAAAAGTAAGAGATATCGGCATTATTGCTCACATTGACGCCGGAAAAACAACCGTTTCTGAACGCGTTCTTTTTTATACCGGCATTTCTCATAAAATTGGAGAAACTCATGAAGGTGAGGCAATCATGGACTGGATGGATCAGGAAAGAGAAAGAGGTATCACTATTACTTCTGCCGCTACTACTTGTTTTTGGACTCAAACTTATAAAAAAGTGGCAGGTGATAAAAAAGGAGGAGAATATCGTATCAACTTGATTGATACTCCGGGCCACATTGATTTTACCGTTGAGGTGCAAAGATCATTGCGCGTTTTAGATGGCGCCGTGGTTGTTTTTGATGGAGTTTCCGGTGTAGAACCACAATCCGAAACTGTATGGCATCAGGCTGATAAATATGAAGTGCCTCGTTTATGTTTTGTTAATAAATTGGATAGAATGGGAGCAAGTTTTGATTTTTGCTTATCTACCATTAAAGAAAGATTGAGTCCCAATGCTTTACCGATTCAATTAAATATTGGAACAGAAGATCAATTCTCCGGTGTTATTGATTTGGTTAGAATGAAAGCCTTTGCTTTTAACGGAGAGCATGGAGAAATTATTGAAGAGATTGAAATCCCTGCAGATTTGAAAGAGAAAGCTGAAACTATGCATCATGAATTGGTTGAAAAAATTGTAGAACAGGATGATGCGTTAATGGCTAAATATTTAGAAGGTCAAGAACCAACCGAAGACGAATTAAGAAAAACTTTAAGAAAAGCTGTTATTGCTTATAAGATTGTTCCAGTTTTGTGTGGAACCGCTTTGAGAAATAAAGGTGTGCAATTAATGTTGGATGCGGTAGTTGATTATTTACCGTCTCCAATTGATTTGCCTCCAACAAAAGGATTTAATCCTAATAAACCGGAAGAAGAAGTTTTGAGACATCCTGATGACAATGAGCCTTTGGCTGCTTTGGCTTTTAAGATTGCTGCCGATCCGTTTGTGGGAAGTTTAACTTATTTCCGCGTTTATTCCGGTGTCTTGAAAAGAGGTACTTATATTTTAAATAGTATTAAAGGAGAAAGAGAAAGAGTTGGTCGTGTTTTACGTATGCACGCTAATCATCGTGAAGAAGTGGAGGAAGTATACGCTGGAGATATTGCCGCTATTGTAGGTTTGAAAAATACTACTACTGGCGATACTTTGTGTGATCCGGAGAATCCTTTAGTTTTGGAAAAAATTGAATTCCCAGAGCCGGTTATTCATATGCGCATTGAGCCGAAGACTAAAGCTGACCAAGAAAAGATGGGCTTGGCTTTGAGAAAATTATCAGAGGAAGATCCAACCTTTACTGTAAAGACCGATCAAGAAACAGCGGAAACTTTGATTGGTGGTATGGGAGAATTACACTTAGACGTTTTGGTAGAAAGAATGAAACGAGAATTTAAGGTGGAAGCTAACACTGGCAGACCTCAAGTTGCTTATAAAGAAACTATTAAGAGTGGAGCCGAGGCTGAAGGAAAATATATTCGTCAATCAGGCGGAAAGGGTCAATACGGTCATTGCTGGCTTAAGGTTGAGCCGATGGAAAGAGGTGAGAAATTTGAATTTGTTAACGCCATCAAAGGAGGCGCTATTCCTCAGGAATTTATTTCTCCAATTGAAAAAGGTGTAAAAGAATCTATGGCCAAGGGTGTTGTTGCCGGTTTCCCTATGGAAGATATTAAAGTCACCTTGTTTGATGGTTCTTTCCATGATGTAGACTCTTCAGAATTTGCCTTTAAGATTGCCGCATCTATGGCTTTCCAAGAAGCTTGTAAACGCTCCAATCCGATTATTTTGGAACCGATTATGAAGGTGCAGGTAATTATTCCGCCAGAATTTTTGGGAGATACTTCCGGAGATTTGAATTCCAAACGCGCTCGCATTGAATCTATGAATGACAGAATGATGACTAAAGTTATTGATGCGAAAGTGCCGTTATCAGAAATGTTTGGTTATGCAACCAAATTGCGTTCTATGACTCAGGGTAGAGGATTCTTCACAATGGAATTTGATCATTATGCAGAAGTTCCGAAGAATGTTGCAGAACAAATTATCGCTGGAAAGAAATAAATCTTTTATTAAATTTATTTATCAATTATTTAGAATTTTTGAATCATACGTATAACTTACGATCGTAAGTTATACGTATGAAGAGAGGACGACCGCCTCGGCATTATATGCCGAGGCGGTTTGACTTCTTGGCCAAAACAACTATTATAAAGTTAGAATTTTAATAATAAGATGCACCCATCTTGTTGTAAATCTTTGATGGGTAATGGAGGTAAAATGCCTATAAAAGTGGAGACTTGCATTCCAGAAAATTATATTGAAATTTCTCTCCCTCATTTAGAAGGAAAATTGTCCGACTCAGGAGAAGAGTATTCAATCATAAGAAATATTTTTATATTTGATATTGGCATAGATAAATGTTTGTGGTTTGATTCTGTACTTCAGCCATTAACGGCTTATGAATTGGCCAAAAAGAAAAAAAGTGGAATTCGCATTCGTTTGGTTGACGAATCGATGCTTGGTTGCCATTTTTATTCTTTTGAAAATTTGGAAAAATTTGCCGAAGATTTCAAATTGAGGAATCTTTTGAAAAATATTAATAAGAATGAAGGAGGTGAGGAGTGAAGAATGGCACTTTGAAGAGGTCTAGCAATGAGTCGTTGCGGCGCGCGATAAATGATCGTCCGTTTCAACTTGATTTGAATAAGAAGCACGGTAAGCTTTGGTTTGTATTGATTATGCTGACGGTTATCGTCCTTGGCATTGCCGCGTCATTTGTCTTCAATTGATAAAAAGACTAATAAGCCCCTGACTATAAATATAGTCAGGGGCTTTATTGTTGTTTGATTGTTAAAAATTTGGTAAAATATTCAGGTATGTCCGATACAACAAACCAGGCTATAGAAAAAATTGCAAAAATTTTAAGAGTTAAACCAGAAGACTTGGCTGCTTTGGAACAGAAAATGAACAAGGCCACTGGCAAGAGTGGTGTGTTGGAAAAAATTTATGATCTTAATGATCGAACGGTGAAAGATAGACTTCAATCTTTGGGTTTGAATGATAAGTGCGTCAGCAAAGATGTTTTTTCCGCATTAATTAAAAAAATCTTTTTAGCTGATAAGGTTTTTGTGGAAAAATTTGGAGGAGTTTCCATATCCAATATCAATGATTGTCAGAAAGTTTTGAATGCCATTAAAGATAATCAAGAAAAACTCATCGGCTTTTTTTTGAAGAAAACTAAGGCCGCGGAGTTGTTAAGAAAAGAACCTCCTCAGAATATCGTGCGAGCTTTGGGTTATAAAAATATTGAAGAAGCTTTGGTTAAAGAAGATATTTTTGAATTATTTGCCGCTTTAAGATTCATTGAAGACGGGGAATGGTTGAATAATGTCTTTTTCAAACAATATGAAAGTTTGACTCCGAATGATTTTGAAGAAAGGGGCGTGGAAATAAAAGTTTTAAGCAGTAAATGGGCGAAAGCTGCGGAGAGTTTTGTAAAAAAGAAATATCATAATATTAGTCACTTAAAAGAGTTTGGAGTGATTTTTGTCATTCCTGTAACTTTGAATATTCCTGGAGAATTATTGAGAATGGTTTCTTTGGTATTGCATTATTATCACGAAGTAAAGTTCTATTCTGATATTTTTAGAGATTTTTCCACTAAACCGGATTTTGTTAAAAATTTAATTCAAACCTTAAAAGGTGAAATGATTGACGGCATTCCTGCTCCAACAGAAAAAGCGCAATGGTTGGTGATTCAACAATATTTGGCGAAAAAAGACGAAAATGATGAGCGTTTATTAATGCCTCATATTAATCCTGAAGCTATTCATTGGAAAAAGGCGGAAACGGGAATTGTAAAATTAGGGCAATCTTTGGCCGGATTGGAAGAAGGGGATTTTGAATTCTGGGAAGATTTGGATTGGGTGGGAGAGTATTTTCTCAGTGGCAATCATGGAACGGAGCTTGTGAGTTTTGATTTGGTGGATGTGGTGATGTCTCTGGTGAAAGAAAAAGAAATGGTAAAATATCTTTATCATCATCAAGAGGCCCTATGGAATAAAATCTTTACTGAATATTTTGGTGAAGAAAAAATGGAGGAGATTATAAAAAATAATCTATTGAGGGGATTCGTGGAAATTTAATTTTATTAAAATAAAAAATATGAAAAATGATTATTTGAAAAAAATAACAACAAGAGGAAAGGCGATTTATTTAGCTTATGATCATGGAATGGAACATGGGCCGGAAGATTTACCGGGGAAATCTATTGATCCCGCTTATATTTTAGACATCGCCATGCAGGGCGGATATAACGCTGTGATTTTGGGAAGGGGTGTGGCGGAAAAATATTACAAAGATTCCATTTATGAAATGAAAGTGCCTTTGATTTTAAAATTAAATGGTAAGGCTAATATTTGGAAAGGAGGAGATTTATTTTCCAGACAAAATTGTTCTGTGGAATACGCCAAAGAATTGGGCGCTGTAGCTGTTGGTTATACTATCTTTTTAGGTTCGGCTCATGATGAGAAAATGTTTGTGGAATTTGGGAGAATTGTAGAAGAAGCTCATCGTAATAAAATGGCTGCTATCGCTTGGGTTTATCCAAGAGGTGAGTATGTTAAAGATGTAGAATCTCCGGAAATCACCGCTTACGCGGCGCGTATCGGTTTGGAGTTAGGGGCTGATATGGTGAAAATAAAATATTGTGGTTCTACTAATAATTTCAGAAAGGCAGTGGAGGCAGCTGGAAAAACCAAGGTGGTTTTATCAGGCGGTCCAAAATTAGAAAGAGAAGAAGAATTTTTGGAAGTAGTAAAAAGCGTGATGAGCGCTGGTGGAATTGGAGCGGCTGTGGGAAGAAATGTTTGGCAACATCCTAGGCCATTAGAAATTACTAAAAAGATTAAAGATATTATTTTTGAAAATTAAATTGATAAAAAAAGAACCGGTTCGACAATGTGTCGAACCGGTCTTATTTTTTTGTTACGAAAACAATAATTTGCCGTAGTAGATGATGATGATTTGGATAATGGAAAGAATGACCAATACCCTGAATTTAATACCCTCTAAATCGGCAATAACGATGCAGATTTCTTTTACTCCAATGACTGGAACAATGGGCATAAAAAAGTAAATAGTCATAGGAATAATTTTTGCTTTCTTACCCCAACGTCTTAGAATGATATAACACATTCTATACCATTTACTTTTTTTCTTTTCTCCTCGAACCATTTCAAGAGTTTTTTCAAACCACTCCGTTCCGTAATAAAAAATTACATTGGTAATATTTGAATACAGAAAGGTGACCAGAAAAATAAACCAAAAAGTTTTTCCCTTGCTCATTGCTAGCCAGATAAAAGCGGCCTGGTTGATAAATAGGGTAGTCCACAAAAGCATTTTGCCTCCGTTTTTGATTGTTTCAGAACTGATTTAACTATAGCATAAAATTGATAAAAAATCAACCCAATGATCGGTGAATGGAAATTATTAAAAAGCTTTATCCCCAGTATTTTACTTGCGTTTTCGTTATGATTTGCTATACTTATTTCAATCGCTCAGATTATATGCAATGAAAAATGAAGCGAGGTCAAAACACTTGACTTAATTTTAATTTTGGCATAAAATCACAAAAAGCGAAATAATTAAAATATAATAAAAAATCGTATTTTTTAGTCGAATAAATAAAATATAATTTTTCCCGAGATGGCTTAATTCGCGGGATAAAGTAAAAAAATGGCAGAGAAAAAGAAGTTCGAAAGAACAAAAGCACACGTTAATATTGGTACTATTGGTCACGTTGATCACGGTAAAACTACTTTGACCGCGGCCATCATGCATGTCCTTAATTTTAAGGGCTATGTTCAAAAACTTGAGGATGTGTCTCAAATCGATAATGCTCCTGAAGAAAGAGCTCGTGGTATTACCATCTCTCTTCATCACTCAGAATATGAATCAGATACCAGACACTATGCTCACATTGACGCTCCGGGACACGCTGACTATATCAAGAACATGATTACTGGTGCCGCTCAAATGGACGGCGCAATTTTGGTTGTTTCAGCTGCTGACGGTCCGATGCCTCAAACTAGAGAGCACATTTTGTTAGCTAATCAAGTAGGTGTTCCTAAAATCATTGTTTTCTTAAACAAAGTTGATCAGGTTTCTGATCCAGAATTAATTGATTTGGTAGAAAGCGAAGTTCGCGAACTTTTGACCAAATATCACTTCCCAGGCGATGAAACTCCTATTATTAGAGGTTCTGCCTTGAAAGCTTTGAATTCTAAATCACTTGATGATCCTGATGCTAAACCTATCTTAGATTTAATCGCTGCCGCTGACAGCTATATTCCAGAACCTTCTCGTGAAATTGATAAGCCTTTCTTAATGCCTATCGAAGATATCTTCACTATTGAAGGACGTGGTACCGTTGTTACTGGCCGCGCCAGCAGAGGTATTATTAAAGTAAATGACGAAGTAGAAATCGTAGGATTAAAACCAACTCAAAAAACTGTTGTTACCGGTATTGAAATGTTCAATAAAACATTGGACGAAGGAAGAGCCGGAGATAACGTTGGAATTTTGCTCCGTGGTTTGAAGAAAGAAGATGTAGAAAGAGGTCAGGTTGTTGCTAAACCTGGATCCATTACTCCACACACCGAATTTACAGCAGAACTTTATATTTTGACCAAAGAAGAAGGAGGTCGTCACACCCCATTCTTTAAAGGATATAAGCCACAATTTTACATCAGAACTACTGATGTAACCGGTGAAGTATTCTTACCAGAAGGGACTGAAATGATTATGCCTGGTGATACTGCCAATCTTAGCGTTAAATTGATTGCTCCAGTAGCCTTAGAAGAAAAGCAAAAATTTGCTATTCGCGAAGGCGGAAAGACAGTAGGAGCTGGTGTAGTCACTAAGATCATTAAATAAATTTTATTAGCTCTTTAAAGCAATGACTAAAGCAAAAGCAAAGAAAGAAGAACCTAAACAGAAGATTAGGATCAAAATAAAATCTTATGACCACAAGGTCTTAGATAATTCTTGTAAGCAGATTGTTGATACTGCGGCGCGTTATGTTTCAGAAATTATTGGCCCCGTGCCATTACCGACTGATATTAGACGCTACACTGTCAACCGCTCAACTTTCGTGCACAAGGATTCTCGAGAACAATTTGAACTTAGGGTGCATAAAAGATTGATTGACATTTTTAGTCCTAATCAAAAAGTCATTGATGCTTTAATGAGTTTAAATCTACCAGCTGGCGTTGATGTTGAGATTAAGATGTAGAAGTTTCGTTCACATAATCTCGTTTAACTTACCAGAACTAACAACGCTATTCGCTAGCCGATAAAATGCCCGGGCTAGGCCCGGCATTTTATTCAAAAAATATATTAATTATAAACTATGTCCAACAAATTTATACTAGCCCAAAAAATAGGAATGACACAGATGTTCCAAGATGAGAAGCTTGTTCCTGTAACCCTTTTAGAAGCGGGGCCAGTTGTTGTTGTTCAAGTAAAAAATAAAGAAAAAGATGGTTACGAAGCTGTACAGGTTGGCTTTGGAGAAAAGAAAACAAAAAATATTACTAAAGCGGTAAAAGGACATATGAAAGGTTTGGGTAATTTCCGTTGGTTGAAAGAATTCCGCATCAAGGAAGATGCTGAGAAAAAAGAATTCAATCCTGGCGATAAAATCGATCTTTCTATTTTTGTTGAAGGAGATAATGTTAATCTCAAAGGTTATAACAAATCCAAGGGATTCCAAGGCGTTGTAAAACGTCATGGATTTCATGGAGGTCCTAAAACTCACGGTCAAAAAAATAGACTTCGCGCTCCTGGTTCTATCGGTGCTACTCATCCGCAGCATGTGACCAAAGGAAAGAGAATGGCGGGCAGAATGGGACATGAAATGATTAATTTGAAGAAATGTAAAATAATGCAAATTGACACAGCCAATAATATTTTAGCTATCAGAGGCGCTGTGCCTGGAAAAAAGGGCGATTTGATTGAAATTGTAGGAAAATAATATGAACACTAAACTTTACAATCAAGAAGCTAAAGTTGTTGGAGAAGTAGAATTACCAGAAAAGATTTTTGGAGTGAAATGGAATCCCACTTTAGTTCATCAAATCGTAGTAGGAATAGATGCTAATCGCCGACATGTAATTGCTCATGCTAAAGGCAGGGGCGAAGTAAGAGGCGGCGGTAAGAAACCTTGGAAACAAAAAGGAACAGGAAGAGCCCGTCATGGATCTATTCGTTCTCCATTGTGGAAAGGGGGTGGCGTAACCTTCGGCCCGACTAAGGAAAGAAACTTTAGTCAGAAAATGAATAAGAAGGCCAAGCAGCAAGCTTTGTTTAGCGTTTTATCTAAGAAATTGGCAGATCAAGAAATAAAAATTGTTGATACTATCAAGATTAAAGACGCGAAAACAAAAGAAGTATCTAAGATTTTAAAGAATTTCTTCCCGGTAAAAAAGAACAGCGGATTGATAATCTTGGGAGGAACCAATACAGAATTAATTAGAGCTGTCAGAAATTTAAGTTTTGCTCAAATTAGTTCCGTTAATAACACTAGTGTTAAAGATTTGCTTCTCTATAAGAATATTTTATTCTTTAAAGATGCAATTGGTAAATTAAGCGAAGTATACAAAGCATAAAATTATGGGAATATTCGGTGCGACAAAAACAAATAAGACTAAATCAACAGCAAAGAAAGAGGTTGTTAAGAAAGAAATTGTAAAGCAGAGTGATTCCAGCGTTAAAAAAACTAACGCAACTTTTGCGCACGATATTATTGTTTTTCCTCGTATTACCGAAAAATCTCACAATGTTGCTCATTTAAGACAATACGCTTTTAATGTCAGAAAGGATGCTAATAAAGATACGGTTAGAAAAGCGGTTGAGCAAATTTATAATGTTAAAATTGAAAAAGTAAGAATTGCTAACATCCCAACCAAAAAAACCAGATCAACTAAGGTTATGGGAAAGAAATATGGCTATAAAAAAGCCATAGTTACTTTAAAGGAAGGTTTTACTATTGAAGTTACTCCGCAATAATATAGAAATATATGTCTAAAACATTCAAACCTACAACTCCATCATTAAGGCAAAGAACAGCCTTAGAATTCAAAAAAGTTACCACTACCGATAAACCTTTTAAGGCTCTTTTGGGGACCGTGATTGAGAAAGCTGGCAGAAATAATAAAGGCAGAATTACCGTTCGTCATCAAGGGGGTGGTGTTAAGAAAATGTATCGCATGATTGATTTTAAGCAAAACAAATTTAATGTTCCTGCTAAAGTAGAAACTATTGAATACGATCCAAATCGTAATGCTTTTATCAGCTTAGTGCTTTACAAAGATGGAGAAAGAAGATATGTTTTAAATGCAGAAGGAATGAAAGTGGGACAAGAAATTGTTTCCGGAGAAACTGCGCCAATTAAAATTGGTAATCGTTTGCCATTGAAAAATATCCCGGTAGGTACTGCTGTTCATAATATTGAACTTTTGCCGAATGAAGGTGGTAAAATGATTAAGTCTGCTGGCTCTATGGCGGAAGTAATGGGTTTGGAAGGCAAATATGCTATTCTTAAACTTTCTTCCGGTGAAACTAGAAAAGTTTTAGCTCAATGTTTTGCTAGCATTGGACAAATATCAAATTCTGAATTTAGAACTGTTAATATCGGAAAAGCCGGTCGTTCCAGACATTTGGGTGTAAGACCGACAGTGCGTGGTTCAGCTATGAATCCTTGCGACCATCCTTACGGTGGTGGTGAAGGAAAACAACCTAGAGGTACCAGAAAACCAAAGACTCTTTGGGGTAAGGTTACTGGTGGACACAAGACTAGAAGAAAGAAGAAGTGGTCAAATGTTTTAATTATTAAAAGAAGAAAATAAACTATGTCTAGAAGTCTTAAAAAGGGTCCGTTTATTGATCCTAGATTATTGGAAAAAATAGCCAAAGTAAAAGTGGGAAGCAGGGAAGTAATCAAAACCTGGTCTCGCGATTCTATGATTAGCCCGGAAATGGTGGGATATCTTTTTGGCGTCCATAATGGTAAAGACTTTATTAATGTTTCCGTAACAGAAGATATGGTAGGACATCGTTTGGGAGAATTTTCTCTTACTCGTAAATTTATGAAACACGGAGGGAAAATGCAGAAGGAATTGGAAAAATCAGCTGCTCAATCAGCTGCTCCTGCCCCTAGCGCCTCAGCTAATAAAAAATAATTATGAATAAAACAGATAAAAAACAATCAATCGCTAAATTGAATTATTTGAAAATCGCTCCTAGAAAGGTGCGCTTGATTGCCAATCTGTTAAAGAAAAAGAATGTAATAGAAGCGGAATCCGAATTGCTTTATCGTCCGCAAAGAGCGGCTAAACCGTTATTGAAATTATTGCGTTCTTCTGTTAGCAATGCCGTTAATAAGAATTTTAAAAAAGAAAATCTTTTTGTATCTGAAATTAGAGTAGATCAAGGACCAATGTTGAAACGTTGGATGCCTAGAGCTATGGGACGAGCTACACCAATTCATAAAAAAATGTCTCACATTACTTTAGTTTTGGAAGAAAAAGAAGGAGAACAGAAAACAAGATTTAAAGCTCCATCATTGAAAACCATAAAATCTGATAAAAATGTTGGTCATGAAAAAGGTGAAACTAAAGTAAAAGATGTCAAAAAAGAAATAAAGGAAGTAAAAGAATTAAAATCACAGAAAACCAGCGAGCCGAAAGTTAAGGCGAAGTCTATTCAACGAAGGTCAATGACTAATGGTTAAAAAATCGTAAATTTAAACAATATTCGCATACTATGGGACAAAAAATAAATCCAAAATCTTTAAGAATAGGAATCATCAAGGACTGGGATTCTAAATGGTTCACTAATAAGAAATTAACTCCAATAATGTTGGAGGAGGATTTTAAGATCCGTGAATATTTGGATAAGAAATTAAAAGCTGCCAATGTGGAAACAATTAGCGTAGAAAGATTGGGATCTAATCTTAATGTTAATATTTTTACTGCTCGTCCGGGTATGATTATTGGTAGAGGTGGAGAAGAAGTTGCTAAGATTAAGGTTGATTTGGAAAAAATCATTAAAAAACATAGAAAAGAATATAAAGTAGGAGTTATTCCAGCTCTTCATTTGAATATTGAAGAAGTGAAATCTCCTATGGCCAGCGCGACTATTGTTGGACAAATGATTGCCGAAAGCATTGAAAAAAGAATGCCTTATCGCAGAACCATAAAGAAAATGATTGAACAAGTTTCTCAGAATAAAGAAGTTAAAGGAGTAAAAATAAAATTATCAGGACGTTTGGATGGCGCTGAAATTTCTCGTTCCGAATGGTTGGATTGGGGTAAAATGCCTTTGCAAACTTTGAGAGCGGATGTTGATTATGCGAAGGTAAGAGCACGTTGTACCTATGGTACAATCGGCATTAAAGTTTGGATTTATAAAGGCGAAGTTTTTAATAAAAAGAATCTTCAGAAATAATTCTGATTAAACAAAAATATGTTAATTCCTAAGAAAGTAAAACATAGAAAGTGGCAAAAAGGCAGATCTAAAAATCGCCAAATTGATACCAGGGGCATTCGTTTGTCTTTTGGTTCTTATGGTTTGCAAGCCATTTCCAATTCTTGGGTAACCAGCAGACAGATTGAGGCGGCTAGAAGAGCCATTGTTAATTATTTGAAAAAAGGAGGAAAGCTTTGGATTCGTATTTTTCCCGATAAGCCGGTAACACAAAGACCGCCGGAAGTAACCATGGGCGGAGGAAAGGGTAACGTAGAATATTATGTTTTTCCAGTGAGAAGAGGAAGAGTTTTATTTGAATTGGACGGAGTTACCGAAGAAATTGCCAGAGAAGCCTTAAGAAGAGCTAATGATAAAATGCCGTTGAAGACTAAATTTATAAAAGCAATCTAACTATGGACTTAAAAGACCTAAAAAAACAAACAGAAAGTGAATTGCAGTCGTTGTTGGCTCAAAAGCAAGAACGCTTAAGAGTGTTGCGTTTTGATTTATCTTTTGGTAAAGTTAAAAACGTTCGCGAAATACGCGCTACCAGAAAAATCATCGCGCAGATTCAAACTATTTTAAAAGAATGGAAAACAAAAAAGTAAACAATAAAAAATTGAGAGGAACAGTAACTTCCGATAAAATGCAGAAGACTATTGTGGTTGAGATTGTAAGAACTAAACAACATCCTCGCTATAAAAAGACCTTGAAAATAAAGAGTCATTTTAAGGCCCATGATGAAAACAACGAAGCTAAGAAAGGTGATTATGTTTTGATAGAAGAATGCCGTCCTTTGTCTAAAGATAAAAAATGGAGATTGTTGTCCGTTATTAAGAAATTTGAAGCTGAAAAAATAGACGAGTCGGTTGAAGCAGAAAACAAATAATATGATACAACCTAGATCAATGTTAAAAGTAGCAGATAATAGCGGAGCCAAGATTGTACAATGTTTTAAGGTCTTGGGCGGTTCACGCAGGCGTTATGCCGAAGTGGGCGATATTATTGTTGCTTCTGTGAAGGTAGCAGAACCACGCAAGGCGGTTAAGAAAAAAGATGTTGTGAAATGCGTTATAGCAAGACAAAGAAAGCAATTGAAGCGCGCAGATGGTTCTTATATAAAATTTGATGAAAATGCCGTAATCTTGATTGATGCTAAAAAGCAACCAAGAGCAACTCGTATTTTCGGTCCTATTCCAAGAGAATTAAGAGAAAAAGGATATGATGCCATTATTTCTATGGCTAGCGATGTAATTTAAATAATATATTTGTATGACTCAACAGAAAGTTAAAATTAAAAAAGGCGACGAGGTGATGATGTTAGCTGGAAAAGACAAGGGAAAGAAAGGTAAGATTTTAACGGTTATTAGAAAAAATAATCGCGTGGTTGTTGACGGATTGAATTTGGTAAAAAAGAATCGCAGACCTAAAAAACAAGGAGAAAAAGGAGAGATTATTTCTATGCCGAGAGCAGTGGATATTTCTAATGTAGCTTTATTTTGCTCACGCTGTAATAAAGGAGTGCGAGTTGGTTATCGCTTGTCGGGCGATAAGAAGATAAGAATTTGCAGAAAATGCCAAGAGACTATTTAAAATTAGAAAAAAAATATAAGACAGAAATCGTTCCAAGTCTTAAAAAAGAATTTCATTTGAAAAATGAAATGGCTGTCCCAAAAATGGTAAAAGTGGTTGTTAATGCTGGAATTGGCCGTATTTTGATATCTTCCGCTCAGGGTAAAACTCGCGATGAATTATTGGGAGAAATTAAAACAGATTTTTCTTCTATTGTCGGACAAATGCCGTTAGAAACTAAAGCTAGGAAATCAATCGCCGCTTTTAAGATTAGAGAAGGTATGACTGTTGGTTTGTCCGCTACTTTGCGTGGAAAAAGAATGTATGATTTCTTGGATAGATTGATTAATGTTGCTTTGCCTCGCGTAAGAGATTTTCGCGGATTGAATAAGGATAGTTTTGATGAGATGGGCAATCTTAATATTGGTATTAAAGATATGATGGCTTTTCCGGAAGTCCCTCCTACCAGCACTCGTCATATTTTCGGTTTGCAAATTACAGTTGTTGTTGATTCTAAGAATAAAGAACAGGCAGTCGCTTTGTGTCGGGCAATAGGATTCCCGCTTAAAAAATAATAACTTTCTAATACAATTATGGCTAAAACATCAATGATCGCTAAAGCTAAAAGAAAACCTAAATTTTCAACTCGCGTTGTGAGGAGATGTTTTCGTTGTGGGCGCAAAGGCGGTTATATCGGAGATTTTGGAATTTGTCGTATTTGTTTTAGAGAAATGGCTAGTCGTGGCGAAATCCCAGGAATAAAGAAAGCGTCTTGGTAAAAAATTAATTAAATAATATTATGGATCCAATTAGTTCAATGATAACGCAAATAAGGAATGCTTTGGCGGTAAAAAAACCGTTTATTTCGATTCCTGCATCTAATTTTAAATATGACCTAGCGTCTTTATTGGCTGATTTGGGATATTTAAGAAGTGTTAGCCGCGTGGGCAGAGGAATCAAGAAATATTTGAAAATTGAATTGAAATATAACAATAATGGTGAATCTGTCTTGAGACAAATAAAGAAAATCAGTAAACCTGGGCAAAGAATTTATTTACCCAGTCATGAAATCAAAGCAGTAAAATCTGGATTAGGTTGTTTGATCGTTTCTACTTCCAGTGGCTTGATGACAAATAAAGAGGCGAGGAAAAAGGGTTTGGGCGGAGAAATAATCTGCGAAGTATTTTAAATAATATTTATGTCTAAAATAGGAAAACAAATTATTATATTGCCAGAAAAGATTGAAGCTAAGATTGAAGACTCTAAAATAATTATCAAAGGGCCTAAGGGAGAATTAAGCGTTGATATTATTTTTGGTTTTAAGGTTGAGATTAATGAAAAAGACATTAAAGTCATTCCGGAAAGCAATTTTAGCAAAAAGAAACCAGCTTTATGGGGTACTTTGCGCGCTTTGATAAATAATGCCGTTATCGGTGTATCTAAAGGTTTTGAGAAAAAATTAGAAATTGAAGGTATTGGTTTTAAGGCTGCTCTTGATGGCCAGAATTTGTCTTTGAATGTTGGCTTCTCTCATCCGGTAAAATTTCCTATTCCTGAAGGAATTAAAATTACTATAGAAAAAAATCTTCTTACTATTTCCGGTATAAGTAAAGATTTGGTTGGTAGAACAGCAGCCGATATTCGCGCCATTAAGAAACCAGAGCCATACAAAGGCAAGGGAATTCATTATGTAGGAGAAGTAATCAGACGTAAGTCGGGTAAGAAAGCGGCTGGTACTACAGCTTAATTTTCTTTATAATACTTAAATATGGCAATTAGCATTACGAAAATAAAAAGAGAAAAAAGAATCAAAAGACATCGCCGAATAAAAGCGACTATTAGTGGTACCCGTCAAATTCCTCGTTTGTCTGTTTTTCGCTCCAATAAACATATTTACGCTCAATTGATTAATGACAGCAAAGGAATAGTTTTGGCTTCTGCTTCGGATAAAGAAATAAAAACTAAAGGAAAGAAAGTTGATATTGCTAAATCCGTGGGAGAATTAATTGCCAAAAAAGCTAAAGATTTGAAGATTAATAAAACCGTTTTTGATCGCGGAGGATTCCAATATCATGGTCGTGTTAAGAATTTGGCTGATGGAGCTCGCGAGGCCGGATTAAAATTTTAAACAAAAAATATGCGTCCACATTTTGGTAGAAGAGAAGAAAAAATATTTGATGAGAAACTTCTTGATTTAAGAAGGGTTGTTCGTGTCACCGCTGGTGGTAAACGTTTTAGTTTCCGCGCTACTTTGGTAATTGGAGATAAAAAAGGAAGAGTGGCAGTGGGTATTGCTAAAGGTAAAGATGTTGCTCAAGCTATCGCTAAAGCAAAAGCTTCAGCGGAAAAAAGATTGATCAATGTTCCTATTATTGATGGTACTATTCCTCATGAAATTACCGCTAAATATTGCGCAGCTCAAGTTCTTTTGAAACCAGCCAAAGAAGGTCATGGATTGGTAGCTGGCGGCCCTGTGCGTATTGTTTGCGATCTCGCCGGAATCAGGAATTTAAGTGCTAAAATTTTAGGACGTACCCCTAATAAATTATCTAATGCTCGTGCTACTTTGGAAGCTTTAAAAAATTTAAAACCAGCAACAAGAAAACAGGCAAAGGCCGAGGTTAAAGAGGTTGAAGAAAAATAAAAAAATGCAATTACACGATCTTAAAAAAGAATATAAGCAAAAAGATAAAAAGAGGGTAGGACGAGGAGGAAAACGAGGTACTACTTCCGGTCATGGAACAAAAGGACAGAAATCAAGGGCTGGTCATAAAATTAGGCCGGCTATTAGAGATCTTATCATTAAGTTGCCTAAACAACGCGGTTTTAAATTTAAGAGTATTCAGACCAAGCCACAAACTGTTAATATTGGTGTGATTGATAAACATTTTAAGTCCGGAGAAATAGTATCTCCAAAAACTTTGTTGGTTAAGAAATTAATTAGCAAGGAAAAAGGAAGAATGCCAAAGGTTAAGGTTTTAGGTGGAGGTAAATCTGCCAAGAAATTTGTTTTTCAAAATTGCGTTTTTTCTAAAGATTTAAAGTATAAATTAAAAATTAAATAAATATTTTTTGTCATGAACAAAATTATTTCTAAAATCGTTCAAATATTTTCTATTCCCGATTTGAGAAAGAAGATCTTTATTGTCCTAGCGCTATTAGTAGTGTTTAGGCTTTTTGCCGCCGTTCCGGTACCGGGAATCGATGTTTCCAGATTAAAATCCATATTCTCTTCCAATCAATTATTGGGTATTTTGAATATTTTTTCTGGCGGAACTATGGATAATCTTTCTATTGTTATGCTTGGCGTGGGACCTTATATTACCGCCAGTATTATCATGCAGCTTTTAACTATGATTTTCCCGAGGATGAAGGAAATGTACTACGAGGAAGGAGAGGCTGGCCGAATGAAATTTAATCAAATTTGCAGATATATTACTATTCCTTTGTCATTGGTACAGGCTTACGCTTATTTGAATATCTTGGTTTCGCAGAAGGCGCTTAGCGCTTTAGCCCTTCCGATAATGATTAAGGATATCATCTTAATTACTGCTGGTACGATGTTGGTCATGTGGATCGGTGAACTTATCTCCGAATATAAAATCGGCAATGGCATATCTTTAATTATCTTTGCCGGTATCATTAGCCGTATTCCTAATACTATTCGTACGGCCATTGTATCTTATCAACCGTCTATGCTTTCTGGTTATATCGCTTTCTTGGTTGTCGCTGTAGTGATTATTGCCGGTGTGGTTATTGTTAATGAAGCAGAGAGAAAAGTGCCCGTTTCTTACGCTAAACGCGTGAGGGGTAATAAAATGTTTGGTGGCGTCTCCACTTATTTGCCGTTAAAGGTTAATCAGGCTGGCGTTATTCCAATCATTTTCGCTATTTCTATTATGCTTTTTCCGCAGTTTATTGGTCAGATTATCGCTGCTTTAAAAACTGATTGGGCTTTGAAAGTCTCCAGTTTCTTGATTAATTTGTTTAATAATCAAATAATTTATTCTGCTTTATATTTCATTTTAGTTTTGCTTTTCACTTATTTTTACACAATGGTGACTTTTGATCCTAAAGAAATATCTCAAAATCTTCAAAAAAATGGAGGATTTGTTCCTGGAATCAGACCGGGACAGCCAACAGCTACTTTTTTGAGTCAGATTTTGAATCGTATTACTTTAGTAGGTGCTTTATTCTTGGGTTTGATTGCGGTTTTCCCGTCTTTAATGAAACTAGTGAGTGATAATGCCGCTTTAACTATTGGAGGCACATCCGTTTTGATCGTAGTCTCCGTGGCTTTGGAAACAGCCAAACAAATTAAGTCTCAATTAGTGATGAGAGAATACGAAGGATTCTAATTATATTACTTTTTGTAAATGGCCACCCATTGATTTGCGGGTGGTCATTTTTTATTGCTTTTTTTGGTAATTTATCTAATATGATAAAAGATATTTAACAAAGGAGGAAAAATATGATAAAATCCAAGATGTTTATGACTACACCAAGAATAGTTATTTTATATGGTTTTCCTGGCGCAGGAAAGGATACTCAAGCTGAAATCATTGAAGAAAGCTTGGATTTTCAGCAAGTTAGTTCTTCTCAATTAATAGAAGATCAAATTTTTAATCCAGCGTTACAAAATGATCCGATTATTCAAAGAGAAAGAAAATTGTATGAAGAGGGGAAGTTGTGCACGCCTGAATGGGTGACCGATATTATTAATAAGAAAGTTGCGGAAATGCATGCGGAAAAGAGAAGTTTGGTATTTAGTGGTTCTCCGAGAACGCTCTATGAAGCAGAAAATGAGATTCCTTATTGGGAATCAATTTATGGAAAAGAAAATATTTTTGTTTTTTTGATTAAAATTGATGAAGCCACTTCTATTTTTCGAAATACGCATAGAAGAGTTTGCTCTGTTTGTCGTCATCCCATTGTTTATTCTGAGGAGAGTAAAAATCTTACTCTTTGTCCGATGTGTGGCGGAATATTGAAAAAAAGATTATTGGATACGGAGGAATTAATGAAAACCAGAGTAAAAGAATATAAAGAGAGAACGGAGCCGATATTTAAGTATTTGCAAGATGGAGGATATAAAGTAGTAGGGGTTGATGGAGAAGATTCTCCTGATGGAGTCGCGCGTAATATTATTAATCATCTCAATGGTCAAATTGAAGACTGAAGAAGAAATAAAAATAATAAAAGAGGGTGGAAAGATTCTAGGAAGAATTTTAAGAGACTTGGCGAAAAAAGTTAAGCCCGGTGTTTTCACTAAAGAATTGGATTGGTTGGCAGAGAATTCTATCAAGCAAGCCGGAGGCAAACCCGCTTTTAAAAATTATAAACCAGATTTTGCAATTCGCGCTTATCCGGCAACTTTGTGTGCTTCCGTCAATAGCGTAGTCGTTCATGGTATACCCAATAGTCAACCTTTGCAGAACGGAGATATTTTATCTTTAGATTTGGGTATGGAGTATAAGGGATTATTTACGGACTCGGCTATTACTGTTGGAGTTGGAGATATTTCTCAGCAAGCCAAAAAATTAATTAATGTCACTAGAAAATCTTTGGACTTAGCCATCAAACAATGCAAAGTAGGATCTACTTTGGGTGACATCGGTTATGTTATAGAAAAATATGTAAGGAGTCAGGGAATGAAAGAAGTGAGAATGCTCACCGGTCATGGTGTTGGTTATAAGCCGCATGAAGATCCCGATGTTTTAAATTTTGGCGATCCTGGCAGAGGAATGAAATTAAAAGAAGGATTGGTAATTGCCGTTGAGCCAATGGTAAGTCTTGGGTCAGGAGATGTGGTAGAAAGATTTGATGGAAGTTTTGTAACTAAGGAAGAATGTTTGTCGGCGCATTTTGAACATACCATCGCTATTACTAAAAGAGGACCAATAATTTTAACAAAATAACATGAGAATTTTAGGAATTGATTTTGGTACAAAAAAAATTGGTTTAGCTTTTGCTGATGTTGATATAAAGATTGCTATGCCCGGCGACATCGTTTATTTTTCCAGTAAAAAAGAATTGATGGAAAAAATAAAAAAAATTATTCAAGAAAAAGAAATTGTTGGGATAGTTATTGGTTTACCTTTATCATTGGATTTTCAAGAAACGGAAATTTCTCAAAAAGCGCGTGAATTTGGAAAGGAGTTAGGAGATGAAACAGGCTTGCCGATATATTTCCAGAATGAAATTTTTTCTTCTAAGCAGGCGGAAAGCACTGACTTTGAAGCAAGGAGAAAAATTAAAAGTAGGAAGCCAATAGTAATTCGTGATGTGGATAACCATGCAGCCGCATTGATTTTAGAAAGTTATTTAGCGGATAAACAATAGTCCGAGCAAGTTATTGACTCGGACTATTTTTTTCAGGTATAATTAAATCAGCAAGAGTTGTTAATCAACTTGTTAAAATATTTTGAGGATTTTATAAAAATTCTTACTTGTCTTTCGTTTTATTATCATTATTTTTTAGGGGCGTTTTCGAACGCTTTCCATTCTGAGTATTTTCTCACATCTGATTGTTTGAGCAATCACTACCATTGAATGGAAAAGAGACACAGTCTCTGCCTGATAGTACAAGTACTATTTATATAAATTCCTTCAACAGTCTTCGAGCCACTCAACGTAGTGGCTCTTTTTTTACTTTATTTTATTATTTTGTTAGAATTAAAAATAGAGAGTCGTTTTTTATAAAATAATTTATGTTAAAAATTAATTATATCATTATTCCGTTGATCACAATTTTTGTTTCTGTTTGTGGTAGTTGGGTTGTTGGTGGTGGAATGATTTGGTATCGCAATTTACAGTTGCCGTCTATTGTTCCAGAGGGATATATTATTGGAATTATTTGGACTATAATTTTTATCTTATCGGCCATTTCTGCTTTATTGTTTTATAATAAGTTTCCACGAAATAATATATTCAAATGGGTTGTGTTTGTATTTTTATTGAATGCCTTTTTAAATATTTTTTGGAATTTTTTATTTTTTGGTTGGCACTTATTAGTATTGAGTTTTATAGAAATGATACTCTTAGAGTTAACGGTAGTCGCGTTAATATTTTTTCTTTGGCGGAAAGTTCTTTGGGCTGGAATTTTATTAATTCCTTATGCTTTGTGGGTTCCTTTCGCAACTTATTTAACTTGGTCGGTGATACAACTAAATTGAGTTTAGATTTTAGATAAAATATAAAAATTTATTTATGGCAAAAAGATTATTTGATGCAAGATCAAGTGAACCGTTTGAAATCAGTCGGACGAAATTAGAATTATTTTTGAATTGTCCGCGTTGTTTTTATTTGGATAGAAAATTTGGTATTGGTCGTCCTTCTTTCCCGGCTTTTACTTTGAACAGCGCCGTGGATGTTTTATTAAAAAAAGAGTTTGATATTCATCGTTCTAAAAAAGAAACTCATCCATTGATGAAAAGTTATGGCATTGATTTAATTCCGTTTCAGCATGAAAAGATGGAAGAGTGGAGGCATAATTTTACAGGTGTGCGTTATTTACATAGAGCCACTAATTTTTTGGTTTTTGGAGCCATAGATGATTTGTGGGTTGATAAAGATGGAACTCTATTCGTTGTTGATTATAAATCTACTAGTAGTGATTACGAAGTAAATTTAGACGGTGATTATAAGGCGGCTTATAAAAGGCAGGTGGAAATTTATCAGTGGCTTTTGAGAAAAAATGGTTTTAAAGTTTCTGATATCGCATATTTTGTTTATGCTAATGGGCGTAAAGATTTGAAAGCTTTTGATGCAAAATTGGAATTTAATATCTCGGTGTTGGCTTATAATGGCAATAGTGATTGGGTGGAGCAAGTTATTATTGATGCCAAGCATTGTTTGGAGCAGTCCAATATTCCTGAAGCGGAATATGAATGCGAATATTGTAATTATAGAAAAGCAGCCGGTTTACAAGAAAATAAAAAAGTTGTTAAAACTTTGAAAAAGACCGGAGACAATAGTTTGTTTTAAAAAATGAGAACTTTAAATTTTTTGCGACAATGGGGGAGGAAAATAACGCCTGATAATGAAAATAGTCATCTTTTGCGTATTGAAATTAACGGCGATAATTTATTGCATAATATCAAAGAGTTTAGGAGCAAATTTTCCGACAAAAAATTAGCCGCTGTTTTGAAAAGTAATGCATATGGTCATGGTTTGAAAGAAATGGCCTTATTTTTGGATAAAAACTCCGATATTTCTTTTTTTGTGGTGGATAGTTTTATGGAGGCTAAGTTATTAAGGGATATTGGAGTTAGAAAAGAATTGATTATTCTGGGCCATGTTTTAGAGCCTCTTTTCGGGCAATTGAAAAGAATGAAAAATAAGATTTTATCCATTAATTCCTTGAAACAAGCGGAGATTTTTAGTCAAAAAATCGATTTTCCCTTGAGGGTCCATATTAAAATTGATACTGGAATGCATCGACACGGTGTTGCCTTGAACGAATTAAAGAAAACTATTAATGTGTTGCAAAGTAATCAAAATATTAAGATTGAGGGGCTTTTAACGCATTTAGCCGATGCTGATAATGTAAATAGTGATGATTTTACTTTGAAACAATTAGAGGTTTGGCAGGAGGCATTAAAGATCTATAAAAGCTATTTTCAGGATGGGGTATTTCATTTTTCTGCCACAACCGGAACTAGTTATTTAGATAAAGCAGAAAGTAATTTAATAAGAATGGGAGCTGCTTTATATGGTTTTGATGTTACTAAGGATAAAAAATTAAATTTAAAACCAATTCTTTCCTGGATGGCTAAAATCGTTAATCTCAAGGAATTAAAAAGGGGAGAATCAATCAGTTATAATTGTATTTTTAAAGCTGATCATGATATGAAGGTGGCTTTGGTACCCTGCGGATATTTCGAAGGAGTTCCTAAAAATAGCAGTAATAAAGGTTATATGTATTTTAAAAATGAGCCCTTGAGAATTTTAGGTAAGGTGTGCATGAATTTAACCGCTTTGGATGTTTCAAACGTTAATGTTGATTTAGAAGATGAAGTTGAGGTATTTTCTAACAATCCCCAACGCTTAAATTCCGTAGAAAATTATGCTAAAATATGTGAAACAAGCATTCATGATATTTTGGCGCGGTTAGCGCCCACAATAAAAAGAGTCGTTAAACATTAAAACATACCCGGTATAATAATTTTTGATCGATTATTTCTATGGGTGTGGATTAAAAGGTCTAGTTTAATTATAAAAAAGAATTTTTAAACATATTTTATAAATTCTTTTACTGGGTATGAGTAAAACAAATTTTACGGCTGAAGAGGCCAAGCAAATCGGCGATACTTTGGGTGTCGATTGGAAATATTTCGACGTAGAGCAGTTTCGTATGGGCTTAGACGTCGAATTGGAACACGGTACAAAAAATTCCAAAACCAATGTCTCTAATGACGATTCCATTACTACTGGAAAAATCGCCTTGGTTCATCTTTTGGAATTTCCTGATTATTATACTCGTCTTAATAAATTAGAGGTTGAAGCCGAAGAATTTTGGGCTAAACAAGGTTATGTTGGTTAAAGTTAAGGCTTTTCCTAATTCCAAAAAAAGGGAAATTATTAAAAAATCAGAGGATAGCTTTGAAGTAAAAGTAAAAGAAAAGCCAAAAAATAATGAAGCTAATTTGGCTATTTTTGAGGTATTAGAAGAATATTTTAATGTTGAGCGCTCTCAAATCCGTTTAATTAAGGGCGCTAAAGAGAGAAGTAAGATTTTTGATATTGGATAATACCTTACCTTTATAAATCGTTACGATGTCGCTGCGATTTTTTTATTTTGTGTTATAATAATTATATGTTAAATAAAACCATTATTAATTTAACTATCAGTGTGTTTTTGATATTAGTGATTTTTGTTGTGGCGATTCGTTTTCTTGGCGGTGATGAGGACGCGTGGATTTGTGTTAATGATCAATGGGTTCGTCATGGTAACCCTTCCAGTCTTATGCCGGAGTCTGGGTGTGGCACGTTCGCGATTGAAAAGACTAGTTTTTCAGTTTACTTTAGCAATTCGCAGAAAAATGCCAATATTCAGGATTGTTCTCTAGTTTATCCTGTGAGTAGAGAAGTTCCTAAGACTTTGGCCGTCGGGCAAGTATCTTTAGAGGAGTTGTTTAAAGGCCCCACTCTTGAAGAGCAAAAAAATGGTTATACTTCATTTTTTTCTGATGCTACTAAGAATATTTTGAAAAAAATTACTATTGACGAAAAAACGGCTTATGTTGATTTAAAAGATATCCGTTCGTTAATACCCAATGCTAGTTCCAGTTGTGGATCCGCCCAACTTTTGTCGGAAATGGTCAATACTTTAAAACAATTTGCCAATATAGAGAAGGTGGTTTTTGCCATTGAAGGCGATCCGAGAACTTTTTACGAGTGGTTACAGTTCAGCTGTGGCACGGAAAATAATAATTGTGATGCCACGCCATTTCAATAATTATAAATATGGTCTCTTTTTTTAACTCCTCAAATCTTTGGAGGTATTTAGTTTATTTTTGGACATTGGTTTTTTATACGGTGATTATTTGCGATCTTATCAACGGAAACGCTTTAGTTGGATATTTAGGTCCTTTGGCTGCTATTTATATTGGTATTTTGGCTGTTTATGCCGGACAAAAAGAATTTGAAAGATGGTGTCATATTCACGATGGTCATCATCCCGGAGAGCTTTTTGTTATCGGTTGGACGGTGCTTGTTTTTGGTCTTTGGACCTTAGATTTATTTTTAGGTGATTTTTACAAATTTCCGGAAATTTTAATTTATACTTACATTGCGGTTTTGAGCGTTTTGGCTATAACTATAAAGTCCAAGAAAATTTATCGCACAAAGCATAGATGATTACTTTGATTATTGGTTTTGTGGGCGCCTCTTTAGTTTTAATTGCTTTTATCTTCAATGAGAACAAAAAGTGGGGTGATGGAGACTTTAAGTATGATTTGGCTAATTGTATTGGCGGCTTATTTTTGGTAATTTATGGCGTTTTGAGTAAAACTTGGCCTTTTGTTGTCTTGAATACGGTTTGGTTTTTGGTTTCCTTGCGTGACGTTATTAAGGGTATAAGGGGCGGGGGAGTTGGTTGATTTTAGGCGGGAAGCTTTCATTTTCATGGTTTTTATGCTAAAATAGGGATAGGTGGAAAAAGTCGCATTAAATCCGCCTTTATCAGTGTTTATGAGTAAATTTATTGTAGTTTTTTCTTTAATCGTGTCATTGTTGCCGACAATGACTAGTTTTGCCTCAGCTCAGGAAGTATCTGTGACGCCTACCCCTGATTTGACTGCTTCTGCTTCCCCAAGCATTAGTCCAGCCATGGTGGTAAATCCAGTGGGCCCATTTATTAAAAATATCCCAGAAGCGGATTTGAAACAGTCATTATCTATTCAAGAAATTGACGGTTCTAATCTTTGCCGCGAGTCAAATGAATGCTACTTTACTAATAATAAGTTTTATTCTGAGGTGTTAGTAAATTCGGCTAAAGTTACCGATATCGGCACAAATGTTATTGGTATTTCTTTATTCGGGTATGATTATTCCGTAAATATAGAAGAAGCTAAATTGGTGCGTCAATATTGGGTAGAGTCTGGATTGGATGAATTTTCAGTCGGTGATGTTGTCAACGTTTTTGGATATTTGGATCAATCAGATAATCATTTGATTCATGCCAAAACAATTAGAAACATTTCTCTCCAGAAAAGAGTCACTGTTTTCAAGGGTCTAATTGGTTCAATTAATAATGTAATGAATACTTTTGTTTTACAGACGCCTCTTAATGGCGATCAAACAGTAGTGATTACTAGTGAAACAAAAATAGTAAAATCAGAATCTGTTTTTTGTATTCAAGTCATGGGCGCTCATTGTCCTTACACCACTAGCGCTTTGGTAACTATTAATGATTTGTCTGTTGGTGATGCTGTTATAGTAAGAGGTGTTTGGAATGCGGATTCCAAGAAAATCGCAGCGGAATCTATTGTTGCCGGATTTGATGGTAGACCATTGTTTAATAATTTAGGACAATTACAGAGTCAAATTAAAGAACGCGCTCAAACCGAAGCTGTTAAAGAAAATGTGGGAATTTGGCAAAAAATTGGAAGTTTCTTTGACAAATTGAGGGGTAAGTAAAAAGATTCGTTGCATGCGTGAAAAACGTTAATTTTTATTCGACCCCCATCTTTACGAAGACGGGGGTCGAAATATTTATTTGATAATTAATTACATAAAAATATGACAGCATTACTCTCATTTATTCAAAATTTTATTATTAGCTTCAACTTGGCTAATGCCATTGATGTGTTGATTGTGGCTTGTTTGGTTTACATTGCTTTATTACTTGTAAAGCAAACCAATTCTTCTTTAGTCTTGGGCGGTTTTTTGACCATTATCTTTTTATATTCTGCGGCAAACTTTTTTGGTTTTAATTTAACCAGCAAAATATTGAGTTTTATTGTTACTTTTTTGGTCATTATTTTTATAGTGGTTTTTCGACAAGAATTGAGAAGATTTTTTGAAATGTTTGCCGTTTTCGGTAAAAATGTTTTTTCATTCAAACGTAAGAAGCCATTGCTTCCCAGTTTTATTAATGTTTTAATCCAATCCATTGATTATTTGGTTAATAAAAAGATAGGCGCATTAATTGTTATTCCCGGTAATCAGTCGGTTGATGCTTATCTCTCTGGCGGACATTTTTTGGGTGGAGCAATTTCTATGCCCATATTATTGAGTATTTTTGATCCGAGTTCTCCCGGACACGATGGGGCAGTGATTATCGAAAATAATATGATAAAAAAATTTGCCGTTCACTTGCCATTGGCCGAGGGAATAAAAAAGTTGGGTGATTTGGGTACTCGTCATCGCGCTGGTTTAGGTATTTCTGAAAAGACTGACGCTCTGGTCATTATTATTTCCGAAGAAAGAGGCGAAGCTTCTGTGGCTTATGAAGGAAAATTGAAAAAGATTCCAAATTCTTCTTATTTGCAAAATGTTATTGATGCTTTTCTTAGGGAAAAATTTCCCGAAAAGAAGGGGGTGTGGCACGGCTTTATTACTAATAATTTTGGATTGAAGGCCCTTTCTTTCGTCTTATCTTTAATTTTGTGGTCTGTTTTTGTGGCTAAATAATATTGTTTTTGTTTTTATTGATATTTTTTGTTATAATAAAAACAAGATAGTCTAATTAACAAACGAGATTTTTAACCATCTACTTTTTGGATTCGTTATTCATCAAAAAGTAGACTTGTATATTTTTATGGTTATTGATTTTGTTTAAAAAAATGGCCAAACCTTATTTATCAGTAATTATTCCCGCATATAATGAAGCAGAACGCATCACCAATACGCTTTTTGATGTGGATAAATTTTTATCACAAGCCGAATACTCTTATGAGATTATTGTTGTTAATGATGCTTCCAAAGATAATACTGCCGTGGTTGTAGACAAGCTTATGCCGGTAATAAAGAATCTTCATTTGATTGATAATGCGGAGAATAAGGGCAAAGGAGGAGTGGTAGCGCAAGGAATGTTGAGTGCCAAGGGCAATGTCCGTCTTTTTATGGATGCGGATAATTCTACTAAGATTGAAGATTTTGCAAAGTTGCAGCCATTTTTTAAAGAGGGTTATAAAGTTGTCATAGGTTCGCGCGCTATTAGTGGCGCCAGCGTAGAATTATATCAACCGCTTTTGAAACGTATTCTAGGTAGAGCCGGTAATTTATTTATTAGAATAATGGCGGTGCCTAACGTGAAAGATACACAATGCGGATTTAAAGCTTTCACGGAAGATGCGGCTGAAAGAATTTTTTCTCGCTTAACTATTACTCGTTGGGGATTTGATGTGGAGGTTTTGGCTATTGCCAAACTTTTGGGTTACAAAATTAAAGAAGTAGGTATCACTTGGGTTAATGATACACGTTCACATGTTAAAGCTTCAGCTTATTTGAAGGTTCTTTTGGAAGTAATTAAGATTAGACTCAATCTTTGGAGAAAGATTTATCATCGCGCATCAGATGATTATGGATCACAATCAAATTAACTCATCAAAAAATATTTCTGAATTAAGACAAGATCCCGTTTCTGGTGATTGGATTGTTATTGCTACGAGTAGAAATAAAAGACCGTCGGAAATGGCTTCCAAAAAATTGGATCGTTTGGTAACTCCTATCGATAAATGCCCCTTTGAGGATTTTGAGGCTTCTGGCAACGGTCCTGTTTTAATGGAGGGTAGTTTGCCCGAGTCAAAAGATTGGCTTGTGAGATTTATTGAGAATAAATTTCCTGCATTAAGTGGGGGTATTAAGTCTGTAAAGAAAACGGACGTCGGGCCTTATGAAAAAATAAACGGATATGGTCATCATGAAGTTGTTATTCTTAAAGATCATGCTAGACCATTAAGTGATTATTCTGTTGAAGAATTGACTGTTTTGTTGCAATCATTGCAGAAAAGATATCGGGAATTAGCTCAAGATAAAAAAGTTAAACATATTTCTATCTATCATAATTGGGGATTTTCAGCCGGAGCTTCTATTTATCATCCACATTTGCAAATGATTGCTTTGCCGGTGGTTTCTTCGTCCGCTCAAAGAGTCTTTGACGGGGTGAGGCGATATTGGAAGAAAAAACAAAAATGTCCTTATTGTGAGATAGTTAATTTTGAATTACAAGATAGAAAAAGAGTTATTTTTGAAAATGAAAAATCAGTGCTCGTTACCCCTTATATTTCTCGCGAGCCGTTTGAATTAAGAATTTATCCTAAAAATCATTCTCCTTTTTTTGAGGATGCGGATTTTGAAGAAACAAAATCAGTGGCTGAAAATTTAAAAAGGGGATTAATGATTTTAAGGGATAAAGTATCGGATCCGGATTTGAATTTTTTTATTCATACGACCCCGGTTTGCGATAAAAAGAAATCTCGTGATTTTCATTGGCATATTGAAATTATTCCTAGAGTTTGTATTTCTGCCGGTTTTGAAATAGATACGGGTATAGAAATTACACCTATGGATCCCGATGAGGGCGCGGCTTTTTTAAAGTCGTAAATATTAACAAATCAAAAAATCGCTTTAAGCGGTTTTTTGATTAGCGTTTTGTTTATAATAATCAAATATTTGATCTAAATCTCCTTCCATGATTTTTTCTAGATTATGCCAATTCTTTTTATAGCGATGATCGGTAAGTCTGTCTTGTTGGAAATTATAGGTTTTTATTTTTTCTGAGCGATCTCCAGTCCCGATTTGTTGTCTGCGTTCGTCGGATAATTTTCCCTGACTGGCATTCCAATTGGCTTCATATAATCTGGCTTGCAATATTTCCATAGCTTTTTCGCGATTCTTGAATTGAGATCGTTCGTTCTGGCAAGCAACGATTACGCCGCTGGGTTTGTGTAAAATTCTTACGGCCGTTTCTACTTTATTAACATTTTGTCCGCCAGCTCCGGATGATTTGCAAAAGGTGATTTCCAAATCTTGCGGGTTAATTTGTACGTTTACATTTTTTGGTTTGGCTAAAATAGCCACAGAAGCGGTTGATGTATGAACTCTTCCTGATTTTTCGGTTTCGGGAACTCTTTGTACACGATGTACTCCGGCTTCATTTTTTAAGACATCAGCTCCTATTCCAGAAATTTCAAAACTTACTTCTTTAATGCCTCCAATGGAAGTATTATTGGAGTCCAACATGGTCATTTGCCAATTTTTTCTAGTGGCGTATTTTTGATACATTCTAAATAGTTCAAAAGCAAAAAGAGCCGATTCTTCACCACCGGCTCCGGCTCTAATTTCAACAATAACATTATTGACTTCGTCCATAAAATGATAAAAATTAAGCTTTCTTAGCTTTTTTAGTCAATTCTTGTTTTTTGGCAACGCGTTGTTTGAATTTTTCTACTCTTCCGGCGGTGTCAATCATTTTTTCTTTGCCGGTATAAAAAGGATGGCAGTGTGAGCAGATTTCTACCTGAATTTCTTCTTGGGTAGATCCTACTTCAAAAGAATTGCCACAAACGCATTTAACCTTCGCTTTTTCGTGATATTTTGGATGTATATCTTTTTTCATATATTTTTCATTTTAATACAAAGTTTTGAAAAAAGCAATATTGTAATATTGTTATGAGTAGTAGGGCCTTGCCTCGCACCCTTTGTGAATTTGGCTTATCTCGCTTTCTTGTGCGAGATAAGCCCGGTAAACGTCATCCACAAAGGGTGTGGGGCTTGCTTTTTTCCTATTTTTTTATAGAATATTAAATATGTTAAATATAGACAATAATTCAAATACGAATGAGGTATCTCAAGAAAAAAACCAGATTTTACACGAAATGATTACGGCCCGTGTTTATTTTGGTCATCGCACTTCTAAGACCAATCCACGCATGAAACCGTATATTGCTGGAGCTAAAAATGGTTTAGAAATCATTGACTTGGAAAAGACCTATGATCAATTAGAAGAGGCTAAGAAGTTTATCGGCGATTTAAGTCAAAAAGGTAAGATGTTAATGATTGTTGGAACGAATCCTATGGTAAGAGATTTGGTTCAAATTGCTGCGGAAAAAGCCGGATGTTGGTGCGCAATCAACCATTGGATTGGAGGACTTCTTACTAATTTTAAAACCGTTTATACTCGTTTAAAATATTTACGTGAATTGAGAGAAAAAGATTCTAAAGGTGAATTGCAAAAATATACTAAAAAAGAAAGAATTAAATTCCAAAAAGAAATCATTGATTTATCCGAAATGTTTAAGGGATTGGATAAATGCGATAGATTGCCCGATGCCTTGTTGGTTGTTAATACAAAATTGCATGAAACAGCAGTAAAGGAAGCAAAGAAAATAAATATTCCAATAATTGGTATCCTTGATACCGATTCCGATCCAAGGATGATTGATTATCCTATTATCGCCAGTGATCATACTCGTTCTAGTGTAGAATACATTTTGAATCAGTTAATCTCGGCGCTTAATGATAATAAACAAAAAATTGTCGTGGAAAAGAAATAAATTTAATATTTGTTAAAAAAATGGACATTAATATAGTTAAACAATTAAGAGAAGAAACTGGCGCCTCAGTAATGGAATGCAATAACGCTTTAGACGAGTCTAAAGGAGATTTGGAAAAGGCTAAAGAGATTTTAAAGAGAAAGGGGCAGGCTACAGCTTTAAAAAAGAGTGGTAGAGAGACAAAAAGTGGCTTGATTGAGTCCTATATTCATGCTAGTGGTAAGGTAGGAGTTTTGTTGGATTTGCGTTGTGAAACTGATTTTGTAGCAAAAAATGATTTATTTAAAGAATTATCTCACGAAATTTGTTTGCAAATTGCGGCTATGTCTCCGGAATTTGTAAGTGAAGACGATATTTCTGAAGAATTTAAAACTAAAGAGAGGGAGATTTCCAAAGAAGAAATGAAAGATTCCGGAAAACCGGAAAAAATTGTTGAACAAATCATTGAGGGAAAATTAAAGAAAAGATTCGCCGAACTTTGTTTGTTGAATCAAGCATACATAAAAGATCCTAGCCAAACCATTGCAGATTTGATTAAGGGTTATATCTCTAAAACGGGTGAGAATATTAAAGTGTTAAGATTTTCACGTTTTGAAATTTAGTGGTATAATAAATATGCGCCATTTTTTTGCGCGCAACAAGATATGTTTTCTTTAATTCCGCAAATTATATTATTGCTTTGTTTCGGCTTGATTATTTGGCTGATTATTAAGAATTTGCCAAAAATAAAAGATGAAGAAGGAAAAGCTGAGCATAATATTGAAGGTGAATCTTCTTTGAATAAGAAAAGAAAATTTATTCATCGAATTCCTATTGAAAAAATTGATGCAAAGGTTAATGGTTTCTTGGAAAAGGCTCTCAGGCGTTCTAGAATAATTTTGATGAGGATAGATACTTATCTTCAAAAGCATTTGGATACCCTCAAGAGTCATTCTAAACCAAAATCCATTTTTAAGGGTGACGATAGTTTGATAGTTAAAGAAGAAATAAATATTGATAATATTCAGCAAGATGAATTTAAGGATTTAGAGGGGGATGTGGATTTGATCGCCGGAGTTGATAAGTCTATTGATGAATTATTGCCAAAACAAGAAAAAACAGTTAATCTTGATGATAAGGTTGATGTTCTAATAGTTGGCAATGAGGATGTTGTTAAGAAATTTGATTTGGAACCGAATGTTATTGAGGTCGTTGTGCAAAAGAAAAAAGTGACACGACGTCCGCGCAAGGCGAAAGTAACGCCTCAGCCACAAAAAGCATCAGAAGAAAGAAACGAAGAGTTATAAATAATATTTGCTGAATGTGGGTATCATTATTGTTTGTCTCACCGCCTTTGCCATCTTAGCTCAGTGGTAGAGCAACTGTTTTGTAAACAGTAGGTCCCCGGTCCAAATCCGGGAGATGGCTCAGATGTAAAGGTGGTGAGGTAAACAAGCTCAGATGTTGTTATGGGTAGGTGGCGGAGTAGTCAAACGCAACAGACTGTAAATCTGTCGGCCACTGGCCTACGCAGGTGCAAATCCTGCCCTACCCACCAAAATATGCCAATGTAGCTCAGTTGGTAGAGCAACCCCATGGTAAGGGGTAGGTCACCAGTTCAAGTCTGGTCATTGGCTCAGGGTTAAAAGTAGTCGTTAATGTCAGTTTTGATTTTTAACTTTTAATTTAAAATTATGTCTCAAGACAGATTAATTAAATTACAATGCACTAAATGCAAAAATATCAATTACTATTCCACTAAAAATAAGAAAACAGTGGAAAAGAAAATTGAATTAAAAAAACATTGCGCTAAGTGCAAAGTCCATACTATTCATAAGGAAATGAAAAAGTAAAAGAAACGGGGGATTGACCCGTTTCTATTGGGGTCCATAGTTTCAATGGTAAAATGTCGATCTCCAAAATCGAAGTTCTCCGTTCGAGTCGGAGTGGGCCCGCATTTAGCTTTCCTTAGTGGAATTTTATTTTATAAAAATAATTTTGTCGCGTTTTATTTTAAAACAATGACAATAAAAAAAGATCTAATCTTTGCGGCAATAGTCGGTGAAATGATTGCTTGGTTGATCTGGCCAGTCTGGATGAATTTGGGCATCTTGCAGGACTATTGGCAATGGCGTTGGGCGTTATTGGTTCTTTTACCGGTTATTTCTGTTTTGGGTGTGATAATTGCCAATTTAATTGGTAGAAAAATAGCTATATTTCAACAATTGGCTAAGTATGGTTTAGTTGGCATCTCTAACACCTTATTGGATTTTAGTGTTCTGAATGCGTTGAGTTATGTTTTTCATGTATATTCTGGTTTTTCTTTGATTTTGATTAATGTCTTTTCTTTTCTGGCAGCCAATATAAATAGTTATTTTTGGAATAAATATTGGACTTTTCAGAGTCAAAATAAAAAAGTGGCCGGAGAATTTTTGAAATTTCTCATCGTTAGCGCTATCGGCTTTATATTAAATAGTGTTATCTTGTGGTTCTTTACTACTGTTATGGAGCCGGCATTGGGACTTAGTCCGCAGATTTGGGAAAATATCGCTAAACTAATCGCTACCGGAGCTTATATTATTTGGAATTTTATTGGTTATAAATTGATTGTTTTTAAGGATAATACCGGAAATAATATTTCAGCCTAGTTTGCTTTTTTTCTTGATTTTTGGTAATATAAAAATAATGTTTAAGCTTATTTCTAAGTTTATCATCCAAATTTTGGTTAATGGCTTGGGCATCTGGATTATTTCAGAAGTTGTTCCAGGTGTTAGTTTTAGTGGAGATTGGTTGGTGCTGGCGGAAGTAGCTGCCGTGCTAGCGATATTGAATGTATTAGTGAAGCCTGTATTAAAATTTTTCTTCGGTCCTTTGATTATTTTAACTTTTGGTTTGGCGAGTTTGTTACTCAATGCCTTGATTTTATGGGCAGTGACACAAATTTTCCCGACTAATTTAGTTATTCCTGTTGGTTGGTCGTTGATTTGGGCGACTTTGATTATTTCATTGATTAATTTTGCATTTAATTTGGCAAAAAAGAGCGATTAAACCCAGCATGAGAATTTCCAATTAGCTTTAGCTATATACTGGTTTTTCTAAAATGGGTAGCGATTATTAGGTCTAATTCAATTAATATAAAATAAAAGAATTTTCAAAGCTTACAAAAATAATATTTGGAAATTCCTCTACTGGGTAAATAAAAAATATGAATTTAAAGAGTATTGTAGAAATTATTCAAATTATAGTATCCGTGCTTTTAATTGTGTCTGTTTTATTGCAACAGCGTGGTTCCGGATTAGGTGGTCTTTTTGGTGGTGGAGATGGACAAGGGGAATTTTATCATAAACGCAGAGGGTTTGAGACTCTTATTTTTAGAAGTACTATTGTTTTGGCTGCGCTATTATTTTTATCCAGCATAGCCATATTTTTGTTGAGTTAATTTCTTTAATTAATTATTTTTGATTGATTAAGGGGGTTTTAATTAATAATCCTTATGGATATTAAAAAATTTATTTCTCGTTCTTATTGGAGAAATTTTTGGAGTGTATTAACGCCAAAAGAAAAAAAGATTTTTCAAATTGCGGCAATTTTTATTATTATTTGCTCTGTTTTTTTGGCGGCTCGATGGTATTTGGCTAACACCGTCAAAGTAGCTAAGCAAGGAGGCGATTTGAGGGAGGGTCTTGTTGGACAGCCCACCAGTTTAAATCCTATTTTAGCTCAAAATGATGTGGATAAAGATTTGAGTTCTTTGGTTTTTAATGGTCTGGTAAAAAGCGACGGAAATGGTGGAATTGTTAATGATTTGGCTGAATCAATAGAAAAGAGTGATGATGGAAAAAAATGGATAGTACATTTGAGACAGGATGTTTTGTGGCACGATGGAGAACGCTTCAGCGCCGATGATGTTGTTTTCACCATAAAAGCCATTAAAGATCCGGAGAGCCGAAGTTCTTCCACAGCCTGGCAAGGAGTGGAGGTTCAAAAATTTAATGAGTACACAGTTGTTTTTGAATTAAAAAATCCTTATTCATTTTTTGAAGAGAATTTAAAACAGAAAATAATTCCGGAACATATTTTTAGCGCTATTCCTTTGGCAAACTTATATTTATCCGATTATAATTTTCAACCTATTGGCACGGGCCCGTTTGTTTTTGATAAATTTGAAAAAAGTAAAAACGGTTTTATCAATTATTATAAATTTACAGCTAATGAAAAGTATTTTCAGGGTCGTTCTTATATAAATTCTTATACAGTTAAACTTTACCAAAGCGAGCCTGAGGCGGTTAAGGCTTTTAATTCTAGGCAGATTGATTTGTATGCTGGAGTTAACAGTAATAATTTAGAAAATATAGACAGGCATTATGGAGAAAAAGATGTTAGTTTGGCTAGATATTATGCTGTATTTTTTAATCAGAGTATTTCTAAAGTTTTAGCCGATAAAAATGTGAGATACGCTTTAAATTACGCCACTAATCGCCAGGAATTGATTGAAAGAGTTTTTGACGGCAAATCAAAAGAGGTTAATGGCCCCATCTTATCGGATATGAATGGATATGAATCCGGTTTAAATTGGGAGTTCTCCTTGGAAAAGGCTAATGATATTTTAAGTAAAAATGGTTGGAAAGATAGTGACGGTGATGGAATATTAGAAAAGAAATTATCAAAAGATTTAGACGTTTTGTCTTTGCTTTCTTTTAGATTAATTGTTCCGGAATCAGCGGGATTGATTGAAACGGCTAGTATTTTAAAAGATCAATGGGCTAAGATCGGATGTCGCGTGGAAATTCAAATTGTTTCTGCTAAGGAATTACAATCTAATTATTTGGAACCCCGAGTGTACGATGCTTTGATTTTTGGCAATATGTTGAATTATAATCCTGATCCATTTTCTTTCTGGCATTCTTCTCAGAAACTCAGTCCTGGTTTTAATTTGGCGCTTTATGAAAATTCCGGAGCTGATAAAGTTTTGGAATCATTAAGACAAACTTTTGATGTGGAAGAGCAAGCTAATGATTTGAAGAAGTTCCAAAGTTTTGTTTATTCCGACGCTCCTGCTGTGTTTCTTTTCAATCCTTATTATATTATGGTTTCTTTAACTAATTTAGATTTGAACAATATGGCTAAACTCAATTCTTTATCTGATAGATATTACGACGTCAATCATTGGTTCTTAAAGACTAAGAGAGTTTTTAAGTCAGAATAAATAAATGAAACAAGAAAGTAAAAGGATAAGCGATTTAAAGCCAGTTCTTTATGATGATGGCGTAATCGGAGATGCTGTTGTTTATGATGTGGAAAGAGGCAAGGATGCGCAGAATGGATGGCGTCAAGATTTAACTGTTATTTACCCACAAATGCTCGGACGAGAAATTCCGAAGACTTTTGGGCATTATCATAAAAATAACGAGGTAGAAATTTATGAAATTTTAAGCGGTAAAATAGGATTTTTATGCCAGAAGCATTCTGTTGGTTTACCATTAGAAATAGAACAAGTTTATTTAATAGAAGCGAATAAGGGAGAAAAGATTGTAATTCCGTCTGAATTCAGTATGACTTCTATTAATTTGGGAGAAACAGAAGCTTCAATGTTCAATTGGGTAAATGATAAAATTGAAAACGATTATAGTTTATTTATTCAAAATCACGGCGCTTGTTATTACATAGTAAGAAAAGAAGACGGAGCGTGGGAGGCAATTAAAAATAATCGTTATCAAAAAGTTCCGGAATTAATTAAATTAAAACCGAGAATCTTGCCCAAGGAATTAGAAAACTTGGAATTTTTAACAAATCAATTAAAATATAAAGATTTTTTAACAGTCGATAAATTATTTGAAAAAATAAATTAAAAGCCAATTCTTTTTGCCCTCATGGTGGAATTGGTAGACACGCAGGCTTCAGGAGCCTGTCTCTTAACGGAGATAGAGGTTCAAATCCTCTTGAGGGCACGTTAAAGTAAAGAAAAATATGATGACACCAAGAAAGTTTATAAATAGAAGGCCGCAGCATCGACATTCTGATGGAGCGGGCGAACACATTAAAGTGTGTTCTTTAGGAGGCCTCGGAGAAGTAGGCCGTAATTTGAGTTTTATTGAATATAAGAATCAAATTATTGTAATGGATTGCGGATTGCGTTTTCCGGAAGAAGATATGCCGGGTGTTGATTTTATCATCCCTAATATTGAATATTTAGAAAAAAATAAAAAGAAAATAATTGGAGTATTTATTACTCATGGACATCTTGATCATATTGGAGCTATTCCTTATATTATCACTAAACTGGGTAATCCTCCGATATACACAGCTCCTTTGACTCGTGCTCTTATTTTGAAACGTCAGGATGATTTTCCGAATCAACCTCGCTTAAAAATAGAAGTAATTGATCCGACTAAATTGGACAGTATTAATATTGGTTATTTTAAGATTCATCCATTTAGGGTAAATCATAATATTCCTGATTCGGTTTGTTTTGCTATAGAAACAGAAGTCGGTACTATTTTTTATATGACTGACTTTAAATTTGATTATAGTCCAATTATCGATCCTCCGGTTGATTTGGGTAGAATTTCCAGATTGGCTTCACGTGGAGTTTTATTGTTGATGGCTGATTCTACTGGCGCTGAAGAACCTGGACATTCCATTTCTGAAAAAAATATTTATGAAGATTTGGAGAGAATTTTTGAAAAGTCTCAAGGAAAGATTATTGCAGCAACATTTTCTTCTTTGGTGGGACGTGTGCAGCAATTGATTTGGTTGTCTGAGAAATATGGTCGTCGAGTGGTCATAGACGGTTTTTCCATGAAAAATGTCGTGGCTATAACGAGAGCGTTGGGTTACTTGCAGGTTGGTAAAAATACTATTATTTCCGCGCAAGAAGCGGAGGCTTTGCATAGAAATCAATTGACCATTATTTGTACTGGATCGCAGGGTGAAGACCGAGCGGTTTTGATGAGAATAGTTAACCGTGAACATAAATATTTTAAGATTGAAAGGGGAGACTCAATTATATTTTCTTCTTCGGTTATTCCGGGCAATGAACGAGCTGTGCAAAATTTGAAGGATAATTTTTATCGTCAAGGAGCAAAGGTATTCCATTATAAAATGTTGGATATTCATGCCGGTGGACATGCGCAACAAGACGATTTGAAGTTAATGCATAATTTAATTAAGCCGAAATTCTTTATGCCTATTCATGGTCAATACTCCATGCTTCAAGTTCATGCTGATTTAGCCGAGCAATTGGGATTGCCCAAGAGCAATATTGCTATTGCCGACAATGGTCAGATTTTAGATCTCACGAAGAGCACTATGAAGTTTGAAGGAGAAGTGCCGGCTAATTATGTTATGGTTGATGGTTTGGGGGTTGGTGACGTGGGAGAGGTGGTTTTGCGCGATAGAACGCAACTGGCGCAAGATGGTATGCTTGTCATTGTGGCTATGATTGATGGGGAGTCGGGATTATTGAAAGGAGAGGCGGAGGTCCATTCTCGAGGGTTTGTTTATCTAAAAGAATCCAAGGAATTTATTAGGGAAATCAATACTTTGGTTAAAGATATTATTAGCAAGACTTCTTCCAAGGATCGTACGACTAATTGGGCTTATGTAAAGGATAATTTGCGTGATAAAATCGGTGAATTTATCTTTAAACGTACCGAACGTAGACCCATGATTTTACCGTTTATTGTGGAAATGTAGAGTGTTTAAAGAAATTAACAACCCGCCCTGTTCATTAAAATATGAACGGGGCGGGTTTGCTTTACAATCAAAAAAAACGGCACTATAATTTTTATTAGCACATTCAAAAATGAGAGGTGAAAATGGAAAAACCGATTCTTTATTATTTTACTCAGTATCAATTGTTGATTTGCTGCGCACTTTTAATTTTTCTGGTTGTCCTTATATTGAAAGTAATTTTTAGAACAAAAAAGGTTGTTAAACAAGAAAACTATGATGGGAAAACGATTATTCATATAGAACGCGTTCCTATTTATGAAATTGCGGAATATAATTTACCTTCCTTTAAATTCATTTCTTGGGTACGTCGCAGGCATCCCGATTTTAATTTTTTAGTTGGGGGTTCCGGAAAAATAATTTCTTTTGAAAAACATCGCAATAATTTTATTGCTGTCCTTTATGAGGGAATGAATACTGAATGTTTTTATGATAAAACGCTCAATCAGGATATAAGCAAAAAGATAATCACTAAAAAATTATTTATTTATATTTGGGAAAATGGAGAAGTGTTTCAATATTCTCCGGTTGATGTTCAAGAAATCAGTTTTTCTTTGAAGGATGTTTTTACCAGTGATATTTTAAAAATATCAGAAAAGCCAGCGAAGAAAGTGGCGTTTAAGATATTAAAAGTATTTAAAATAAGCGATTGTTCTGTTGGCGTGAGCGTGTGTATTGATGATCACGAAAGAACTTTTAGATTTTCAGTAGCGTAAATGGCAATTAATATAAAAAGCCCCTCATTTAAAGTGGGGCTTTTTCTTTTGTTTATTTTAATGTAAAATGTAGATATATGAAAATAGTAAGTGGAATTCAACCATCCGGAAAATTGCATCTTGGCAATTACCTTGGGGCTATAAAAAATTGGATTAATTTACAGGAAGATAAGAATAATTCTTGTTTGTTTTTTTTAGCTGATCTTCATTCTTTAACGGAAAGCACTGGTTTGGCTGAGGAAAAGAAGGGACAGATTGAACAGTTGGCCATTGATTTGTTGGCCTTGGGTTTAGATCCAAAAAAATGCACTCTTTTTATCCAATCTCATGTATCAGAAGCGACTGAGTTGTCCTGGTTTTTTAATTGCGTGACGCCGATTGGAGATTTGGAAAGAATGACTCAATATAAAGATAAATCTAAAAAACAGCCGGAGAATATAAATGCCGGGTTGTTTACTTATCCCATTTTAATGGCAGCGGATATTTTGCTTTATAAGGCCGAGGGCGTGCCGGTAGGCGATGATCAATTACAACATTTGGAAATAGCTAGAGAAACAGCTAGAAGATTTAATCGTCGTTTTGGGGATGTGTTTCCAGAACCGAAAGCTTTATTAACTAGGACTGTTCGTTTGATGAGTTTAAAAAATCCTTTGGAAAAAATGTCTAAGAGCTCAGAAAATTCTTATATTGGAGTTTTTGATGAGCCAAAAATAATTCAGGATAAAATAAAATCTATGGCCACTGCTTCCAATGATTTATTCGCTAAAATTTCTTTGGGTAAAGACGAATTAATTATTGAGCCGAGTAAAAAAGGAAAGGATGATAAAAATTTCCCGGCTATGTCAGCGGCAGTGGTTAATATGTTTAATTTAATGAGAGAGTTTAATCCTTTGCAATATAAGTCTTTGTTTGATGGTATAGAGGTTAATTTGGAAAGATTGAGATATGGAGAATTAAAAGAATCATTGGCTAAAGCCATTGTTGAATATTTTGCGCCGTTTAAAACTAAAAGAGAAGAATTAATGAAAGATAAAAAAGCAGTAATGAGAGTCTATGAAGAGGGCGCAAAAAAAGCCCGAGAAATCGCGCAAGTAACAATGAAGGAAGTGAAAGAAAAAGCTGGATTGATTTAATTTATATGAATGAAAAAATTATTGATAAAATAGGATGGTTTGCAGCGCTTATGGGAATAGCCATGTTTTTTTCGTACATTGATCAGATTAGATTAAATGTTTCTGGTCAAATTGGCTCTGTAATTTTACCTATTGCGACAATGATAAATTGTATTGCTTGGTCTTCATATGGTTTCTTAAAACCTAAAAAAGATTGGCCTATGGTAGTTTCAAATGGTTTTGGGGTGATTCTGGCTGCACTGACTGCTATAACGGCTATAATTTTTAGGTAAAAAACGGATTGATATAAATTTAAAAAAATCCGCCAATTGGCGGATTTTTTTAAATATCTTTTGTCATATACGTGCCTTCTAACTCATAACCAAGATGGCGGTAATAATCACGAACACCAATGCCGGAAATCACGGCTATCTTTTTTAATTTGAATTCTTTTTTGGCTATCCTTTCCGCTTCAGCAACAAGTTTTTTGCCTAATCCCATATGTTGGGCGGCAATAGATTTTTTGCCAATGCTTAAAAGTTGTCCGTAAGTGTGAACTTCACGAATTAAAGCAGCGCCTTCTAATTCTTGGATAAAAAATGGTTGTTTTTGTAAGGCGTATTCTGGAATGCGTAAACGCAATAAACTGAATAATTTTGTTCTATCTTTATTTTCCCATGATAAAAATATTTCTTTTCCATCGGATGCGCTATAGTCGATTCTAAATAATTGGATTTTCTCTTTGGGATCATATAAATCCTTTACTTCTCGTGAACGGATATCTTTGCATTTTTCTCCCTTTTTAATCATTTCTCTGTCAATCATTTCTCGCAAGTTGGATGTTTTGGATCCGGCGACAATACTGGTGGCCGGGATATCTCTGATGACTCTTTGCATGCGGCAATAATAGGGGATTTCCAACATTATTTTTTCCATTAATTGATTTAATGTTTTTTCCGGATATGGTTTGTATTCTCCCTTTAAATATGATTTATAAAGTTGAGATTCTTTTAAAACTACGCACGGGTATATTTTTAATAAGTCCGGTTGGAAGTCAGGATTTTTAAATATTTCTTTAAACATGGTCAAGTCTTTTTGAGGAGTAGAACCCATTAAATTGGGCATTAAGTGGTAGCAGATTTTAAATCCGGCTTCTTTTAAAAGTTTAGTGGCTCTAATGGATTTTTCAACGGAATGTCCGCGTTTATTTAATTTTAAAACATTATCATAGATACTTTGTATTCCCATTTCCACTCGGGTAACACCCAATTCGCGCATCATAGTGATTTCTTCTTCATTGATAAAATCTGGGCGAGTTTCAACTGTAAGCCCGATAATACGATTATTGGTTTTCTCGTTGAGTAGTTGCGCTTGTTTTATGGTTTTACTGGTTTTTCCATTAGCGGCGTCAAAAGCGCGTTTAATAAACCATTTTCTGTATTTTGTCGGTAAAAAAGACCACGTTCCGCCGATAACAATTAACTCAATTTTATCGGTGGGGTGTCCGCTGATTTTTAAATCTTTTATTCTGTTGGCTGTTTGCTTATAGGGGTCAAATTTATTTAAAATGGCGCGCATAATAGCCGGCTCGTTGCTTAAATAACTCTTTGGCATCGCTTTCTCGGTGGGGCAATAAAGGCATTGACCTGGGCAAGGATAGGGTTTTGTAGAAATAGTAATAACTGCCACCCCTGATAAAGAACGCATTTTTTTTGTTTTTAATAAGGCGTACAGTTTGGCATCTTTCTTATTTTTCTTATTTTTAGTAAAATCTAAATAAGCCATTGATAGATGACGATTGGACATTGGGGATTCACCGGAGGATTTGGAGATTTCTCTTTTAAAATCATTCAAATCTTTTTCCGTATGAATCTTGGCTTTTATTAATTTTTTGATTATTTCATCTTTCATTGTTATAAAATAATCTTACGCTGAAAAAATATTAAAGCAAGTATAGCAATCATTTTTATAAAATAAAGATTATACGATAAATACTTATTTAAGCATTAAAATTATGAGACAAAAAAGAGCTGAAAAATTATTAAGCGATGTGAAAGCTGATTACAATAGAATTGCCGGTCACTTTTCAAAGACTCGAACTTATTTTTGGCCGGATGCCAAATTTTTATTGGATTATATAAAAGAAGATGATTTGGTTTTAGATTTGGGTTGTGGTAATGGCAGGGCTTTTCGAGAAATTAAAGAAAGGGGGGCTCAATATATTGGAGTGGATTTTTCTGAAGAATTAATCAAAGAGGCTAAAGATATTCACTCTGAAGCTGATTTTAGAGTGGCCAATGCTTTGCAGCTGCCGTTTGCCGATGACTATTTTGATAAAATTTATTGTTTTGCCGTTTTGCATCATATCCCATCAAAGCAATTGCGTCAGGAATTTATGGAAGAAGCGCAAAGAGTTTTAAAACCGGGCGGCCTTTTAATTTTAACAGTTTGGGATTTGTGGTCAAATTCTCGCGCTAAGAAGATTTTATTTCAAAACAGATTGAAGAAATTATTTTTTGCTTCATCTTTAGGTTGGAATGATGTTTTTTATTTATGGAAAGATGCTAATGGAAAAATACTGGTTAAACGTTATGTGCATATGTTTAAAAAAGGGGAGTTATTAAAATTGGCAAAGCGATCGGATCTGGAAATAATAAATTCCGGAAGGATTAAAAAAATAGGAAATGAAAACGGAAATATTTATTTGGTGGCGAAAAAGTCGCGTTAATAATTTTAATTATGAATTTTAAAGAGTATCAAGAAAAATCTCGACAAACCGCGATTTATCCCAATTTGGGGAAGAATTTTGTTTATCCATCTTTGGGTTTGGCCGGTGAAACCGGTGAAGTGATGGAAAAAATAAAAAAATTGATTCGTGATAAAGATGGAAAAATCGATGATGAATTTAAAAAAGAAATTAGCAAGGAAATGGGCGATGTATTGTGGTATTTGGCGCAATTAGCTACGGAGTTTTCTTTATCTTTTGAGGAAATAGCAGAAGAAAATATTGAGAAGCTTTTTTCTAGAAAGGATAGGGGAATATTGCATGGAAATGGTGATAATAGATAAAAATTAGATGTTTTATTAATAAATGCCGTATCGAGGGATACGGCATTTATTGTTTGTGGTGTGCCCTCCTCGTGGGGTTGACTTTTATATTAAGGTATGATATAATGATATCACTTTTCGTTTGGTACTTGAAAAGTCGAAAAAATAGCGTAAAATCTATAAAAATAATATGAATATGAAAAAGAGTATCAATTTAATAATTAGTTTTGGCTTAATTACTGGAGCTATTTTATTGTCTTTTATTATGGTAAACGGTTTGAATTTCAGGCCGGTTTTTGGTATGGCTGCCGTCGCTAATGGCGCCGTTTGCCCTCCGATAACCGCTCATCCGACCGCTATCAATTTTAATCCAGAGCCAGCCAATGTGAATCAGTCTGTTAATATTAAAACTGACCATATTTATGAATGTGATTCCGCTTCTTGTACTTGGTATTGGTCTGGTAGTGTGAATAATACAAATTCTAATGAGCCAAATGGTTCTTTCAATACAACTTTTTCTTCAGCCGGCACAAAGAGTGTTTGTGTTGAAGTTCGTGCTGATTGGGCTGATGGTTGCGGAACCGTAAGAGTTGCTTATGGTTGTGATAATTTATTGGTAAATAATATTGTTACTTCTGTTCCTACTGTTGACCTTTTGGTTAATCGATCAAATGGTCCTATTACCATTTCTTCTGGAGAATCTGCTACTTTGTCCTGGACTTCTACCAATGCGACTTCTTGTTTTGCTTCTGGTGATTGGTCTGGTGCTAAATCAATCTCCGGATCTCAATCAACCGGCAGACTTTCTTATACCGAAACATATACTATAACTTGTATTGGTAATGGTGGCTCTGCTTCCGATAAAGTTACCGTCAGGGTATCTGGTTCTTCAACTCCGACTCCTTGGCCATCTTATACTCCGTATCCAACCCCAACTCCATACCCGACTTACACCCCGTATCCGACTTATACCCCTTGGCCAACTTACACTCCGTGGCCAACTTATGGCCCGACCTGTATTCCTCCTGGAATTAATACGGTAACTATTTATCGTGACCCAACTCCGGTTTGTGCTGGACAGCAAAGCTTATTCAAGACTCAAGATATTTTTGAATGTTACGGATATTATTGTGAATGGCGTTGGTCTGGAGATACTGGTAATATTACTAGTACAAATAATCCTAATGGAAGTTTTTACACCACTTTTTCTAATGGAGGAACTAAAAACATCTATGTTGGCGTTTGGAAGAAGATGTATGTAGCCAATTGTGGCGAACAATATTTCCAAATTGCTACTGGTTATTTAAATTTTAGCGTTGGAGATTATTGTTCTTACACTCCGACTCCAACTCCGACCCCTACTATTACTCCGACTCCTCCGATTTGTCAGCATAATCTTTTAGCTTTGCCTTTGGCTCAAACATCTTGTGTGGCCACGGCTAATAATGGCGGAACCTGTAATGTTTCCACTTCTGATGGCTTTAGTGTTAGATATAATGTGTTAGCGGGATCAGTGAGCGCCAATACTAATATTAGCATTTTCATCTATCGCGCCAGCGATTTATCAGCGCTTAATGTTAAGGTTGGAAACTTGTCTATCATTGGCAATAAAATTGTGCAGGTGATTGCCGAGAATGATAATTGTCAAACAGTGACTCTTTCTAAGGATGCGATAATTAATTTTACTTATCCGAATAGTTATACCTCTGGGTATATTGAAAGTTCATTTACTAATTATCACACCCCGGTCTATGCTAATAATTGGTTTATGTTGCCGACTGCTAGAAGTACTAGCGCCAATACATTAACTTCATTAACAAAGAACTTAGGATATTTCACAATTTATGGTCCAAGATATATTTACATCCCGACTCCGACACCGACAGCAACTGCAACTCCTAGTCCGACTCCTGAAATTTTAGGCACTACTTGTGTTTATCCGCCGGCCACACCAACCGACAATGATTTCTTGGATTCTTTATTCTTAGCTGCTTTGATTGATCAATTTAAAGGAATGAAGATCACTTGGTGTCAATTCTTAGGTATATTGAATTTATTGCTTTTAATCTTAATCTTGTGGTTCGCTTTCTATAGAAAGGAAAAACAAGCGATTAAGCAAGAAACATTAGCCTTCAACGGATCTATGGCTCAATCCAATAAGGGAAAATCCTTTTGGCAATGGTTAGCCATTCCATTCGTTGCTTGCTCCGCTTATATTCGCGAAGCTTGGAAAAATCGTCAGGAAAAAAATAAGTTCTGGAAAGAATTTAAGAAAAATAACGTATCTTTAAATTCTCTTTTAGGGGAAATTAAAGAAACTGACGGTAAAGATATTGGCGCTTCAGTTATTCAAAGTGATTTGTCAGCCGAAACCATCAAAAAAGATGATCAGGATGATATTAAAGGATCACAATTCGTAATCATCAAATAAATCTCGCATTCTTGCAGGTTTAACCAACCGCCCCTCATAGGGGCGGTTGGTTTTTTATCAATATTACGTGGAATATACGGGGTTGTTTTTTGTTGTCAAAAATTATATACTATTATTGAATATGAGTATATTTTTTAAGGAAAAAGTTAAAACTCCCGTAGAAGAGCAATTGAATATTTTAAAAAAGGGCGTTTTTGAAATTTTGCCGGAAAATTCTTTGAGAGAAAAATTGGAAATCTCTCAAAAAGAAAATAGACCATTGCGTATTAAATTGGGAGTGGACCCGACTTCTAAAGATTTGCATCTTGGTCATGCCGTTGTTTTAAGGAAATTAAAGCAGTTTCAAGATTTGGGTCACAAAGTAGTTTTAATTATTGGCGATTTTACGGCTCTAATTGGAGATCCTTCCGGTCGTTCTAAGACTCGTCCCGCTCTTTCTGATAAAGAAATTAAAGAAAACGCAAAAACTTATTATATACAAGCTAAAAAGATTCTTAATCCTTCTCAGACGGAAGTGCGTTACAATAGCGAATGGTTGAAGAAGATTGATTTGAAGGTTATGTTGAAATTAATGTCTACTATGACTGCAGCGCAAATGTTGGAACGAGAAGATTTCAAAAATCGTTTTAAATCCGGTAATGAAATTTATCTTCATGAATTTTTATATCCCTTTATGCAGGGGTTTGATTCGGTGGCGGTTAGAGCTGACATAGAAATAGGGGGCTCCGATCAAAAATTTAATTTATTAGTAGGTAGGGATTTGCAGCATTTTTATGGACAATCAGCGCAGGCAACTTTGACCATGCCGATTCTGGAGGGTTTAGACGGAGAAATGAAGATGTCCAAATCTTTGGGTAATTATATTGGCTTAACGGAAAAACCGGAGATGATGTTTGGGAAGGTTATGTCTTTGAACGATTCTTTAATCTTGAAATATTTTGAATTATGCACTGATTTGAAAAATACGGAGATAAAAAAGATGGAAAGTGATTTGAAAAACAACGTTAATCCTCGTGATTTGAAATTGCGTTTGGCCTATGAAATCACTAGACTTTATCACGGAGAAGAAGCGGCGCGATCTGCTAAAAATGGTTTTATTAAGACTTTTAGTCAGAAGGAAGTTCCCACTGACATAGGTGTTGTTACATTGGATTTTCAGAATCAGCCTCTTTTTAAATTATTGCCTCAAATAGATAAAAGCATTAAAAGTAATTCAGCTAGTCAGAATTTGATTATGGCCGGTGGCGTTGATATTGATGATAAAAAAATTAAGGATCCATTTATGATTTTGGAAAAAGGAAAAGAATATATTATAAAAATAGGAAAGAAATATTTTGTAAAAGTGAAGATTAAATAAAAACCCCAAACTCCAATAACAAGAAAATTAAGTTGATTTATGGGCGTAATAGATGATGTTAAAAATCGTTTGGATATTGTGGAAATAATTGGCACTCATGTTAAGCTTTCCAAGGCTGGCGCTAATTACAAGGGCTTGTGCCCATTCCATAAAGAAAAAACTCCGTCTTTCATGGTTTCTCCTGAAAGGCAGATTTTTCATTGTTTTGGTTGTGGAGAGGGGGGAGACATTTTCAAGTTTGTAATGAAGTATGAAAATTTGGAGTTTCCTGAGGCTTTGAGGTTATTGGCGAAACAGGCTGGTGTGGAATTGAGAAAAGAAGATCCTCGTGTAAAAGATGAAATATCAAAAATTCGTGAAATTACGGAAGCGGCCAATGACTTTTTTGTGAAGTATTTGAAAAGCAGTTCGGCGGCTATTAATTATTTGAAAGAGAGGGGATTGAAGGATAAAACTATTGATTTTTGGCAATTGGGTTTTGCGCCCGATGGTCGCGACACCTTGAATCAATATTTAATAAAAAAAGGATTTAAGCAGGATGATATTTTGAAAACCGGATTAGTCATTAAGTCGGTTAAAAATGCCGGTTTTTATTTTGATCGTTTTCGTTCCAGAATTATTTTCCCTATTTTTGATAGTCAGGATAATGTAGCCGGATTTACTGGTAGAATTTTTGGTGAGGCTAAATACGAAAATGAACCCAAGTATTTGAATTCTCCGGAGAATCCTATTTTTAACAAGGGTAAAATTTTATACGGATTTTCTAAAAATAAAAAAGCCATTAGAGAAAAAAGCGAAGCGGTGTTAGTGGAAGGACAAATGGATTTCTTAATGTCTTGGCAAGATGGTTTGGATGATGTTATTGCTACTTCTGGCACGGCTTTGACGGAGGATCAATTGCGTCTTTTGAAGCGTTTGGCTAAAACTTTGGTGGTGGCTTACGATATGGATGAGGCTGGTAGAATGGCGACAGAACGCGCCATTGATTTGGCTAAAGCCTTTGATTTCAATGTTTATGTTTTGAGTTTGCCGGAAAATATTAAAGACCTGGCCGATTATTTGCAAAAATATCCCGGAGAAGTAAAAAAGATTATAGAAACAAAGGAAGAGTCCGGTGATTATTATTATCGTTTAGCTTTTAATGATTTGGATAAAGAAGATGTTGGAAAGAAAAAACAGGCTGTTGATTTTATGCTTTCTAAAATTCATTGGCTTTCTAATCCAGTGGAAAAATCCCATTGGCTTAACAGAATATCTGCCGATTTGGATATTAAAGAATCGTATTTGGAGGAACAGTTGGAAAAGTTGCAATTGGATGCTCGTGATTATAGAGAAATGAAACAGGATGTTAAAGAAGCGATTAAAATTTTGAAAACGAGAAAAGAATTGCTTTTTGAAAGAATTTTGGCTTTGGCTGTTAAAAAACAGGAGATTAGAGAGAGATTGAGCGAAGTTAAGGAATATTTAGAGGGTGATTATCTAAGTTTGGCCGAAGCATTGATACTTGCCAAAGATTGTGCTATTTTAACTGATAATGGCGCTTTGTCTGAAAAGATAGGATATTTCAATTTATTGGCTGAATATCAGTTTGAGGAAGACGCGGATTTGTCGGGAGAATTTGATAATGCCATTCATGAGTTGCGCAAGGAGACTCTCAAAAGTCTCATTAGTCAAAAAACACAATTAATTAAAGTGGCTGAAAGAAATAATGATATGGAAGCGTTAAATCGGCACTTGGGTGAATTTAAAGAACTGTTGAAGGATTTTTCTAAGTATTAGTTAAAAGTTTCGTAATAAAGTTTAAATATTTTAATAAATATAACCATGGCAAAATTAAAATCAAAGACAAAAACACATAAAAAAATTATTGCGAAAAAGAATAAAAAACCAATCAAGAAAAGCGTCTCTAAGATTTCTAAAAAAATAATCTTTAAGAAAAAAGCCGTTTCTAAAAAAGGAAAGAAGGCGGAGCTTTGGCAGGAGAAATTTGACGTTCTTTTGAAAAAAGGAAAAGAACGCGGTTTTATTACAGAAACAGAAATTTTGACTCAGTTTCCTCAAATAGAAAATGATGTCTCTTTCTTGGAACAAATTTATGATATGTGCGAGAAGGCCGATGTGGAAGTGATTACTTCTAAAGATTTGATTGAATTGCCGCCCGAAGGAGAGGTGTCTGAAGAAGAATTAAAAAAGGCTACTCGTGTCGAGGATCTTGGTGAAATTTCTGATGCGGTTCAAAACTATTTAAGAGAAATTGGAAAGATTCCTTTGTTGAATGCGGCTAGAGAAAGGGAGTTGGCAAAACGCGTTCAAGAGGGCGATAGAGAAGCTAGGCAGATTTTAATTCAAAGCAATTTAAGATTGGTGGTTTCTATTGCTAAAAAATACGTGAATCGTAGTCCGAATTTAACTCTTTTGGATTTGATTCAAGAGGGGAATATTGGTTTAGCGCGCGCAGTGGAAAAATTTGATTATACTAAAGGATTTAAGTTTTCTACTTATGCTACCTGGTGGATTAGGCAGGCCATCACTCGCGCTTTGGCTGATCAGACTAGAATTATCAGAATTCCGGTTCATATGATTGAAACTCTTTCCAAATATTCGCAGGCTCGCAGGAGATTGTCTCAGGATTTGGGACGCGATCCGTTGCCGGAAGAAATTGCCGCGGAAATGGGTATGGAAGTGGAAAAAGTTCATCATTTGGCTAAAATTGCCCAGGAAACTTTATCTTTGGAAACTCCTATTGGAGATTCCGATGATGACTCTTTTTTGGGTGAAATTGTTTCTGATGAAAAATCAGTTTCTCCCACTCAAGCCGCCACTCATAGTTTATTGCGCGATCAATTAAAACAGATTCTTAATGATTTAGCCGATAGAGAACAAAAAATTATTTCTATGCGTTTTGGTTTAGAAGATGGTGTGGGACATACTTTGGAAGAAGTGGGTAAGGAGTTTCAAGTAACTCGTGAGAGAATTAGGCAAATCGAAGCTAAAGCTTTGGATAAATTACGAGAACATCACTCTATGAAAGGTTTGGAGGAAGAATATCTTTAAAATTAATTTACGTCGTTAATTAAACAAGTAAATGAAATTTAAAAAATTTAGTAAAGTTATTTTATTTATTTTAGTGATAATCTTTATTTTAAGTTTGCTTCTTTGGAGCGCTCCCTTGGGAAAAAGTTAAGATTAAAACCTTTTAAATAAAAACAGCCTCTCTCTTGAGAGGCTGTTTGTTTTAGATTTACTTAATTGTTTTGATGACTATAATTGGCCAGGCAATTATATGGATTATTGGGGTTATAGTGTCGTAAATCTCATCTTTTTTATTTGCTTGTTTGGGATTAGCGCAGACTGCTGTTATAGTTGCTACGATCAGTCCTGAAAACAAATAAATGGAGATTAATATATCCCAACTCATTTATCTACCCTTTCTTCGGGGCGGCACATTACATCCTTTACTACTTCGTGAAATGAAAGCGGGTATTATGACCAATAAGACGATAATAGAGATTATCATTGCGGCAATTACAGTTTTGTAAAGCAAATGTTGTAAAAACAAGTATTGCATCACATCCTCCTTTTATTTTTAAATAATTTAAGCTTTTTATATTATAGCATGATGTTGCTGGGTAAGTCAATTAAAAAAGCCCATTTAATAAAATGGGCTTTTTGTTCCTTAGTCTTTCAAAATCCTTTTAGCAACCTGAAAATCTTTGCGATTGGTGATCTTTGAAAAATTTTCTATTTTGACTCCGCTTTCTTTTCCAGACATGACTTTGTTTTTTAAATCCAGACCTATACTATATCTTGGCACTCCCTTATCCGTAGAGGCGTGTATAAATTTTCCATCTCCTAAATACATTGCTATATGTCCAATGCCGTTCGGAAATTCTTTTGTATAGTGTCCTTTTTCGCTTTTGAAAAATAGGAGGTCTCCAATTTTTAGATCTTTTTCTTGAAAAAATGGTGGTTTTTGAGCTGCTTTTATTGCTTCTCCATGATATGCTTGTAAAACTGTCGTTCTTGGCAATTCAATTCCAATACGTTTATATAAATATTGAGTAAAACTGGAACAATCAAAAAATTTTCCGATTTCGGATTTTTTCACGCCCCATTTATAAGGTTTCCCAATTTGTTTTTTGGCAAAAAAAACAAGGCGTTCTCTTTTTTGCTCATTGTTTAATTTTGTGATAAAAGAATTTTGTTTTGTCATTTTTTCTCCTTTTAATATACTACATTTTATAGTAAAAGATTTATGTTATATTTGCAAATTAAAAGCCCCCATTTTAGTGGGGGCTTATTTTTAAATTTCTTTAATCTCTATACCTCTTTTTTTTGCTCTTTTGTGAATGCGAATCAATTCTATTGTGGAATTTTTTAATTTCACAAGTTTCTTTTTGTAGACAATTGTTTTGGGGTTTTTATTGATTAAAAAATTAATAAGTGTGAAAACGTGAGAATTTCCATGAATATATATGGTAGATTGTTGAAAATTGATTTCCCCGGCTTCTTTAAAGCGTTCAACGAAGCTAGAAATTTCTTGAACTTCCTCATTGGCCCTTAGGCGTTGAGTGGAAATCTTTTGGATGACTCCATTGACTTCAATCAAGGCACTGACGCGATGTTCATTTTCCATGGGTTCCAGTAGATCCAGCATGCTTTCGAAGTAGTGCCTTTCACGATCATTCATTCTCATTCGTCTCCTTTTTGTGATTTTTTAGAAGCTGTCTATTATTTTAATGATTTTTGCGATTTTTGCAAGTAGCAGTGTTTGCCCCTGTATTTATTATTTGTTAATATTGAATTAGTAATTAAAAAATTAAGCTTATTCTCTGTGAGAGTAAGGAGGGTGATTGATGAGAAAAACAAAAATGTCCTTGGTTTTTTTGTTTCTGTGGATGATTGTTGATTTATTTTTATATGCTTCGATACCCAATAGAAGAAATGAATTGAAAGATTATTTGTTGTCGCGCGGGATATCCAATGATTACATTCAATCAGTTTTTAAAGATTCGAGATTGGCATTGAAGTTTTTTAATTTTAGCGGTAAAGAAAAATATTTTGAAGATGATTTTAGTTTATTTCGGCCAGATTCGGTAAAGCGGGGCAAGATATTTTGGCAAAAACATAAGACTCGATTGGCGGAAGCTGAACGCGTTTCTGGTGTTAGACAAGAATATCTTGTTTCCATCTTAAGATTGGAATCTGATTTGGGTTTGAATGGGGGAGATTCTCCGGCTATAAATTATCTCTATACTTGGGTGGTGAGAGATGCGGCCGATCAGACGAAAAGAGATTTTGCCAAAAGAGAATTATTTTATCTTTTTAAAATCGCTTTAAAAAACAATTGGGATATTTTTTCTATAAAAGGTTCTTATATGGGGGCGATTGGTTATTGTCAATTTTTGCCGGAGAATTATGAGAGATTTGCTGTTGATGGTGATAATAATGGAATTATTGATTTGTTTAATTGGGATGATGCTATTATGTCTATTGCTAATTTTCTCAAAAATCATGGTTTTGAATATGGTTATGAAAAAATTAGAGATTCGCTTTGGCGATATAATAAGGGAAAATATCGTTGGGCGGTGATGCTTTATGCTTACCTTATTCAATTGCCGGATTGAAAATAAAAGCCGTTTTAATCATACGATTAAAACGGCTTTTTTGTTGGTAGGCATTTTGGGGTTTTGGTCGGTGAGCACTCTTGACTTCTAAGTGCTAATTTTTTATACTGGAAATAATGGTCACCGAAAGACAAAAAAGAATTTTAAATTTTATCGTAAAAGAATATTCCAAGAAAGGAGAACCTATTGGTTCTAAGGATCTTTGCGCTAAACATTTCAAGGATTTAAGTCCCGCCACTTTACGTCGAGAGCTTTTTGAGTTAACTAATTGGGGTTATTTAAATCAGCCTCATACATCCGCCGGACGGGTTCCTACTGACAAAGCTTATAAATGGTTTGTTAATGAAACTATGGCCAATAAGGAAAAAATCACCAGTTCTTCTAATCAGTGGGTGGAAAAAATAAACCAAGATAGAAATATTGATGATGACTTTTTCTCGATATCGGCTCAAGTTATTGCGAATTTCTGTGGTGGTTTGGGATTAAGTTATTCTCCGGGAGAACATTCTGTTTTTAAACACGGATGGAAAAATCTCATAGAGCAACTTTTGCCGGATACAGCAGAGGATGAAATTTCTAGAATTTTTGAAGAAATTGAATCTATTGATGTAAGAATGGAAGAAATATTTGAGGAAGCGTCTAAAACCGAAGGATCGATTTTTATCGGCAGAGAGTGCCCGGTTTTGAAAAGTGAAAGTACTAGTGTTATTTTTAAAGTAACGCCGTTGAAAAAAGATAAGTTATTTATGTTGATTGGTCCTAAAAATATGCTTTATGAAAGGAATTTGGCAATTTTAGAAGCAGTCGCTAATATATTAGATAATTAAAAGTTTGAAATTAAAAAATAAAAGCTAAAATTATGGAAGAAGAAAAACAACAAAATAATATAGAAGAGTTAAAGAGTAAGTTAGAAGAAGCGGAGAAAATGCGTGATGAATATTTAGCTGGCTGGCAAAGGCAAAAAGCGGATTTTCTTAATTATCAGAAAGATACGCTTAAACAAACTCAGGAAATCGTGAAATATGCCAATGAAGATTTAGTTGCTGATTTATTAGTAGTTTTGGATAGTTTTGAAATCTCAGTTAATTCTTTAGCGATTGAAGGACTAACCGAAACGGAAAAAAGAATCATTCAGGGTTTGGAATTAATCAAAGCGCAATTGGAAGATGTCTTGCGAAGAAAGGGATTAAAAGCAATTGAAGCTTTGAATCAACAATTTAATCCTGCTTTTCATGAGGTAATGGAAGAAGTCGAGGGGAATGAAAAGCCGGGAACAATCGTTGAAGAAATAATTAAAGGTTATGAATTTAATGGAAGGATTATTAGGCCTTCCAAGGTCAAGATCGTAAAAAATAATTAATCAACTTCGGCTAGGCGAAGAGTAATCGAGTCTAGGCGGGAAATAAAAAAATATGGCAAAAATATTAGGTATAGATTTAGGTACAACTAATTCGGCAATGGCTTTTATTGAAGCTGGCGAGCCGAAAATATTGGAAAATAAAGAGGGTGTGAGAACCACTCCTTCCGTTGTTGCATTCTCAAAAAATAATGAGCGCTTAGTCGGTATTTTGGCAAAAAGACAATCTGTTACGAATCCCAAAAGCACCATTTTTTCTGTTAAAAGATTGATAGGCAGAAAATTCAGCGATGAGGAAGTGCAGAGAGACAAATCCTTGTCTCCTTATGAAATGAGGGAATCTTCTTCGGGTGGTGTGGAAATTAAAATGGGAGAGCAATGGTATAGACCGGAAGAAATTTCCGCTATGATTTTGCAAAAGTTGAAAGTTGATGCCGAAGAGAGATTTGGAGAAAAAGTTGAAGAAGCAATCATTACGGTGCCGGCTTATTTTGACGATAGTCAAAGACAAGCTACGAAAAATGCTGGTGAAATTGCTGGTTTTAAAGTTAAGAGAATCATTAACGAACCCACAGCCGCAGCCTTGGCTTATGGTTTGAATAAAAAGAAAGATGAAAGGGTTGTTGTTTATGATTTTGGCGGTGGTACTTTTGATATCTCTGTTTTAGAAGTTTCGGCTGATACCGTAGAAGTAAAAGCTACGGGCGGAGATACTCATTTGGGCGGAGATGATTTTGATCAAAAAATCATTGGCTATTTAGTTTCGGAATTTAAAAAACAAGAAGGTATAGATTTATCTAAGGATGCATTGGCTTTACAAAGATTAAAAGAAGCGGCAGAAAGAGCTAAGCATGAACTTTCTACCACTATGGAATCGGAAATCAATTTGCCGTTTATTACTTCTGATGCTTCCGGTCCTAAACATTTTGTCATGAAACTATCCAGGGCTAAGTTGGAAGAATTAGTTGGTGATATGATTATCAAATCCGTTAAATTAGTAGAACAAACTTTGGCGGAAAAGAATTTTACCGTTAATGATATTAATGAAGTTATTTTAGTTGGCGGTCAAACCAGAATGCCGGCTATTCAAGAAGCGGTAAAGAAATTATTCGGTAAAGAGCCTCACAAAGGAATTAATCCCGATGAAGTTGTTGCTTTGGGTGCCGCAGTGGAGGGCGGAGTATTGCAAGGAGAGATCCGCGATGTTTTACTTTTAGATGTGACTCCATTGTCTTTGGGTCTAGAAACTTTAGGAGGAGTATTTACAAAAATCATTGAGAAGAATACTACTGTGCCGACTTCCAAGAAACAGGTATTTTCTACCGCATCCGATAATCAAACTTCCGTAGAAATTCACGTTTTGCAAGGAGAAAGAGAAATGGCTGGAGATAATAAAACCCTCGGTAGATTTATTTTAGATGGCATCCCGCCGGCTCCGAGAGGAATACCACAGGTAGAAGTAGCTTTTGACATTGATGCTAATGGCATCTTAAATGTTACTGCAAGCGATAAAGCTACCGGCAAGAAACAGACAGTGCACATTGAAGCTTCAACCGGTCTCTCTAAAGAAGAGATTGAAAAAATGAAAAAAGACGCGGAGATTCACGCCAATGAAGACAAAACTAAAAAAGAATCAGTGGAAGTAAGAAATCAAGCGGAAAATTTGGTTTATTTGGCGGAAAAAACTTTGCGCGAAGCCGGAGATAAAGCTTCAAGCGAAGAAAGAAAAGAAGTGGAAAATAAGATAAATGATGTGAAAGACGCTTTGTCCGGCACTGATAATAAACGTATTAAAGAAACAACTGAAAAATTATCTTTGGAGATTTCAAAGATCGGTGCTAAAATGTATCAAAGTCCACAAAATGGTCAGAATCCATCCGATGCCGAACAAACGAAACAATCGGATAATGAAAAACAGGACGATTCAAAGCCAAAGGACGTCGATTTTGAAGAAAAATAAAAAATAATAATCGTTTATGGTAAAACTCTCTCTCGTTAACGAGGAAAACGGCGTGAAAAGTTATTATTGGTTAAAAACTTTAATCTTAACGGCTGTGATCGCCATTCTTGGCTCTATTTTAGGATTTTCTATCGCTAAGATTTTTAGTCATGAAAATGTATTCGGACTTTCCGGATATTATTCTATGGCAATTTCCGTCTTGTTGTTCGTGTCGCTTTTTTCTTTGGAAAGTATCTTTGGGGAGAATTCCAGAGTATTGTATGCCGTTGCCGAAGCCGTGTTTGTGATGGCTGGTTATTTGTTGGGACGAGGGGGTTCTTCTATTGGTTTGGGAGAATTAATTTTATTGGGAGTATTAATTGGTTTTTTCATTTGGGGACGCCTCGCTATTTTTAAAAGCGAGGAAGAGACAATGAAGATTCATATACAAAAAATAATTAAACGCGGAGTTTCTTTAGTGTTGACTGGTTTGATTCTTTTTTGGAGCATTGGTTTTGGTTTGACCATTTGGGAAAATCCCAATAACGGATTCTTTATTAGTTCTAAAGGATTAGAAAAAGTTTTAAATTCTAGTAATTTTTTAGTTCATTTCTATTTACCCAATTTTGCTTGGAGTATGACTGTTGATGAATTTATGAATGATTTATCGGAAAAAACCGTTGATTCTGCCATAGAAAAAACATTTGGGACAAAAATTCAGCAGGAAACCAGTGGAAATATAGATGTTATCAATAAACAAAAAGAGGTATTAATGAGTGAGAGTGCTTCTACTTTAAGGCAAAAATTTTCCGAGATATTGAATAGCCCATTAACAGGGAAAGAAACTCTGGCGGAAACCGCTTATCAATGGTTGTTTGGTAAATTCCAATCCATTCCCCAAAATATGAGAGATTATTTATTGGTGGCTTTGATGTTGGTCTTGTTTATCACTTTAAAGATATTTGCCCCATTGATTTCTCTGGTTATAAGATTTTTCACTTTCTTAATTTACGAAATTTTTATGGCTTTGGGTTTCGCTAATATGAGTTATGAAGCCAAGAGCAAGGAGAATGTTATTATTCCGTAATGTATGGCTAAAGATTTTTATGAAGTTTTAGGCGTTTCTAAAAACGCTTCTGAAGAAGAATTAAAAAAAGCATATCGTCAGTTGGCGCATAAATATCATCCCGATAAGCAAGGAGGAGACGAAGCAAAGTTTAAAGAAATCAATGAGGCTTATCAAGTACTTTCCGATAAGAATAAACGTCAACAATACGATCAATATGGTCAAACTTTTTCCGGTGGCAATGGCGCCCCGGGAGGTTTTGGTGGTTTTGATTTTAATCAGGGTTTCCCTGGCGGCTTTGAATTTAATTTTGGCGGAGATTCCGGTTTAGGAGATATTTTTGAGGGTATTTTTGGCGGCGGTATGGGCGGCAGAAAAAGGGGAAAAACAGCGGTTCGTTCCGGTTCTGATATTAGATTTGTGATGGATATTGATTTGGAAGAATCTTATTCCGGTATTCAAAAAGAAATCAGCTATGAAACTTTTGTAAAATGTGGCGCTTGTAGCGGTTTGGGCAACGAAAAGGGTTCTGATTTTAAACCTTGCGAGAAATGCGATGGACGCGGAGAAATCAAAGAAGTAAAACAAAGTTTTTTCGGCGCTTTTGCCACAATGAAGCAATGTCCTAATTGTTTTGGTGAAGGAAAGATTGCCGAGAAGATATGTAAAGAATGCCATGGTCGGGGAAGAATAAAATCCAAAAAGAAAGTTTTTATTAATATTCAACCGGGTATTAGTGATGGGCAAATTATTAGAGTAGCCGGAGCGGGAGAAGATGGAGAAAGGGGAAGTCAAAGCGGGGATTTGTATGTGGAAGTTAATGTAAAACCCCATAAGCATCTTAAGCGTCAAGGAGCGGATTTAATCACGGAAGTGAAAATTTCCGTTAGTCAGATTATTTTGGGAGCGGAAATTGAAATAGAAACTTTGGCCAATAAAAAAATTATTATAAAAGTTCCGGCTGGTACTGAGGTGGGTCAAGTTTTACGTGTTAAAGGGAAAGGAATGCCATATTTTGGTCGTTCTGGTTTTGGCGATTTATTAGTAAAAGTTAATGTCACTATTCCCAAGAGGGTTTCAGGCAAAGCGGAAAAGCTTTTAAAAGAATTGGAGCAAGAATTGAAATAAAAAAACAGTCCCAAGGGGACTGTTTTTGATTATTAGTTTTTCTTTCATTATATAATGTATTTGATACATTAAAAAAATCTTTGCTGATATTTATATAATTTTTTTTAGAATTAACGTAGCTTGATTGATGAAATTTTCATCAATTTGTTTTTTCTCTCTACCATAGATAATAGCTAAATGATAAAGTTCCCATATAAGATATCGATTTAATTGATTATAATATTCAACAATTTTATTATTTTTTAAATCTTCAATTGCCTTATATCCTTTTGGTAAATTGTTTAAAAGATGGGGGGCTAATTGAAAGTCGGAATATTTTTGCGCTAAATATCCATAAGGAAGAAAACTTTCGATAATCATTTCATTAATAATAGAAATCGTGGGAAAATTTATGTTCTTTATGTTTTTTTTAGTAGGAATAGTATATTTTTTACAATATTTCTCAATCAAACTTTTTGTTTGTCGTGAATCAGATAAGATATGAGCTATTTCGTGTGCTAAAACATAAATAGTATATTCTAATTGCCAAGTGTTTCTTTTTAATTTTGGTAATTCAAGCGTTATATCATTGAATCCGATGCAGGCGCTGCCGGATCCAGTAGTTTCATATTCTTGAGGAGAAAAAAGGATGTGAATGGTAATTTTTTTATTTTTTTTATTGTCCCCTAATATTTTTTCTACATCATTAAAAAGATGGTCATATTTTTCTTTTTTAAGTTCATCCTCAAATATTTTTATTGTTTTTTTATTTAGTTCTTCTTTCCATATTTTTTTAAACCTCGATTCGAAAATTTTAAAAATCCATTTAATTTTTTGAAAATTTTCATCTTTAATTGATTTCTTTAGATTTTGCCAAATTTGTTCCTCTGAATTTAAAAGGAAATATTTTCCAAGATATTTACTTTTTTCTATTGTATCGCATGTAAATCCATTTAATTGGAGGATATTTTTGAATATATCCAATGCATCCTTTTCCTCTTCATTTAGTGGACCCGTCATTTCAAGCCATTTCTTGTTATCATCTTTCCTGCATGAAAAATGCCACTCGGTAAGATTGGATATAAAATAAAATTGATTGGCTAACTTGGATACGGTTAACTCTAGTTTCATATACTATATTTTATTATCATTTTGAAAAATTTACAATTTACCTTAAATTTATATCATTATTATTAAATATAGCATTAGAAACCTTATTTTGATTGTATTATCGGAGTGGGTTTTTGAAATCTGTATTTATTATAACGGATAGGCAATAACTTGACTTTTGGGTATGAAAGGAGTATAATAAAATTAGAATTAAAATTCATTTTTCATAGTCCGCTTATTCCGTCAACCGGCGGATACGGCGAGACAAAGGAGGAAAAAATGAAAAATTTTAAAAAATTAATATTGGTTGTTTTATTTGGTTTTATGGCATTTTTTATGGTTGCTTGCCAGAAAAATTCTGAGATTGAAAGAAATCGTGATGTCATAGAAATTCTTTATGAAAGAGTGTTACCCGTTGTTTCTCCTCAATATGATGATCCTACTAGTTTTCTTGTATTTAGTTATGATCATGGCGGGCATACGCCATCTTGTAAAAAAATTGACGAAAACAAGTGGATAGCATCTGTCGATCTTCCTTATAGCAACTCTTCAAATATGGTTTCTGTCTTGGATGCAAAAATAGTTAAAAGTTATATTTCTACCGGTCGTAGATTTTATGTTCGTATTCGCGGACAAGATCAATGGATTGAACTGACGCGCATAACACCACATTCTCATGGCGACGGCGAACAGGCGGAGTTTATACTGAATGCCGGCGTAATTTGTGTGAATTTTTAAATGTTAAGGGGGGCGGGAAGATATTCCCGCCTCTTTTTCTTTTCTTATTTATTGTATATAATAATATTCAAATGGTTTCGCGTTAAATACTTTTCATAAAATTATGAATAAAAAATATTTTTTCGCTTTGTTTTTCATGATAGTTTCGATTTGTTTTTTAATTTCCCCGCAAGTATCGCAGGCTTATATGAAAGGATTCATTAAGTGTTTTGGTTGGAGTGATTGTAATACGAGTTGCTCAATCGAAACTCTTGTATGTGCAGATGATAGACAGGGTTATAATGTTTATTGTAAGCCAACGGGGCAGCAGTGCGTAGCCCTTGATGCATGTCCATTAAAAGAGATAGAAGAATGTGGGTATTATCTTATCCCTACATCTTCTTCAACACCAACTCCTATTCCAACTCTAACACCTACACCCACTCCTACATCTTCTTCAACGCCAATTCCAACACCAACTCCAAGACCTACTTCTACATTAACTCCTACTCCCACTCCCATTCCGACAATCGTTCCCGCCAGAGGCAATTTGAGTGTGAAGGTTCGTGTAAATGGAGTAGAAGTTTCCACTCCGGTTTCTATACAGTATCAATTTTTTGGTCCTCAGACACTTCAGGGTTCTTCCGCGCCTCAATTATTTAACGACATTGACGCTAATTCCGCTAATTCTTATATCGGTCAATACATCTCCGG
>DAONDV010000002.1:0-49370 GCA_035402745.1 Minisyncoccota bacterium
GACGCTTTAATAAAAACGCTGGGCCCTTAGAAGGAATGAAAGTAACTGAAGCTCGCGCCAAAGCCGTGGAAATTTTAAATCATAATGGCGCGCTAGAAAAAGTAGAAGACTACAAACACCAAGTAGCGGTTTGCTACAAATGCCGCAACATCATTGAACCAATGTTATTGGATCAGTGGTTTGTAAAGATGACTGAACCGTCAAAATCCAAGAAAAAATCTTTACGTGATTTGGCCGTAGAGGCAGTAAAATCCGGAGAAGTAAAATTTATTACCAAAAAATTTGAAAAGATATTTTATCACTGGATGAAAAATATCAAAGACTGGAATATTTCTAGACAAATTGTTTGGGGCATTTCCATTCCTATTTGGTATTGCGAAGAATGTCACAAACCAATTATTCATATAAAAGAAGGGCAACCGGAAAAATGTCCTGAATGTGGAAGCGCAAAACTACACAAAGAAACTGATGTTTTTGATACATGGTTTTCTTCCGGACAATGGCCATTTGCCACACTTGAATATCCAAAATCAGATGATTTCAAAAATTTCTACCCTACGGACGTAATGGAAACTGGATGGGATATTCTCTTTTTCTGGGTAGCCAGAATGATTATTTTTGGAAAATATATCACAGGAGAAACTCCATTTAAATATGTTTACCTACATGGCTTAATTCGCGACAAAGATCGCCAAAAAATGTCCAAATCTAAAGGCAATGTAATTGATCCTTTGGGTGTCATCGACGAATACGGCTCAGATGCTTTGAGAATGTCATTAATTGTCGGCAATGCTCCTGGTAATGATCCGATTATTTCCGAAGAAAAAATTAGGGGCTACAGAAATTTTGCCAATAAAATTTGGAATGCCAGCAGATTTGTTTTGATGAACCTCCAAGATTTTGACCCCGAAACAAAAATAAAATTATCCGCCAAAGACAAAACCAATTTAAAATCATTGGATAAACTTGTATCCGACGTCACAAAAGATATTGAAGGTTTCAAATTATATTATGCCGCAGAAAAATTATATCATTACTTTTGGCATAATTTTGCAGACAAAATTATTGAAGAATCAAAAGCTAATTTACAAAATGATAAAGAACGCGCCTCAACTCAATATGTTTTATTTAAAATTCTAGAAACCAACTTGAAACTACTCCACCCCTTCATGCCCTTTATCACGGAAGAAATTTATCAAAAATTACCCGGTGAAAAAAAGAATTTATTAATAATCGAGGAATGGCCTAAAGCATAGGAATCCTCTAAATTTAAAATATGGAATGGGATAGTTTTTTAAAACTACTTTTCGTTTTCTTATTAGCTTTTGTGCCGAGCTTAATTTGGCTTTCTTTTTATTTAAAAAAAGATGCTCGACCGGAGCCGAAAAGATTTTTACTTTTTGTATTCTTTCTAGGGGGACTTAGCACACTCCTAGGAGCACAAGCGGAGAATGTTTGGTTCAAGCCATGGGTGCAAGACAATCCCAATCGTCAAGTTGCTGGATTATTATTTTTATTCCTCTATCCCCTCATTGAAGAAATCTGCAAGTTTTTGGGCGCGCGCTTGGGCACGATAAAAAACAAATATTTTATGGACGAGGCTACCGATCCCATGGTTTATTTAATCGTTTCGGCGCTGGGATTCGCAGCGGTAGAAAATTTGCGTATCTACTTCACCACTATTTTCGGACAAATGCAAAATCTTTCTTGGAGCGGACTTATGGAAATAGATTTTTCTCAGGCTATTTTAATGAATTTAGCTCTTACCGGACTTGTTCGCTTTGCGGGCACCGTTTTCCTTCATTCCCTCTCTTCCGCCTCTCTCGGATATTTCTGGGGCTTATCCAGACTATCCAATAATAGAATAAAAACTTTCTTTTTCTGTCTTCCGGCGGGATTAATCATGGCAACGGTTCTTCATTCTTTCTATAATTATTTTGTTTTAAACGCTCAATCGGGAATTTTTTATCCAATGGCTCTGATTGTATTTTTATTCGTAGGCGCTATTGTGATTTCTCGCGGATTTAAACAATTACAAAGTTATCAACAATTGAAAAAATAGCAATAAAGAAATATAATTAGTATACGATTAATTTTTTATTTCTTAATAAAACATGGCTAATTCAAAATTTAAATCATTTTTAAGAGCTGGTGGCTCAGATACAGAAATTTCTAAACCAGTTGACTTGGAAATTGGAAATTCCGAATTATTAAAGGAGAAAGGAGAAGATTGGATGGAATCAGAAGGTCAACTTACAATAGATGTCTATCAAACAGCGCAAGATATCATCATTAAATCTGCCGTAGCCGGAGTAAAACCGGAAGATATTGATATTTCCATTACCAACGATATGGTAACCATCAAAGGCAAACGTGATATAGAAGACACTATCAAATCCGAAGATTACTTTTATCAAGAATGCTATTGGGGAAGATTTAGTCGTTCCGTCATCTTGCCAGTTGATGTAGACAGCGATCGCGTGTCTGCTTCTTTAAAAAATGGCATCTTAACCGTTAAACTACCAAAAATTGATAAAGCTAAAGTCAAAAAAATTAAAATAAAAAGCGACAATTAAAATCAACTTCGAATTAAATAAAACCGTCCATGCAAAGTCGCAGGACGGTTTTATGATTAAACGAGTAAATAAGAAATGGAAAAAGGGAAACATTTACTTTATGAAGCTAAAGTTAAAAATCCAGAAATATTAAAAAATAAAGATGCGACCATTGAAATGTTCAATCGCATTATTGAATCACTTCAAATGAAAGCCGTCTCGGAAGTAGAAGTTTATCAATTTCCGGGTGGTGGCGGACTTACCGCTTTTTGCGTTATTTCAGAATCTCACCTATCCATTCACACTTGGCCCGAAAATAATTATATGGCTTTTGATATTTTTTCCTGTCGTAACTTTGACGAAAATGTCGCCCTAGAGATCCTCAAAGAATATATTCAACCAGAAAAAGAATTAATAGATGTAATGGTCAGAGGCACAGATAGATTTGCTGAAATTATCAATTAATAACAAAAAACCGACTCTATATAAGAGTCGGTTTTTTAATTTAATTACTTTACTAATTTATTTATCAATTTATTAACCAACCACGCAGAAACAATACCAATGATTGCTCCGCCAACTATATCTAAAGGATAATGTACACCGCAAAACACTCTAGCCACTCCCATTATTGCGCTACCGATAAAAAACAACCAACCCAATTTACGATTGTAACAATAAACCACCATAGATAAAGCGAAAAACAAAGTCATGTGTCCGGAAGGAAAAGAGCCACTATCGGAATGATTAATTAAAGCAACAATATCATGGCTCATAAACGGCCTTGAACGATGATAAAAATGCCTAATTGTTTCCGTGACCACTAAACGACTTAATACCAAAGAAGAAAACAAGAAAATAAAAATCTTTTTCGCTCCATGCCAAAAATTAGCCAATGTTTCAGTGACTTTTTTGATATGCCATAATTCCCACAACAACCAAATAGCTGCCATAAAAACTAGAATATACCCCAATGTATCAGCCAAGAAAAATCCAAGCTTATCCAAAAACTCGCTTTTTCCTGCCCAATCATTAATACTTTTGAAAACTGTATAATCAATATTTGATAACATATTCAATATCATATCAAAAAATATTCCCGTTGAAAAGACCGAGAATTAAAGCCAACATAAAAATCGATAACAAACTTTAAAAACGCACTCAAACAATCACCCTACGGATAACTTACTATCGTAAGTTATCCGTAGGGAATAAAAAACTACAACAAATCAAAATGCTTCTTTAATATCAAATCATGATAATCCCCTAGCGTTAATGAGTATAATAAAATTACAAATTTTTTCACATCAAAAAATTCTCTAATAAAATCAATTTCATTTTCGCATTCATACGGAAAAACAAAAACACTTTTTTGCAAACTATAAAACCCTAATTCCTTTAACTTTCGAGACAAAGCAATACGACCATTTCTGAATCTTTCCGGAATATCAAAAATCACTATTCTCCATTTACCATCCCACAACTTTGATTTTCTGATTTGCAGCTCATCAATGTCATATCTCAATAATTCTTTTCTTCCTAAATCGGTAATTTCCAAAAAATCATTCCCGTTTTTAGTAACAACTCTTATCAATCTTTTCTCTTTGGCTTGTTTTAAAAAATATCTAAATTTTTCATGTTTTTTATTTATATTCTGATTTTTTAAAAAATCTTTAATAATCAATGCTGATCCTGGCAACAAAAAAATCATTGGCATCACTACCCCACCGCATAATAACTTTAAAACATCTTTCATTGTGGAAGACATTCTAATATTCTTTTTTATTTGTGTTTTTTCCATAATGACCAATTTTCAGACTCTACGGATAACTTACAATAGTAAGTTATCCGTATGATCCTTATAATTGATATCTATTTTTGTTATTTCTAAATCACTGGAGAAAATTGAAAATTATCGAAGTAATATTTACTATCTCGAGAGACTCCGCCACAAGCCGTGATACTGATTTTACCAAGGCCACCAGTAAATTCTCCCCAATTACCACCCCTTTGCCATTCCGTCCATTCATTATCATTAATCTTAACCCTCACCCCATTTACCTGACTAAACTCAATTTGAAAATTATACCAACTATCAATCCAAACTCCGGGCACACAAATATACCCACCATATGAATTAACAAAAGCAGCTTGTTGATAACAATAATTACTTGGATCAGAACCAAAATCGTTTGGTACCATTCCAAATCGCCAGTTATTAATTTCTGGACTATCTTTACTAAAGAATTTTAAACTAGCCCTGTTTGACCATGATCCTTGAGGCCCCTGAGTACTAGAAGCTTGTAATTTGAAAGAAAAAATCCCATTTCCAGTTAAATCAACCTGTTTGTTATAAGTGGAACAGCCCGAGGGCGGATATAAAAATTCAAAAAATAAAGATTGATTCCCCTCATAAACAACACCACCGCCGACGCTAAACCTATATCCGATAGATTCTTCATTAGCCCAACCATTCTGGCCGTCTAAATTACCATGAGAATAATCTTCAAATCCCTCAAAGAAAATTGCAGCGGCTGGAGATGGTTCAATAATAATTGGCAATGGAAATTGATAAATATTTGAAATCACTGATCGATATCCATCTCGATCTTGCGCGCAAACAACAAAATAATCCGTACTAGAAGAAACATCGAGCAGATTCAATTCATATCTATTATTTACACTGTCAAAAATAACTTCAGTTGTACTAGCTATCAACAAATTATTCCAATTAGATTCAATGATATCTGTTGTAGTAGCCGAATATCTGACAACAAAAGATATTTCACTGGTTGTTGCGCTTTCTAAATTAAACAATAAAATTTTATTCGTATCATTTCTAATCTCCCCTGATAAATTAATAATCTTGGGCGGTTGTTGTCGAGGCTCCGGCAAATCTTCAAAATTTTGTGGCTGCGGATTATTTCTGATAATAAAATTTAATAAACCATCGGAATCATCAAAACTATTACCGGCATATTGATCTATACCGCTAATCATGGAATCAATAGTGGAATTTAAATTGGCCTTTCTTTCCAAACTTTCTCCCTCTCCAACAGAGTTAGACACATACGCGATAGAATCGATCAAGCTATTTTCGCCATCCAATAATTGAATTTGATAATTTGTTTCCAATTGCTGCCCTAATGAAGCAGAACGGGCCACATCCGCAACTTTATTATTATAATTCACAGCATCATAGTTATTTAACCCTACTAATAAGAAACTTTTTGCCATTATTACGGTTTTATCTTGTTCATTTCTGCCAAAAATAACCAACGATTCCGTAGAAGTAGCTTCATTAATTTTCAAACGCAAAGACCAATTATTTAAATTAACATCATTATCCCCGGCATTGTATAACTCTATAAACTCTTTTCCTTCATCAGACCCAACAGCATCATAAACAAATTCTGAAATTAAAATTTGAGGTGTTGGAGTGACGGTTGGCGTTGGTTCGACGGTAGGGTCTGGAGTAATAGTTGGAGTTGGCTCAGCGCTTGATTCTGGAGTGGGCGTCGGGGTTATTGTAGGCGTTGAAGTAGAGATTGGCGTCGGAGTCGGAGTAATCGTATTCGTTCCAGCCACTACCCCAGCATAATAACCACCGCCATAACTAATAGGCGTGGGACTCGGCGTTGGAGTTGGGGTTAAAATTGGAGATGGAATTACGGTGGGAGTTGGAGTCGGAGTTATTATTGGGATCAAGGTCGGACTCAATGTTGCAGATATTTTAGGTGTTACAGCCGGAGTAAAAGATCCCAACACGCCATGGTCAACCTCTAAAAACACCCCATTTACTTGAGGACTTGGCGTAGAAATTATTATGGGACTAGGCATTAATGTTACGCTGGGCGAAGCAGAAATTATTGGAATATTTTGATTGTTACTATTAAATAAAATATCTCCAACATTATTTATAAAATTACCGACCGCACCAACAACCTTTCCTAAAAAAGTTGTTTTTTGATTACTCAAAAAAGATTGATCATTTTTTAATCTATCAATTTCCTTAAAAAATAAATCAACTAATCCTGCTCCATAAGAGATTGCTTGTTTAGAAAGATGGGACCAATAGCTATCACGGATTAAAGATGCGTCTAAATTAATATTTGCATTGGAAGAAATTATAACGCTGTTAGATAATTTTCTTCTGACCAAAAAATATTCCCCAAGAGCATCACTATTCTTCGCATATATAAAATCTCCAATTTTTTCCGTATTAAGATAATTCCATTCTGGTAGCTTGTAGTCATTTTGCATTCCAATACTATCAGTACTATAAAAATTATTATTGGAATAAGCTGCCAAACTATCAAAATAATCATCTAAATTAGACAAAATAAAAGGCGGCTTTAAACCGCTTAGATCAATACTACTCCCAATATTTTTAGCAACATACCCTTCATAAGGATCGCCGGAAATGTGAGGATCATTTCTTGTATGAGCCGGTACTGCCATATCTTCCAATAAGTGCAGAACATGACCCAAGCTTTCAAATGCCGCTCGTTTGTCACCAATAATATATTTATAAACCGCTTTATTCCAAGTATATGTAGTTTGGATATCAATTACATTCTTAGCTAATTTCGCATAAGGATTCAAAGCAGAATTAGCATAAAATTCCCCCAAAAAATTAGCTTGCGCAAAAGAATTATTAGCCCACTCTTTGGCTGACTTAGAAAATGGAAGCAAAAACCCATAAACTGGGCTAATTATTCCTGTATGAGAAGAATTCAATCCACTATTATTCACTGGATCATAAAAATGATTAAGAGTCCTGACTGCCGGCTCATCCTCTCCAATACTACCACCCACAATCGCCTCCATATCATTAACACTAATATTTTTATTAAAATAATTATTATAATATTTGATTATTTCCCTCGTTAGAGCCGGATGAGTAACTGAATTATCATAAGCTAGAACATTTCGATTGCCACAAAATAAACCGACAAAAATAATACACATTAATATTATCGGTTTATTTATATTTATTTCAGGCATATTTTAAAATTAATGTTCTTATTAAAAAGGCCTTTTATTTTTTACATTGATACTATTTTCCAAACTTTAGAATATTCATTCAATCTCATATGCACTATATAGTCAGCCAGACCATTTTCTCCTAAAACAATAAATTCATATTCTGTTTCCAAGATAGATTGTTCCGAAGATGCTTCTAGTCTTTTTAATAAACCAATGATTTTAGGAACCTCTCCCTTCATATATGAATCTTTTAAAGCATCTTCCCATTTTTGCCGGCTTAAATTGTCATCTAAAGCAAAATACTTTCCCGCCAATTCTATATCACCCTTTTCCAAAGCATTAATAAACATATCTAAAGTCTCCTGCGGCGTTTTTCCTCCATACGTATCCTCTGTTAGGGTTTTGGATATTTTATCCATCATTTCATTGTATCCCTTAATCATTAGAGCGGCATTTTTTCGATCTTGCCAATTATTATAAACTCCTTTTATTCCATCATATCCGCCAAACAACAAAAAAAGAGCCACTAAAATAATTATTGAAGCAATAATTATCCAAGCAACTCTACGTTTTTTAGGCTGATTATTTAAATTTCCCGACGAATTATTAAAATTGGCTTGATTTTCCATTATTATGAAACCTTTTTAAAAAATAATTCTGACAATATCTTTTTTAATTATAATTCTTCAGTGAGACCCGTCAAGTATCACTAGTCACATTTTCATACGGATAACTTACGATAGTAAGTTATCCGTATGATTTCCGTTTTATATCAATATAGTAAAAAAATAAAAAAGCGGAGGGTGAAACCCGCCTACGCACGAAACTTCTGCCTTTGCTAAAGCTTCGGCAGACAAGTCGGCGGGCAGGAATTCTCAATCACGATAAGGCGGTGGGTATAGGACTTGAACCTATACGCCCCTTTTACGGGGCTCTGCTTTTCGAGAGCAGCGCCTTACCATTCGGCACAACCCACCATTTTTGACCCCTAACGCCACTTCCGCCCAAGGCGGATCAGTCCTTTGACTGACTGGCAACCCTCCGTTTATACTATATTACATTTCGAAAAGAATTTTGGCAAACAAAAAATCGCTTCGACGATTTCGTCGAAGCGATTAAAATCATTTCTTAATTAGAATCGTCTAATTCAATAATAGAATCATGATCCGGACTTTCGGTCAATAAACCGAATAAATCACGTATCTTGCTAGATAAGACCTCCCGCGCTTCTGGATCGCCATGAACCACAAAAACCTTTTTCAAAGTAAAACGCATAGGCTTAATCCACCCCAAAAGCATAGATTGATCGGCATGCGCTGAATAAGCTGATATTTCCTTCACTTTAGCATTTACCGAAACTTTCTCTCCATAAATATTAACAACCTTTTCTCCATCTACAAGCTTGCGACCCAATGTTCCTGCCATTTGATAACCCACTATTAATAGTATGTTATTGGGATCGGGTAAATAATTTTTTTCATGATGCAAGATTCTCCCTCCCTGCGAAGAACCAGAACCGGCCATAACTAATTTCGGCGGTAATACCGTAGCAATGGCTTTGGATTCCTCCGAAGACATAGTAAATTTTAACCCAGGAAAATCAAAGAAATTATCGGAAGCATTACTTACAGACTTAAACGCATCCAAACGGAAATAAGTAAGATATTTTTGATAAACCTCCGTAAGCTTAATAGCCAAAGGACTATCTATAAAAATAGGAATTTGTTGAATTCGTTTATTCTCCACTAGCTCATTCAATTCAAATAACAACTCCTGCGTTCTTTCCATAGCAAAAGTCGGAATCATCAAAACTCCCTTATTCATAACCGCCTCTTCTATAGTATCCTCCAAAAGATTTTTTCTTTGGTCTAAATTTTCATGCAAACGATTTCCATAAGTTGATTCCACAAAACAATAATCTCCCTCAGAAAGTTCTTCCATCTCCGGTAATAATTGATTTTGCGGATTACCCAAATCTCCGGAGAAAATAACTCTGATTTCTTTTTTGGGCGATGTTTTTATTTTTAAAAGAATAATACAAGAACCCAGTACGTGCCCGGCATTATAAAAAGCAAAGGAAAATTTTGGAGAGATTTCAACTTCTTTATGATATTCAACGGTTTCCCACAGACTCATAGATTTATCAATATCAGCCGCGGAGTAAAGTTCTTCCTCTCTATTTTTTTCAGCATCATCAGCCAAGAGGCCCTGTGTGTCTCTCAACATCAAATCGGCAAAATCTTTAGTAGGAGGAGTGGAATAAATTTTTTTAGAAAAACCTCTTTTAGCAAGAAGGGGCAAACGACCAGTATGGTCGATATGCGAATGAGTGATCAAAACAGCTTTTAAATCCGCAGGATCAAATCTAAATTTGTCATAATTTAATTTTTCGTATTCTTTTCCTTGATAAAGTCCGCAATCAATCAAAATCTGATCGCCCCCGCAATCAACAAGATAGCTAGAAGCGCCTACGCCTTTACTTTCGCTCAAACAATATATTTTAGTTTTTGATGCCATATTATTATTTTAACAAAAAATTGCGATTAAAACAAAATTTTTATTTATTCTCAAAAATGGAAACCTTACCATATTCACCGTCATAACCAGGCTGAATGCTAATATTTCCATTACGCACCCTATCAATAGCATCGGCCAACTCATTAAAACCATGGGATTTGATTTCTTCTATGGGCACATCTATTAAAATTGCCAATTCTGTGCCGAAAACATCAATTAAACGCTCATATTCAGCTTTCACTTTTTTAGTAATGGAAGCAACGCCAAAAATTTCTTTAATAATTTCCGATAAAGGAACTATCTTTTTAAAAGGCACACGAGTTTTAGAAACAAAATTATTAGGTCGATCCGCCAACTCATTGACTCTATACATAACCCCCACAGTCAAAGGCTTGCCGCATTGCGGACAAATTTTGTTTTTTTTCTTAGTTTCTTCCGGAGGCAATACTATCCCACACAAACGATGTCCGTCATAATGATATTTTCCTTCTTCAGGGAAAAATTCAATGGTATATAAAAACTTTTTTAAATCACGACTTTTAATCGCGTCAACAATACCGGCAAAAGAAAGTTCCGTATCAAAGACATTAGCCTCTCTGCCAATTTTTTCCGCGGAATGGGAATCAGAATTAGAAATTAAAGAAATATTATCCAATTTAGATAGACGCCAATTCATAGCCGGATCAGATGACAAACCGGTTTCAATGGCAAAAATTTTATCGGAATATTCTCCAAAGCATTCTTCAATCGTATCAAAACCGGACATAGAACCAAAAACCGAAAACCATGGAGTCCAAGCATGCGCCGGAATAATTACCGCTTCTTCGGAAATGCCAAAAACCAATTTTGCCAAATCCATAGAAGAAATTCCCAAAATCGGACGACCGTCTGATTTGATATTCCCCTGCCAACTCAATGCGATATTTATTTTTTCTGCCACCTCCATACTAGGCGCTAAAATCAAATTATGAACACGTCGAGTTTTCCCACCTTGAGAATAGATACTGGAAATTTCTACGGACAATAAAAAACGAGTACCCGTTTCACTACCCTTTAATTTATATAATCCCGGTTCAGCTGCTTCTAATTTATTTTTAATTTCTTGAAACCAAGCCGGATGCGTAAAATCACCGGTAGCCATTACTTTAATGCCCTTAATTTTCGCCCACTTATCCAAAGATTCCAAATTCATTTCTTTGGAAGTGGCGCGCGAATATTTAGAATGAATATGCAAATCGGCAACAAACTTCATTTTATAAAAAACTTTATCTTTGTATCATTATAACAAAATACAGGGACTTTATCCAAAAGTCCAAATAATTTTGACTAAAAGCCGCAAATAAATTAATATATCCTTATTGGAGGCGTGCCTGAGTGGTTGAAAGGGCCAGTCTTGAAAACTGGTATATCAGAAATGGTATCAGAGGTTCGAATCCTCTCGCCTCCGCCAAGACAATTTTTTAAAAACCATAAAAGAGATGGAAAAAATAAAACAACCAAAAATCGGCTTAGCTCTAGGTAGCGGTGGTGCCCGAGGATTAGCTCACATTGGTGTTATTAAAGTTTTAGAAGAGAATAACATACCGATTGATTTTATTGCCGGTTCTAGCATTGGCGCCATGATTGGCGGATTTTATGCAGCCGGAATAGATATCAATATTATTGAAAAGATAGCATTAAGCACTAATTGGCGCGAAATATTTTCTATGATCGATCCGCATTTGGGACAAGGATTAATAGGTGGGAGAAAAGTAAAAACATTTATTGAAGACTATATCGGAAAAAAAGAATTCAAAGATTGCAGAATCCCCTTTGTAGCTGTAGCGACGGATTTAAAAACAGGAGAAATTATAACTTTGGACAAAAATGAAATGGCAATAGCTATCAGAGCCAGCATTTCTATTCCCCTGGTTTTCAAGCCAGTAGAAATAGAAAATAGGATGCTGGTCGACGGAGGAATATCAGCGCCCGTTCCGGTAGACATAGTTAGAAATATGGGAGCGGATATAGTCATTGCCGTCAATTTAGATAAGCACTACTACAACGAAAAATTTAAAACTGGATGGTATGACACAGCTAACGACGCATTAAACATCTTGCGTCATCATTTGGCGCGTCTCAATACAATAAACGCGGACTTAGTCATCGATATGGATGTTAGCAAAAGTTATTGGTATGAATTTGTTGACGGTCAAGACAAAATTTCAATCGGAGAACGAACAATGAAAGAATTATTGCCGAAATTAAAAGAAATAATGCAACAAAAGACAAAATGAGTATTTTATTGTTAATCGCTTGGATTATTGGCGTTACCAGCTTCACCTTACTAGGTAGCTGGTATGCCAGAAAATACAATCGTTCTGATTTGTTAATCGGACTTTATGTCACTTTTATATTGGTGGCGCAAATTTTAGCAACCAAAGTAGCCGAATTTAATTTGGGATTTAAAACTTTTACCGGACCGGCCGGAATCATCATTTTTTCCGTCACCTTTTTACTCACCGATATTGTTAATGAAAAATTCGGGAGAAAAGAAACCCATAAAATGATTGGCATCGCCTTCATTTCTCAAGTGGCTATGATTTTCTTTTTTTGGATTGGCACTAAATTACCGGCAGCCTCTTACTGGACACTACAAAAATCCTGGGAACAAATTTTTGGCTTAGTACCACGCATTACCTTGGCGAGTTGGATTGCTTTTCTTATTAGCGAAAATGCCGATGCTTATATATTTTCCTGGTTCAAAAAAATAACTAAAGGCAAACATTTATGGATGAGAAATATTTTCAGTACTATTCCTGCCCTCTTAATAGATTCACTAATTTTTATTCCTCTCGCCTTCTTGGGTGTAATGCCAATTCTACCACTAATTATCGGGCAAACCGCCGTGAAATGGCTGATTGGTATTATTAATATCCCATTTATGTATTTAAACAGAGCTATTTTAGAAAAAAATAAATAAAACGCCCCTTAAACTTACAAATATATTCCCGACCAATCACAAAATAATCGGGATTTTTTACAATTGCCTTTCAAATGCGTAAATGATAAGATATTAATACAATTGTCGCGATTATTATCAAATTAAATATGAACGAATTAAATAACAAAGAAATCTGCTGCCCAGAATTCCATCCGGAAAAATGGGAAGTAAAAACTCACCAATGGAATAACAAGCTATTTATCAAAGAAACGATGCCAACTTTTTTCCACATGCCCCTTCCATCCATAATAAATAAAAAAGTTACAAAAATGTGCCAAATGATGGAAGAAGCGAAAATGACGGAAAGCAACCCAGAAGATGTCTTATTACTATTCCGCGACCCTAGCGCCTTCAAGTCAGAAATATATTTATCCGTCGCCGGAGAAATACCAAAAGCAAATAACATCGGTGTTTCCGGATTGTTCTTCAGTAAAGTTTTTGCCGGACCATACAAAGATGTTCCAAAATTTATAAAACAAATGGATGAACATCTTGCAAAAGAAAACAAAAAAGCCAAAGATTATTATATTCATTATGCCTATTGCCCCAAATGCGCTGAGAAGTACGGAAAAAATTATATGATAATTTTTGCACAAATAAGTTAATTATGAATCAAAACAAAATCTTTTTTTATAACACTCTAGGAAGAAAACTGGAAGAATTCAAACCGATTAAACCCGGTGAAGTTTCAATTTATTCCTGCGGGCCCACTGTCTACTGGTATCAGCATATTGGAAATTTACGAAGCTATATTTTCGCCGATGTTTTAAAAAAGACTTTAATTTTCAATGACTACAAAGTAACTCATATCATCAATGTCACTGATGTTGGACACTTAACCAGCGATGCCGACGAAGGAGAAGATAAAATGGAAAAGGCCAGCGCTAAAGAAGGAAAAACAGCTAAAGAAATCGCCGAATATTACTTTCAAATTTTTAGAGACGACTTTAAAAAATTAAATATTACCGAGCCCAATGTCTGGCCCAAAGCGTCCGAACATATTAAAGAACAAATGGCTTTAATTGAAACTTTGGAGCAGAAAGGATTTACTTACAAAACCGCCGATGGTATTTATTTTGACACCTCTAAATTCCCTCACTACGGAGAACTATCAGGACAAAATCTTAGCGATATAAAAGCCGGATCACGCGTGGAATTACGCGATAAAAAAAATCCCACGGACTTCGCTTTGTGGAAATTTTCTGAAAACCCGGGCAAGCGTCAACAAGAATGGGAAAGCCCTTGGGGCGTCGGCTTCCCCGGATGGCATTTAGAATGTTCCGCTATGTCTATGAAATACCTAGGCGAAACTCTTGATATTCATACGGGAGGAGAAGATCACATTAATATTCATCACACCAATGAAATAGCCCAATCAGAAGCAGCTACCGGAAAAACATTTGTTCATTATTGGCTACACGGCGCTTTTTTAACTTCCAGGGGGGAAAAAATATCCAAGTCTAAAGGCGGTCTTTATACCATTAGCGAATTAAAAAAACTTGGTTATGAACCAATGCATTTTCGTTATTTGGTTTTGGGAACACATTACCGCAAACCATTAGATTTTTCTTTAGAAGCTTTGGATGGCGCTAAAAACGCTTATGAAAGAATGGCGAATATCACATCAGATATCAAAGACGACGAAAAAATTAATGACAAATATTTAGCGGAATTTCAAGAAAAAATAAATAATGACTTAGATATGCCCGGAGCTTTGGCCGTATTATGGAATTTATTACGAGACGAAAAAGCCGAAGGAAAAAAACAAACTATCAATAAAATGGATGAGGTTCTTGGATTGAAATTAAATCAAAAAGAAAAAATGGAAATACCCGATCAGATAGAAATACTCATGAAAGAACGTGAGCAAGCCAGAAAAAACAAGGATTGGAAATTATCCGATGAATTACGCGATAAAATCAAAGAACAAGGATATATAGTAGAAGACAAACCGGACGGACAAAAAATAAAAAAGGCATAAAAAAATCGCTTCAATGCATTACCTGCATCGAAGCGATTTTAAATTAAATATTACGTAATCGGTTTTTTAAAACACATAACCAACAAAACAAGAATAAATACGGAGCTAAGAAAAATTTCAAGAAACATTGCAAAGCCATTACCAATGCCAAAAAAACAAATAAAAAAAGCAGTTATAATACAAACAAGAATATATAAACATACTAGATTAAACACTCCCCATTTCCACCCGCGTCTCCAAGCGACAATTATTAGAATAATCTTCACAATAAGAAACAAAATTGAAAGAATGTTCACTTTGGCCTCCTATTATTAATTTTTTAAAAAATATAAATACTAAAACTAGCTTAAACTGGTAAGTATAATTTGTCAAGTAACAAACAAAAAATCATCCGCTTAAAGCGGATGATTTTTTAATACACAATTTATTGATTTTTAGTATAGGCAACGATAACAAAAGATTGTTCTGGCAATTCTTGAGAAATGCTTACATTTAAAGATGTGGAATCTTTCGTGGCGTAAATAAAATAGTTATTACTATTTTCTTGCTTATTAACAACCAACCAACCATTACTAACAATATAAGAAGAATAATCGTTAAATATTTTTACTAATGACTCGCTGGAAGAATAAGAGACCGCCTGTACAATTCCACTGTCATACTTTGTCTCTTGTGATTGTAAAATGGCTCCCGCTTCAATCGGTAAACCACTCGGGAATCCTTCTGGTAATTCCCCGCTTATAACAACTTCAGTATTACCACCGTCGCTAGTTATATCAGAACCGTTATCGGCTATTTTCCAAAAATAATAGAAAACGCCAACAGCAATGATTACTACAACGATCAACAATATCCAAAGCCATTTTTTTGATTTTTTTGGATTTTCAATAATAATTTCAGCCATAACTAAATATATTTGTCAGTACTATATAACTTTTAGTACAAACAATAAAACAACAACGACAACAACTACGATAGCGGCAATGATCCAACCCATTTTGGACTTCTTTGGGGCCACCGGCATTTGTTGATTTGGAGTGAATTGATCCATAGTTTTTTAAAAATTAATGCGACTTTATTTGTTATTTAAACGTACGAACTTCAAATAAGAAGCTCTACTCCCTTATTATACACCCGACAAATAAAGCAAACAATCCTTTGTGTGGATAAAGCCTTTTTTATTGAATAAAAATAAGTTAAAATATAGTCATGAGGAAGAAAAAAAACTCCGGCTTTACAATTATTGAAATGCTAGTCACTATTGGTGTTTTGACGCTTTTAAGCGGAATTTTAATTACCTATTCAAAAAGCGGAGAAAATGCCTCTGTTTTACTCCGACAAGGAGCTAAAATAGTAACCGATGTTAATCGCGCTAAAAATCTAGCAGTGACCACCGCCACTTTTACCGATAGCGAAGGAAATATCATTCATCCTTGCGGTTACGGAGTTTATTTTGACGACGTCTCAGAACCGAATCGCTATATTATTTACGCCGACTTGTCTGTTACAAATTGTAAAGCTTCCGAACATATAAGACCCACCGACGGTTCAGCTGATGTGGAAGTAATTGATTTTAGCACATCCATTTTTATTGATAAAAAAAATATTGAAAGCGTTTTCTATCTCCCCCCCGATCCGGTTATATACTTTACTCCCTCGGAAATAGATGAAGCTTCTATTACAATAAAAGCTATCAGTGGAGCAAAAATTGAAATTAAAATGAGCAAGGCCGGACAAGTTTCCACATTTTAATAAATATTTAAAATAAAGAAAGAATGAACTACAAAGAAATAAAACAAAACTCTGGATTTACATTAATCGAATCAATGATTGCGATTGCTTTAATTGTTTCGGGAATTACAGGATTAATGGTTTTAGTTAATCGCAGCATGGGATTCTCCACTACGGCCTTTAATGAATTAGCTGCCGCCAATTTAGCACAAGAAGGAATTGAATTAGTAAGAAATATCAGAGATAACAATTGGACGCAACAAAAAAATTGGCTTACCGGATTACAAGACGGGACATATCAAGTTGATTACCACGATAACGAACTAATTAAATACAGCGAAGAAGGACCGGAGCAACCATTACTTCTGGAACAACCATTACTTTTTGATGAAATAGAAGGCTACAACTACACCATCGGCGATCCAACTTTTTACTACAGAAAAATAGAGTTGAAAGCGGTAAACAGCAACGAACTAATAGTGAAATCAATTATTACCTGGTCAGCCAAGGGCGGAAAGAATTTTGAGACAGTCGTAGAAGATCATTTATTCAACTGGCTATGATAAGAAATAAAAAAAATAATTCTCAAGCCAATCTCAAAAAAATCGGAGGATTTACCATGCCGGAAGTTTTGATTTCCATTGGTCTTTTTACCACTATTATGGCCGCAACTTCAGCCGCTTTTTTAACGGGATTGAGAAGTCAACGTCAAACCATTGCCACTCTTAATGCTAACGACAATCTCGCATACGCTCTAGAAATGATGGCTAGAGATATCAGAATGGGCACTTCTTTCTTCGCTCCATTGGAAGATCAATTGAGTTTTTTAAGTTATCGCGACGAAGCGGTTGTTTACAGATTAAATAACGAAACATTAGAACGTTCAGTATCCGGAGGAGAATTTGAACCAATAACCGCACAAGGTGTCAGAGTAAAGAAATTATCTTTTGATTTGGCCGGAGAAAAAAGATACGACAATCAACAAATCAAAATAACCATAAAGATGAAAATTTCCAGTAAATTTAGTAGTCAAGAAGTAATAAATAATTTACAAACTACAATTAGTCCGAGAAATTTGGAAACCGGCACAATGTAAAAATCATGAATACCAACCTCAAACATAAACAAAACGGGCAAGTATTACTCATTACAGTCCTAATTATGATGAGTACTTTTACGTTGGCTATTGCCATCGGAGGAATGGTTCTTTATGAATTGCGCTCTATGGTAAATACCAATCAATCAACAAAAGCTATTTATGCCGCAGAGTCAGGGATAGAATGGAGACTTTTCACAACAAATAAAGGCAACGCTTTAACACCAGAAATGGGAAATGGCACCAGCTATGATTGTTCATCCGATTGCATTAATTGCATTCGCTGCACCGGTACAGCCGGAAGAGTTAATCGTGCCATGGAAGTAAGCTACTAAATAAAACCGATTATAAATCATATGGACAGAAAAGAAGCACAAGAAAGAATTGAAAAATTAAAAAAAGAAATTAATTATCATCGCTATCTTTATCATGTTTTAGACAAGCCGGATCTTTCCGACGCTATTTTTGATTCTTTAAAAAATGAACTGGAAGAATTGGAATATAAATTTCCGGATTTAATCACGCCCGATTCCCCTACTCAACGCGTAGGTGGAGAACCACTCAAAGAATTCAAAAAAGTAAACCATCTGACTCCAATGGTTTCTTTCAACGATGCTTTTTCAGAACAGGAAATGCGCGAATGGGAAAAAAGATATTCCGACTTTTTAAATAATGAACTGGAAAAAACGGATTTTCAATATTACTGCGAATTAAAAATAGATGGTCTAGCCATTGAATTAGAATACGAAAACGGAGTATTCAAAACTGGATCAACACGTGGAGATGGAAAAATCGGAGAAGATGTGACGCAAAATCTCAAAACCATACAGGCCATACCCCTACGTTTATTGGAAAAAGATCATATTATAAAAAATTTAAAAAATTCCGGATTAATGGCAATGGCTGAGAAATTAGAGAAAAACTTCCCCAAAACCATTATAGTCAGAGGAGAAGTTTTCTTAAACAAAAAAGATTTTGAAAGACTTAATCAAGAACAAGAAAAAACCGGAGGCAAAGCATATGCCAACCCAAGAAATGTAGCGGCCGGATCAATCCGCCAATTAAACCCCAAAATTACTGCGGCTAGAAATCTAGACTTCTTTGCTTATTCTTTAATTACTGATTTTGGGCAAGTAGTTCATGAACAGGAACATATAATTTTAAAATCATTGGGATTTAGAATTAACCCTCACAACGAACCAGCGAAAGACATGGCTGGAATTTTTAATTTCCATCAAAAGACTCAAAAAATACGCGAAAAATTAGCCTATGAAATAGACGGAATTGTAGTTATCCTTAACTCCGAATCTGATTTCAAAAAAGCCGGTATAAGGGGCAAAGCTCCACGCGCCGCCATTGCTTACAAATTTTCCGCTCGTGAAGCCACTACCAAAATATTGGACATTCAAATACAAATCGGCAGAACCGGCGCTTTGACTCCGGTAGCTATTATGGAACCCGTGGGTATTGGAGGCATTACCGTTTCCCGCGCCACTCTTCATAATTACGATGAAATTCAAAGGTTAGGTGTAAAAATCGGAGATACCGTTTCGGTAAGCAGAGCCGGGGATGTCATTCCTCAAGTAAATGAAGTTTTTAAAAATTTACGCACGGGAAAAGAAAAAGAGTTTAGAATGCCCAATCAATGCCCCATGTGCGATTCCCCTATCAAGAAAGATGAAGGTGGCGTTATTTATCGTTGTCTTAATAAAAACTGCTTTGCTCGTTCCAAAGAGAATCTTTATCATTTCGTTTCCAAACCAGCTTTTGATATTAAAGGAGTGGGACCAAAAATAATTGACCGCCTATTAGAAGAAAACTTAATACACGATGCTTCTGATTTATTTATTTTGAAAGAAGGAGACCTATCGGTCTTGGAAAGATTTGGGGAGAAATCAGCCACCAACATCATTAAGTCCATTAATAATAAAAAATCCATTGAATTACACCGCTTTATTTACTCTTTAGGAATAATTCACGTAGGAGAAGAAACTGCAATTGCTCTGGAAAAATTTATTTCTTTTAAAAAAATAATAAATAAACCAACGGAACTTTTATCAATTATGGAGAAAATTTCCATTGAAGAGCTGCAAGAGATTCCTGATATTGGACCGAAAGTGGCAGAAAGTATTTATCATTGGTTCCAAGGAGAAAAAAACAAAAAATTCATCAATGAATTAGAGGATAATGGAGTTCTCTTCAAAGTCGTAGAAAAAGGTTCCAACAATAAAAAACTAGCCAATCTAACCTTCGTTTTGACCGGTAGTTTAGAAACAATGTCTAGAGATGAAGCGAAAGAAAAAATTCGCGACTTAGGCGGGAAAATATCTTCAGATGTTTCCAAAGAAACTGATTATGTCATTGCCGGATCCGAACCAGGATCCAAATATGACAAAGCTCAAGGATTGAAGATAAAAATAATAAATGAAGAGGAATTTATAAAAATGATAAAATAAAAAAATCGGCCACCATAAGTGACCGATTTTTTATCTATTATTCTAAATCATCATCATTTTTATCATCATCATCTTCATTCTCATATTCATCTTTCATAAACTCTTCATCCGCTTCATTAATTTCTTTGTCCGCCTCAGCCAAAACGCCTTCCAATTCTTTATCTATTTCTTCAGATTCCTTTTCTACTTCATTCAGATCATTTTTTATTTCATTAACTAAAATTCCTGATTTTTTTTCAAAATCATCATTAGTCTTTTTAATCTTAGCCAATAAATCTTCGGCTTCTTTTGCCAAATCATCCTCTTGATTAATTTTTTGATTATTATCTTGATCCATATCTTATTTTTTTAATAAAAGCCTCAAACCCTTTAAACTCTTTTCCAAATCTCTCTTGGAAAAAGAACTGGAAATGTTTTTATTCTTCTTCATAATCATATATTGCATCCTTATCTGTTCTTCTAAGGCGGAGATATTTGATTCCTTTTTCAAGAAGTCTGCAGTAAAGGCTTTTGATTCTATTTTCAAATGACTACCATAGCGCTTATTCCAATGATTAATATAATCGGCAAAGGACATTGTAAATCCCTTTTCATCTTTTTCCACCCGAAGTTTCAACTTAGCGATTAGATCTTCAGGACTACTTGAATTTATCTCTTCTTCATTAAAACCATAAGCATCCAATACTACTCTTAATCTATTGGTAATCATCATAGGAATCCCGCCCTTATCTACGCTTTCAATAAAAACACGAGCCTCTTCTGATATGCTTTCTCTTGAGTTTCTTGCGCCCCCTTCCTTTCCATCCGGAGACTTATCACCCTTAATTCTCTCATCCCCTAAATCAGGATTTTCAATATTTTTTTCTATATTTTTATGTTCTATTCCCCTATTGGTAAAACGACTAAATTCATTGCGGATGTCTCTCCATTTATCCGCTTTTTTATTTACTTTAGCGAATGCATTTTCTAATTTAGATTTTTCATTTAAACGTTCCTGTTTAAGTTTCTCAGTTCTTCTAATTTCTACTTCTATTTTAGATATCGTTTCTTTGATGCCCCTCTTTTCTTCTTTAAAAATAGCGCCCTCTAGTTTACCCTTTAAACCATCGACGTATTTTGTGAGCTTTATTTTATCAGATTCAAAAACTCCAACTTCTTCATTTAATACGTCAATTTTACTCCCAATATTCGCTAACTTTATTTCATGAGGCTTCAATTTTTTATCAACTTTCTCCGTGACTCTACCAACAGTATTTTTTACTTTATTTTCATAAACAGTTTTCTTATTCTCATAATATCTGACACGAGTTTCAGCTTTGTCTTTCTTATTCTTTGCGCTCTCAATTTTTTTTATATTTTTCTGCCTTGATTTTAAAAGTTCTGCTTCAACCTTAGACAAAAGCACATCTTGAGTGCCAAAAGATTTTTCCCCAAGCTCCCTAAAACGCTTCTCTTTCGCTTCATTTTGTTCCGTTAAAATTTTAATCTTCTCATCGGCCGCTTCCCTTTTAGTCATTGCTTTGGCAGACTTGCCATCATAATGATTTAATCTATCGCCATTCCACACGGCCTTTATTTTATCAATAGTTTTTATCTTTAATTTTGAATGATCAAAGGATTCGCTGACTTTTCCAGCGACTTTTTCCATGCTTTCAGTTGCTTTCTTCAAAATATTTTTATCTTCTTCTGGTTCTAAATTAATATTATTTATTTTCTCCATAAATTTATCGCATAAAACAACAATATTATCTTAAACTCTTATTTTTACTGCGTCAATATAATATTTAAAACAATCTAATAACGTCTTTAACTGCTATATAAACGGATAAAACAATAAGCAAAGCAAAGCCGGCAGTATGAACTATATTTTCAGTTTTTGCTTTAACTGGCTTACCTTTTATTTTTTCCAATAACACGAATAAAATTCTTCCACCATCTAAAGCCGGGAGAGGAATAGCATTAACTGCCGCCAAATTAATAGAAATACCAGCTAAAAATTGCAACAAATAACCGAGACCCAATTTTACAGATTGACTACCCAAAGCGGTGATACCAATAGGACCAACTAATTCTCCAATAGAAGGACCAATACCCAACAAACCTTTGATTAGATAATAAACAGTAACAAAAGTATTAATAAAAGCATGAAAACCATTTTTAATACCTAGCCACATACTTTTGAAAAATCCATATTGCACAAATCCCACTTGCCCAATAGACACGCCCAAAGCCCCCTGCCCTTCTGGAGGATTTTCACGCGCTACGGCAACTTTTTCCATTACCCCATCTGTAGTTTTAACAGTTAAATTAATTTCTTTTCCCAAATGACTTTTAATGAACTCGGAAAAAATTGTCGGGGTTAAAGTTGTTATATCTTCCTCTCCAACCTTAGCTGATAAAATAATATCTCCAGCCTTTAAGCCGGATGACTCTGCTGGAGAATCCCCGGAAACACTTAAAATGGATAAACCGGGATTTTCCACTTGTTCCATTTCATTCTCATTAATTAAAACCGGCAAACCAACGGTATACCCAACACCCAACAACAACATTCCACAAACCAAATTAACGATAATTCCACCGGACAAGACTGCAAATCTTTTCCAAGGCTTTTGATTCGCAAAACTATTTATATCACCTTTATTATCCCCATCTTCTCCGAGAATTTTCACAAAAGCTCCAAAAGGAAGCCAATTAATGGAATAAATAGTATTTTTAATTTTCTTGCCCCAAATACGCGGAGGATAACCAATGCCGAACTCGTCTACTCGCACACCAAAAATTTTGGCTAAAATGAAATGGCCCAACTCATGGATAGACAAAACTAGGATTAAAACGATAATAAAAATTATTAAAGACATTTGTTTAAAATTATTGATTTAACTCTTCTTCCTTTTTCTTAACTTGCTCGTCGATCTGTTTGCTAAAATCTTCAATCAACTTCTGAATTTCTTCTTTTCTTCGAAATTTATCATCTTCACCAATCTTCTTATCGTCAAACATCTTTTGAATTTCTTTTATTACATCGTCACGTAAATGTCTGAGGTTAATGCGTGATTCTTCGGCTTTTCTTTTAACCAACGCGGAAATTTCTTCCCTGCGTTCTTTTGATAAAGAAGGCAAAACAACTCTGATGTGAGATCCTTCGTTAGAAGTAGAAACCCCTAAATTAGCAGCTTGAATAGCCTTTTCCAAAGCCGGTAAAGCAGCTTTATCCCAAGCTTGAACAATCAAACAATTAGGCGGACTCACCTGCACATTAGCCATTTGTTTTAAAGGCATATTAGAGCCATAATATTCCACCTTTACACTCTCTAACAATCCTGGATGAGGACGATTAGAACGAATTCCGGCCAACTCGTTTTTAAAAAACTCCAATGCCTTACCAACTTCATCTTTAAATTTTTGTATTATTTGTTCCATATTTTTTTAATAACGTTATTTTTTCATTCCCACCAATACCTCATTGGCATTGAAAGGATTGATTTTAATCATATTAATAGAATTAACTCCGACTGTTTTTATTGCCCAACTTACTCCATCTTCGGAAATATACAATTTCCCATTAAATCCCGCTAAAACGCATTTCTTTTCATTATTATATGCGACTGCTCCGGATGACAAATTTTTTGGTAACAACGAATCCATAATCACCCAACTCCATCCGCCATCAAAAGATCGATAAACACCTTTGTCCGTAGCCGAATAAATCACTCCATTATTAGCCACAAAAAAATCATTAATACCAGAAAACGGAACACTCAAATTAGAAAAATTATTTCCGCCATCCACACTCTTATAGACCAACTGAGCTCCCCAAAGATAAACAACATTATTATCATTGGAGCTCATAACGATTCTTTCAAAAATACTATCTAGATGAGTCATTAAACGGAATGTCTTGCCATTATTATCGGAATAGCCAAAAATCTTTTCAGAAGAAAGGAAATATATTCTTCCCGATTCATCAATCTGTAAATCTTTTATTTCCGAATCGGCTTGGCTAGTTACATAAACTTCATTCAAAGTTTTAAGGCCATCGGAAGAATAATAAATCTTGCCCTGACCGTTTTTATTAATAGCTAAAAAGGCATCGCCAGCTTTACTCCAGACCATAGAACGAACCACTAAAGGATAATCCATAATACCAGTATCATCTTTTAATCTTTTCCACTTTTGCCCCTGACTATTAAATTCAAAAACTCCTTGATTAGTAATTAAATATCTTGATTGGTCGGGAGCAAAAACAACATCAATAGCCTCACTCGTCATTAATCCGTCATCCTGTGAAGAAAAACTAAGTCCAGCATCATTAGAAAAATAGAAGACCGAAGCATTGGGACCAAAATTAGCTAAGCTACCACTAGTAAAAAATCCAGAAAGCCATGGGGCAAGATAAACAACTACACCAACCACAATTATTAAAATTATGCCAGGAAATATCTTATTCATGGATTATCTAGAAATTTTAAAGACCAAATTTTCCAACTGCAAACGAAAATTAACATTATAATCTTCCAAGCGAGAGAAAATCTTTAAAGATTCTCCAACTTCATTGCCATTGCCGACACTTTTCAAATCAGATATTTTCAAATTGGAAAGACCGACGGAATCCAGCATTCTATCACGTAATAAAACCATAATATTTTCTATAAAAAGCATTTTACCACCATCATCCAATGCTAAAACTTTTTTAAAACACGTTGAAGAATTTTTAGAACCAGAAAGATATTCCTCCGCCTCTTTCGTCAATCTTTTTTGAAAATATTTTTTTCTATCAAAAACGGGTAAATTAACAGACTTCATTCTGGAACACAAAGTAGGCAAAATACGGCTCTCATTCTTAGCAATAAAGAAAATAACCGAATTATTATTGGGTTCTTCTACTGTCTTGAGCAAAGCGTTCTGCGCAGCATTTTCCAAATCCTCGGCTGCGTTAACAATAAAAACTTTTTTACTAGTAGTAGTTAACGACAAAAAATGAATAGCTTGTCGCGCGCTTTCAATAGACGGTTCCCAAACTTGAAAGCGCAAAGGAATATCTTCGCTAACTTTATTTAACGAAGATATTATAAAAATATTACTAATATCAGAAATTTTTTCCGCTAAATCCAAAACAAATTTAAATTTTGCATCTTCATCTATTCCCAAAAAAAGCCAACTTCCATCAATTAAATTTTTATCAATAATTTTTTTAAAATAATCTTCCGTTTTCATATTTATCTTCCCTCCAAAGGAAGCTTTATTTTTTGCTCATCATAGCGCGTTTATACATATCTACGTGCTCTAAAATAATTCCGGTGCCTTTAGCCACGCAATAAAGAGGATCTTCAGCCACATAAGCATTGACGCCAGTTACTTTGCTGATATATTCATCAATATTTTTTAATAACCCTCCTCCTCCGGAGATAACAATACCTTTTTCAATAATATCAGCGGCCAATTCCGGCGGAGTATTCAAAAAGACGGTGCGAATTGTTTCACTAATCTCTTCCAAATGTCCGGAGATCGCCTCGGCGATCTCATTAGAATTCATAACAATTGATTTCGGCAATCCAGAATCCAAATCTCTACCGCGAACCTCAGCTTCCATTTTATTTTTTTGCTGAATAGCTGAACCAATTTCTATTTTTATTTTTTCCGCAGTTTGTTCTCCAATCGCTAAATTATATTTCTTTTTGACATACTCAATAATAGCTTCATCAAATTTATTGCCAGCCACTCTTAAAGATGCCCAGGAAACAATACCACCCAAAGAAATAACCGCCACTTCACTCGTGCCACCACCAATATTAACAATTAAATGTCCGGAAGCGGAATTAATAGGAATACCGGCTCCCAAAGCAGCCAAAATTGGCTCGCGCACCAAATAAACTTCTCTAGACCCAGCATCCATAGCTGCATTAATTACGGCGCGACGTTCAGTAGAAGTAATGCCAGCTGGTCCAGAAATAATTACAACCGGCTTTAAAATATTAAAACTGCCCAATACTTTGGCAATAAAATATTTCAACATAGCTCTAGTAGTCTTATAATCGGCAATCACACCATCCTTTAATGGACGATAAGCTCCAATATCATTAGGAGTTCTACCAAGCATTTCTTTCGCTTCCCTACCCACAGCCAAAACTTTATTATCATTTAAATCATAAGCCACAATAGTAGGTTCAAAAACCACCACCCCTTTATTGGGAATAAAAACCAAAGTATTAGTTGTACCTAAATCAATTCCTATTTTTTTTATAAACATATGCTAATTTTCAATTTGAACTCTTTTTATTTCTGCTCCGATTTTCTGCAACCTCTCTTCTATTTTTTCATAACCTCGATCAATTTCATTTGCTCCAACCAATTGACTTTTACCCTCGGCAACCAAGGCAGCAATGATCATTGTCGCTCCAGCGCGTAAATCACACGTTTTAATCTTCGCACCATAAAGCGGAGTAGGACCGGCTATTAAAACACGATGCGGATCACAAATAGTAATCTTCGCGCCCATTTGATTCAGCTCATCAACATATTTGAATCTCCCTTCAAAAAGAGTGTCAAAAACCAAAGTATTACCCTGCGCTTGTGTGCCAATCACAGCAAAAGGAGATTGCAAATCAGTCGGAAAACCAGGATAAGGCATGGTTTGAATTTTTGTTCCTATCAAATGAGAAATACTCCCCTCAATTAAGACAGACTCTTTATCCATCTTATATGAAATTCCGAATTCTTTCAACTTACGAAAAATCATCTCCATATATTCTACTGGAGTATTTTTAATCGTCAAGTCGCTTCTAGTAGAAGCAGCCAAAGCCATAAAAGTTCCGGCTTCAATATAATCAGGCCAAATAAAATGTTCTACACCTCTTAAATTTTTACCACCTTTAATTCTAATGGAATGAGTGCCCAAACCATCAATTTCTACACCCATTTTTTTCAAAAATTCTCCCAATTCAACAATATGAGGCTCAGTAGCGCTCAAATGAATTTCATTAATTCCTTCTTGACCAGCAAAAAGCATCATTAAATTTTCCGTAGCAGTCACACTGAACTCTTTTAAAATAACAACACTATTACTTATATTTTCCGGGGATTTTAAATAGTATTTCTCTTTTTCTTCTTGTTCCGATATCACTCCAACATCGCCGAATCCTTCCAAATGCGCATCTAATCCCCTAACGCCAATGCGACATCCGCCCGGCTTAGCGATTTTTATTTCTTTCATACGCGCTAACATCGGACCAGCAATCAACACGGATGCTCTAATCTTTTTTGCTAAAAGACTTTCCGGCTCCAACTTCAAATCTTTGGCCTGAATTTTAATAGTCTTCTCTTCCAGCCATTCCACTTCTGCACCCAAACTCTTTATGATTTCTATCATAGTCAACACATCAGTCACTAAAGGAATGTTTTTGATGACGCAAGGTTCTTTAGTTAACAAGCAGGCAGACAAAATTGCCAGGGCGCCATTTTTAGTGCCCATTACCGAAATTTCTCCGCTGATTTTTTTACCACCTTCAATCTCAAAAATCTCATTCATAATTATATTTAACCTGATAATAATCTAAAAATCAATGAAAAAAGGGTTCTGAAAAATACATCAGAACCCTTTGTTATTTAAGCTGTGGGTGGATAATCCCGATAGCCGCAACAATGACATTCGCGCCAATATCCACGGCTAGAGGAATCGGAAACAACAGGTGAAATAAAATGCTTCAATACTTTCTGCAAAAAACTTTTTTCAAATGAAACGCTTTTATATCTCCACTTTCTTTTGCCACACATGGGACATTTCTGTTTTTTCGTGTTTCCTCCTTCAATTTTAAAATTGATAAATAAACAAATCCGAAAGATCGGGAAAAATTATCAAAAAATATAACATAGCGGAAGAAAAAACAGAAAAAATTTTAAACCCAAACAATAAATCAGAATATTTTTTATTGAAAACAACAGCAAACATACGAATGATGGTACAGAAAGAAAATATCCAAGCGACGAATGGGATCAACCAAAGAAAAAACAGGCACATATCCAGCTCCTTATTGATGTATTTAAATAGCTAAATCTTATATTAATCATTTCAAATATAAAGTAAAGTATGTTAAAATATTGATGTTATGATTACTAATTCTCCGAAACAAACACAAAAAATCGCCGAATTACTCGTAAAAACCATCACTAAAAATTCCCATGACAACCCTAATATTTTTGCCCTACAAGGAGATTTGGGAGCCGGCAAAACCACATTTATTCAAGGGGTTGCCAAAGCCCTAAAAATAAAGGAAAAAATTCTAAGCCCCACCTTTGTATTAATGAAAAAATTTCCTCTGGATAAAAAATTACCGTTTTCTGAACTATATCATTTTGATTGTTATCGTTTCGATCAACCGCAAGAAGTATTGGTTTTGGGATTTAAAGAAATAATCAAAAATCCTAAGAATATTATTTTTATTGAATGGCCGGAAAAAATCAAAAAACTTATTCCTAAAAATGCGATTTGGATTAATTTTAAAGTGGTCGGTAAAAATAAAAGAAGTATTGTCATCGACGACCAATATTAATCATACAAATATTGGTATCACACTTTTATGAAAACTCTGGTTATTATAGATGCAAATGCCCTCATTCACCGATGCTTCCATGCCCTACCCCCATTAACTACGCCCAAAGGAGAACCCATTGGCGCTGTTTATGGCACCACTAATATTATTTTAAAAATGATACGCGAATTGAATCCCACTCATATAGCGGCTTGTTTTGACTTGGGAGAACCGACTTTTAGACACCAAGAGTTTAAAGAATACAAAGGAAAAAGAGAGAAAACTCCGGAAGATCTGGGGCCGCAATTCGCTGCCACAAAAAAACTTTTTGATGCTTTAGGAATAAAACATTTTGAAAAATCGGGATTTGAGGCGGATGATCTCATTGGAGCTTTAACGGAGAAATTCAAAAACGAAGCGGACAAAGTCCTTATCGTAACCGGCGACTTAGACACTCTGCAATTAGTAGAAGATAAAAAAGTCATGGTTTACACCATGAAAAAAAGCTGGCAAGAAACCACTATATATGATGAAGAGGCTGTAAAAGCCAGATTTGAATTATTGCCCAATCAAATGACCGACTTCAAAGGAATCAAAGGCGACCCCTCTGACAATATACCTGGAGTTCTAGGCATCGGCGAAAAAGGAGCCATTACTATTTTAAAAGCATATGGTTCTTTGGAAAATCTTTATAAGGCAATGGAAGATCCGCTTTTTGAACCACCCAAAGAAATAAAATCCGGGACAATCAAAAAATTACGAGAACAAAAAGAACAAGCTTTCTTCAGTAAATATCTAGCCACCATTAGAAAAGACATAACACTAGGCACGTCTCTTATAGATTTAAAATTCAACGATTTTGACCCCAATAAGATTGTTCCTCTTTTTAAAGAATGGCGTTTTGATAGTTTAATTCCCAGATTAAAAATGGCCTCCATAAACAAAACAGAAGATGAGAAAATAGAACAGCCAAACCCGGAACAATCAAATGCGCCGAAAGAAGCTATTAATCCAGAAGGAGATTTAACATCTTTAAACACCGTAAAAAGCGGCGATGAAATAACCCTCTATAATGAAGGCGAGGTATTGGAAATCATTTGGGATTATAAAATCTCTTTAATCCCTTTGAATAGCAATGAACTGCAATTAATCAAACCCATGCTAGAATCGCCAGAAATTTTAAAGACTGGCTGGCAATTAAAAGAACTTTATAAAAAACTAAAAAATTTAAATATTGAATTGGCGGGCTTTCATCACGATATAAAAATCGCCAGCTGGCTTTTAAATTCCGAGGTTAAAGATTATTCTATAGAAAAAATATACCAGCGTAGTTTTAAAATTGACTTCCCTATCAACGAAAAGAAAGTGGCCACTATCAAAAAAATTAAGGAGCTGCAAAGAAAAAAGATAAAAGAACTAGAATTAGAAAATGTTTTTTACAATATTGAAATGCCTTTAATTCCCATTTTAGGACAAATGGAAACAGATGGCATTGAATTAAACATTCCGCATTTTCAAAAACTTTCCAAAGAAATCACAAAAGAGATAAAAGAACTGGAAGAACAAATTCATAAACTAGCCGAATCCGATTTCAATATCAGCTCACCCAAACAACTTTCGGAAATTTTATTCCAAAAATTAAATATCTCCACCAAAGGACTAAAAAAGACTCCGGGTGGAGTAATTTCCACGCAAGAAACCGAATTAAACAAGATAGCCGATAAACATGCTATTATCCCGCTGATTTTGAAGCATCGCGAATTGATGAAATTAAAAAATACTTATATTGACCCCCTACCAGAACTAGCGGATGAAAAAAAACATATTCATACCAATTATAATCAAGCTGGTACGACCACTGGGCGCCTATCTTCCGATAATCCTAATTTACAAAATATTCCAGCTCAAGGACAATGGGCTCAAAAGATTAGAGAAGGATTTGTTTGCGATCCGGAAAAAGTTTTAATCAGCTTAGACTATTCTCAAATAGAATTACGTATTGCCGCAGCGCTTTCCCAAGACAAAAAAATGACCCAAGCATTTAAAGAAGGAAAAGACATTCACTCTTTAACCGCTTCAGAAATAAACAACACCACCATAGACAAAATTACTCCGGAAATGAGAAGACAAGCCAAAGTTTTAAATTTTGGGGTCTTGTACGGCATGGGCAGTCGCGCATTCGCTCAAGAGGCGGGATTACCCAAAGAAAAAGCGGCTAATTTCATTGAAGAGTATTATCATGATTTTAGCGGCATCAAGGAATGGCAAGAAAAAATTATTGAGCAAGGAAAAACAATCGGCTATATCACTACTTTGACTGGCAGGAAAAGATGGGTATTAGATTTAGCTTCACAAAATCAAAAATATCGCGCCATGGCCGAACGCGCCGCTATCAACTTCCCCATTCAAGGCTTGGCAGCGGATATTATTAAAATAGCCATGATTGAAATTGATAAAAATTTAAAAGAAAAAAAATTAACCGATAAAATAAAAATGCTTTTACAAATCCATGATGAATTGATTTTTGAAGTTTACAAAAATTATTCCGAAAAAGCCAAAGAATTGATAGATAAAATAATGGAAAATACTTTTAAATTAGACTCTGTAGAAATTAAAGCTGATTCTAAAGTAGGAAAAAACTTAGCAGAATTATAAATAAAAAATCAAAGAGCGGACACTTCGTGTCCGCTCTTTTTTAAAATTTAAATTATTACTCTACGAGCTCCCAGAGCTCTGTTAGAACGATTGCAACTCTGCCAATTAATATGAATTCCGCCACCATTATCATCTTGACGCCAACTCACACTAGGCACGAGGCCATTCCATCGAGAATCGCCACAAAGAGTGGAGCCAATCACATCCAAATGCTTGCCTGTCTTGTTATAAAATTTGAATTCTTGAAGCAATCTTTCCGCCAAAGTTTCAGTAATTATATTATTGGATTCAACAAAATTGGCTGATAAATTTTTGAGATCGTCATCCGATTCTTGATTATCGCTGACCCAAACAGCATAAGATCCAGTCTCACTATTGCGCACAGAAACGACAATCTGATCCAAATTTTCATCCGTCCACTTCCATCCCCATCCATAAATAGCTCGATATTTCTGAAAAAGCATCTCCAAGGTTACACCCTTAGCAACAATAAGCAGATTCCATCCTCTACCAGGATATTTAGGAATATAAACCTCGGAAAAATCCAAATGGAGATTAAAAAACTTTTGATAAAAAAGACGCCAATTATAAACATTATTAATAATAAATTCCTCAGTAGAAACCAAAGGCTTTGCTACATCCGAATCAGTTGGCTTTGTTTTTTTTAAAAATTCCGCCAATTGTTCGGGAGTAATAACCCCGTGTTGAAGCTTGTGGCCCAAATCCGTCAACATGCCAAGCACTTTACCCGGCACGTCACCGACCATCACTTTTTTCATGGTCAGCTCCTTTTTCTCTGCCTACCCCTCTCAGGGTTAAGTCTTTATGAGTTTTTAAAGAACAAAAATATTATAGAACTTTAAAAAAATATGTCAAATAATTTATATCCTTTAAAAACCTTGCCCAAAGCTTATTTTCGCGTATAATTAAAATACGCGTATGAAATACAATCATCTTAAAATCGAGCCTAAATGGCAAAAAGTTTGGGCAAAAAACAAATACAAAAACTGGCAAAGCCAGGATTTTTCCAAAAAACCCAAAAAATACGTTTTGGATATGTTCCCCTATCCGTCAGGAGACGGATTGCATGTAGGACACTTGGAGGGCTATGTGGCTACCGATATCTATTCCCGCTATCTAAGAATGACCAATCATAACGTAGTCCACCCTATGGGTTGGGATGCTTTTGGCTTACCGGCTGAAAACTATGCCATTAAAACAAATACTCATCCGGAACAAGTTGTAGAAAAAAATGTAAAAAATTTTAAACGCCAAATTCAAAGCTTTGGTCTTTCTTATGATTGGAGCAAAGAAATAAACACCACCGATCCGGAATATTATAAATGGACTCAATGGATATTTTTACAACTCTTTAAAGCGGGTCTTGCTTATGAAGACTACAAGCCTATTAACTTTTGCCCCTCCTGTAAAACTGGATTAGCCAATGAAGAAGTAATTGATAATAAATGCGCGAGATGCAATTCTGTTGTAGAAAAGAAAAAACTTAGACAATGGATGCTTAAAATTACCGACTACGCCGATAAATTACTTGAAGGATTAGACAAATTAGATTGGCCACAAAGTGTTAAGGATTTGCAAAGAAATTGGATTGGAAGATCAGAAGGAGCGCATATTAAATTTAAAGTTCAATCCGATGTGGGCAGAATCGGAGAAATAGAAGTCTTTACCACTCGACCAGACACTTTATTCGGGGCTACTTATTTAGTACTATCCCCGGAACATCCATTAATTTCACAATGGAAAGTTCACGTAACCAACCATTCCGAAGTAGAAAGATACGCCGATGCTGCTTTTCAAAAAACAGAAGAAGAGCGCACCGATCCGCAAAAATCAAAAACCGGCGTAGAATTACACGGCATTGAAGCCATTAACCCCGCCAATAATCGCCCTATTCCCATTTGGATTTCCGACTATGTTTTGATGGGCTATGGAACAGGAGCTATTATGGCTGTTCCTGCTCACGATACTCGCGATTTTGAATTTGCCAAAAAATTCAATTTAGAGATTATTCAAGTAATCAAACCAGAAAAAGAAATTGTGGGTATGGATGAAATTTACACTGGTAACGGAACTTTAATTAATTCCGGTAATTTTAGCGGATTAAATAATGAAATCGCCAAAGAAAAAATCTGTCTTTACACCTCCAGCAAAAAAACTGTCGCCTATCATTTACGCGACTGGGTTTTTTCCAGACAAAGATATTGGGGAGAACCAATTCCTATAATCAAATGCGAAAAATGCGGTAACGTTCCCTTGAAAGAAAAAGATTTGCCACTCAAATTACCAAAAGTAAAATCATACCAACCATCCGGCACAGGAGAATCTCCCTTGGCTAGTATTGAAAAATGGGTTAATACAAAATGCCCTAAATGCGGTGGCCCAGCCAAACGCGAAACCAACACCATGCCACAATGGGCTGGTTCTTGCTGGTATTACTTAAGATACATTGATCCGAAAAATAAAAAAGCTTTTATTGACGCAAAAAAAGAAAAATACTGGATGCCGGTAGATTTATATGTAGGCGGAGCCGAACACGCTGTTTTGCATTTGCTCTACGCTAGATTTTGGCACAAATTCTTATACGACCAAAAATTACTCACCTCTAATGAACCATTCAAAAAATTAATCAATCAAGGAATTATTCTTGGCGATAACCGCGAAAAAATGTCCAAGTCCAAGGGTAATGTGGTCAATCCTGATGAAATTATTAAAGAATACGGCGCCGACACTCTAAGAATGTATGAAATGTTTATGGGTCCATTGGAAACTATGAAACCGTGGGACGCAGCCGGAATCAGCGGAGTAAATAGATTTTTAAATCGTATTTGGAATTTAATTTCAGAACAAATCAAAGCAACCAATTGGAAAAAAATAAAAGACAATGCCAAACAAAGAAAAGCCTTGCACCAAGCCATTAAGCGCGCCACTAAAGACATAGAAAATCTTTCCTTTAACACCGCTATTAGTGGAATGATGGAATGCTTGAACGTTTTTACCGAGAAAGAAGAATCAGATTCTTTGGCGATGCCACAAGTTAAAAAAGAATATTTAGAAGACTTTTTGAAAATCCTCGCTCCCTTTGCTCCACACATTACCGAAGAATTATGGCAAATGCTAGGACACAAAAAATCCATCCATTTGGAAAAATGGCCAAAATATAATGAAAAATTCTTAATAGAAAAAGATTTCGAATTAATTGTGCAAATCAATGGAAAGGTGCGAGATAGAATCAAATCCCCGATTGATATCTCGCAAGACAATGCAGAAAAACTAGTTATGAAACAAGAGAAAATAAAGCAATTTCTAAACGGACAAACCCCCAAAAAGATAATCTTCATAAAAAATAGACTGATTAATATAGTGATTTAAAAAAACAGCTCCGCCATGGCGGAGCTGTTTTAAATTATCTTTTTTAATACTAAATATTACTTTCTGGTCTTTATTTCCTTAATACGTTTTCTATCAGCTTTGATACTTTCAACAAGTTGTTTCATGGTTTCTATTTGGTCCTCAGCCGCATCTACAATATCCAAGTATGCTTTTCTCGTATTCTCTGTTACCAATGGCTTCAGCTGTTTTTCCAATATTCTTAATCCTCTTTCTAAATTATCGATTGTCCTCTTTTTTTCAATTACCATTATTCCTCCTTTTTTGATTTATCAAGAACTAAGAATAGCCTATCATTATCAAGAACTCAAATCAATCCCCTCAATATCGGGACAGTCAGGATCAACAAAGCCGATTAAATCCTCATCGGTTTCAATAATTTGAAAGAGATGTTGCGGAATTTCACTTAAAAATCTTGATGGCGGATTCACTGTTGAACTTCCAAATAATCTACGCTTGAAAGCTAAAACCAAATATACTTCTTGTTTGGCGCGAGTCATTCCCACATAAGTTAATCTTCTTTCTTCTTCCAATTCTTCGGGAGAAAACTGCGATTGCGAATGAGGCAAAATCCCCTCTTCACAACCCACTATAAAAACAATTTTGAACTCCAAACCCTTGGCGCTATGTAACGTCATCAACTGAACAACATTTTTGTCGCGTTTACGACTATCACCACCCTGAAAAAGCGCTACTTGTTCCAAAAACTTTTCCAAACCCCGATCTTTCATCTCATCAAAATCTTCAGCCAAACGTAAAAACTCTAGAACATTCTGCCAACGCTCCTTACCCTGCTTGCCAGTAGATTCCAGGTATTCTTTGTATTTTATTTTTTCCGCTATAGTGCGCAAAATCACAGAAACAGTTTGCACTCCAATCAATCCCTTTAATTCTTCCATAATCCCAACGAAACCATTTGCTTCTGGCAAATTTTTCAAATTAGCCCAAACCGTTTTGGCATCATTGGAGTTGAAAACCCTTTCCATTTTTTTCTCGCCAATACCTCTAGCCGGAACATTTAAAATTCTTTCCAATCCAACCAAATCATCGGGATTAGCTAATATTCTCAAATAAGCAAGAAGATCTTTAACTTCCTTGCGTTCATAAAATTTAGTACCTCCAAAAATATCATAAGCAATGCCGCTCTTCAAAAAAGATTCTTCCAAAACTCGAGATTGAGCGTTGATGCGATATAATACGGCAAAATCCCTCAACTCATAACGCCTAGTACTCATCATCTTACTTATCATCCCAACAACGAAATCAGCCTCTGCCATTTCATCCCTAGTCTGTACCAAAAAGATAGGAGAACCCTCGGAATTATTAGTAATCAATACTTTTTCCTTACGCCATTTATTATTTTTAATAATTTCCTGCGCAGCGTTCAAAATACTCTTAGTCAAACGATAACTTTCTTTTAAAACAATAATTTTGGTATCCGGCCAATCCTTATCAAAATTTAAAAAATTTCTAAAATCTGCCTGACGCCAAGAGTAGATAGATTGATCATCGTCTCCCACCACACATAAATTACGATATTTGCTCGCTAACATTTTAATCAAAGAATATTGACTAGTATTAGTATCCTGGTATTCATCAACCATAATATAGCGCCAAAGATCCTGATATTTTTCTAAAACATCGGGATTATCTCTAAAAATTTCTACTGGCATTTTAATCAAATCGTCGAAATCGAAAGCATTGCTTTTAATTAATTTTTCTTCATATAGCTTATAAACCTTAGCCACATTCTCCTGAAAAAAGTTCATTGCCTGTTTTTCATAAACTATACTATCAATTAATTCACTTTTGGCGCGAGAAATTTCTTCACGCACCGCCCCGTAATTAAACTGCTCTTTAGGCAAACTCAACTCTTCTAAACATTTTTTAATCAAACTGCGAGAATCGTCTTCGTCAAAGATAGTGAAACTTCTGCTTCTTTTTGTCCTTTCCCAAAGATCGCGTAAGATCCTCACGCCCAAACGATGAAAAGTGCCAACAAAGGGCTTGTCGTATTCCAAGGTCTTCTTGCCTAAAATTTTAGCCACCCTCTCCTTCATTTCCTCTGCCGCTTTATTAGTGAAAGTGACAGCAATAATATTATCGGCAGAAACACCCGTAGCTATCAAATAGGCCAGACGATGAGTAATGGTATTTGTTTTACCAGAACCGGCGCCGGCAATAATCAAAACCGGCCCCTCGGTCTGAATCGCGGCTTGCCTTTGATATTCATTAAGCTCATTTAAAATAGAATCTTTATCCATAGTTTACCTATTTTATCATATTTATTCGAGAAAGAACAAAAAAAGAATAAAAAAACGCCATTAAGGCTTCGAGATTATCCCAAAACAAACCTAGAATCACTTATTCAAGGAGATTATGGGCAGATTTTTAAGACTTGACACCTATGCCTTAATATGTCCACGAGATGTTGACACCAGGTTCCCATAGGGTAAAATATATATAATCTTTATTTTTATCGTTTTTCCAACGAAAATCGTGAGAAATTGAGAGAAAAATTAAAATTTTAACCTATTAGTACTCTTTTCGGACATTATTATTGGCTGGCTAAACACGGCCTCGAACGGTTAAGACAAAAAAACCCATATTTTAAGCGGCTCTTCAACGGAGAGCCTCTTTGTGTTTTTAGAGACCAAAGAGTGTTTTTTACTGCTATTTTTACCCTTTCTTTAACTATCGGCTTTATTCTATTGAATTTTACTTTAGAAAAGCCCTTAGCCAGTTTAGCCAACTACGATAGCGGAGTAATCGGTGGATTAGAAACAAAAAACGAAGGAATAGAATTTACCTCAGGAGAGTCAATTATCCCCCCTCAAACCCAAAATGACACTCAAAATTTAAAATCCGACGCCCCTCAAGAAAATACTATTGCAACCACCAAAAGCGATACTTCAGGTCAACCCGAAGACTTGTTGGGATTTTATATTTCCAGCCAAGACTCCCTCAATAATCAAAATTCCCCTCTTACCAGCATTCGCCAAGAAAGAAGCGGGGTTTTAATTTATACCGTGCAAAAAGGAGACACCCTTTCTACCGTTGCTGCCGATTTTGGAATAAACCGCAACTCCATCACTTGGGCCAATAATTTAAAAAGTAACTATTTAAAACCCGGGCAAGAAATTGTTATTTTACCGATTTCCGGAGTTAAGCATGAAATAAAAGTTGGCGACACTTTAGAAGCCATTGCCACATATTATTCCGCAGATCCACAAAAAATTACCGAGTTCAACAATCTAAAAAACAATACTCTTAAACCGGGTGAAACTTTAATTATTCCCGATGGTAAAATACCACAACAAACTCCGCGCGCGTCATCCCAAACAAAAACAGCTACTCTCCCCTCATATCCGAATTATTATTCTATCCCCACGACTGGAATTAATTGGGGCATTTTGCATGGCAACAATGCCGTTGATATAGCTAATCGTTGCGGCACTACCATATCAGCCTCCGCTGAAGGCTTAGTAACAGACGTAAGCTTGGGTTGGGATTCTGGTTTCGGCAATAACATTAAAATTCAACATCCTAATGGTACCGAAACTTTATACGCGCACTTAAGTCAAATCGACGTGAAAGAAGGAGAATATGTTTCCAGTGGAGATGAAATCGGTCTAATGGGAGATACTGGATATTCCACTGGCTGCCACTTACACTTTGAAGTGCACGATGCTAGAAATCCTTTCGCTAAATAATACCTAAAAAAACAGCCGCTTTAAGCGGCTGTTTTTCTTTCCATAAAAAAGGAGTAAGAAATTATTGCATCAAACTATCGGGATAAACTTCAATTTTATTGAGATTAGATTGCTGTAAATTCGGGAAATAAGCCATCCAAGTATATTCAAACTGTTGAGTCGTATTGCCGGATAAATTATTTATCCCTGTTTTTACGGCATTTAACAACTCGCCAGTCTTAGAATAAACCAAAATTACCACATCCACTAAAGGAAAACTGTTTGTCATTTTATTATTAATTTTACCGGTTACCTTCAAATACCCGGGATTTTTTGCATCTTCCAAAAATTGCGCCTGCACATCATAAATGCTAAACAAATCCTTAGAGGTCTTCTCGGAAGCAAACCATTCAAAACTATTTTGATCAAAAACTATTTCCATTCTAGAAAAATCTGTTTTTTTCATTTCAACTTTGGGAATAACTAAAAACTTGGCGCTAGAAGGATAAATATAAGAATTATCACTGATAGTATTTTTAATCTGACCAAAAGAATCCAAAAAATTAATTTGGTAAGTAAATTTTACCCCATAACCGACATTGGAATTTCTAATTTTAGCCGAAATGGCAATAAAATCACTACCGACATCCAATGCCACGGGCTGGCTGACGATCTCCAAGCTTTTAGCATTCTTGATGGCGCAAGTCACACAGGAACCACCACAATCAACACCAGTTTCATTTCCATTTTGCTTCCCATCAAAACAAGTTGCATTAGGAAGATTAATAATAAAAACAAGCGCGATGATTAAGATCAGGCCAAAGATAGGAACAGTGGCAATAATTATTTTTTTTCTGCTTCTTTGTCCCTCTCTGAGAATATTATTTTGCTCTAAATTATTATCCATAAGTTTATTATATCACATTGTCACATCCTCACTCAACAATCAATAACCTATCCGCCGCATCTCATACAATCTTATTCTTCTTGACAGAATGGTCAATTTATTATATATTAATAATAGTTCCAAAAATCTAGGAGGTTTTTATGGAAAATATTGGGATCATCGCCTTTTCGTTCGGGTTAACCGAGGAGGAAGAGTACGGAATCTATCCAAACAAATGCAACGAGATCATAGGAAAAATCGCTCGGAAGATCTATAGAAGAATCCAAAGAGCGGACAACATTCCGGTACTCATCCTGCAATGGGAAATCGCGTTGGATTATACTTTTCAAGAAGTAAAAATTCGACCCGACCTCATCATCAACAGAACGCAACCAAACGAACGGCACCTGAGCAGCGAGGAAATAATCGCCCAAGCCATTCCTATTTTCAAAGAATTAGGAGTAACAAAGGTCATTTCCATCGCCCAATATCTGCAAAACTTCAAATGCAAAAAACTCCTCAAAAAGGCGGGGTTTGAAATTTTGCCGGTAAAAATCGAAAAGATTGGATTCTGCAAAGAATCACTGCAACGGTGGACACGCGGTCCTATTCGACTCGCATTGTACACCATCCAACAACTCATCTCTAGTCACTCCAACTGAAGATGAGCATGGCTCCGACATAATGTCGGAGCCATTTTATTTTACTCAATAAACTTGAATACAATTAAATACTTAAAATTATTTTTTCAAAAGCCGTAATATAATCCATTTTTCCAGTCTTCACGCCCAAATCAATCTCAGCCAAATCATCGAACAATTCCATTAATTGATCTTTTTTGAAGTTTCTCAATTTTGATTTTATTTTCTGAATTTTATAAGGATGACAGTCCAATTCTTTTTCTCTGCCCAAAACCAAATAAACAGCCGTGCGGATTTGATCTATAAAAACATTAAAAAGCATCCCCTCGTCTATCCCCGAATTAATGGCTTCTTCAAAATTATAGAGGGCTTTCTTTTTATCTTGTGCGAAAAAGCTATCAAAAATTTGAAAAATATTAGGATGCGCTTCTAATACGGACATTTCCAAAACATCAGCCTTGGTAATTTTTTCATCCTGTTTATAAGCTTCTATTTTTTTTAATTCATTGGCCAAACGCCACGTATCAGAACCGAAAGACTCAAAAAGTAAAGACAAAGCAGAATCTTCAATATTAAAATCTTTAAACTCTTTTTTAAGCCAAATTTTGGCTTCGGAAAAATTCTTGAATGTTTTATATTCCTGTTTTTGTTCCGCCTTCTTAATTACCCAATCCAACAACTTCTTTCCCTTTTCTTTAAGCTCATTCACATGCGCTTCGGAGATAAGAAGAAAGCTCTCTTGTGACTTTGTAATATCTGACTTTTTCAAAAACTCTTCCAATTTTTCTACATTAGAACCGCTAAAAAAATTATCTACTACCGCCAACTTCTTAGAAGCAAACATGGAAGAAATTTCAAAAAACTTCTTTAACTCCTCAAATCCATCTTTATCTTTCAAATCAAACTTCCTAAGACCCAAAAAACCACCATGTTTCTTTTGAAAAACATCGATGTATTCTTTTGTTTTTTGACTAATACGATAACCGTCGTTTCCGTAAATTAAAATTATCATGATAATTTCTGACACTTCGGGCAAAAGTGAGCCGATCTTCCTCCCATTTTAACTCTTTTTATTTCACTTTTACAACGAAAACATTTTTCTCCTTCCCTTCGATAAACCCTGCGTTTCTCGACATAATAACCTTTCTTTCCTTCCACATCGCGATAATCGCTAATAGAGGTGCCGCGCAACTTCACCGCCTGAGTTAATATCTTTTTAATCGCCAAAAATATCTTTTTTAACTCCTTTTTATCCAATGACTTAGCCGAACGAAATGGATGAATCTGAGCTTCCCACAAAATATCGTCAGAATAAATATTACCAATACCGGCTATCACATAAGGATCCATTAAAATTTGTTTTATTTTCCCCGCTTTATTACCAATAATTTTTTCAAATTTTTTAAAATCAAAATTTTTTTCTAATGGCTCCGGACCCAATTCTTTAATTTCTTTTAAATTTTCAATACTCTCTTTACTGGCAAAGATTACTTTGGCAAATTTTCTCATATCGGATAAAGCCAATTGCCAACCATTTTCAAAATATAAAATAAAATGAATAAAATCATTAACCCTATCTTGCATCGCTCCACTCAATGAAGACTTCAACTTTCCATCCATCATACTCCACTTTCCATATAACAAATGCCCTGTCATTTTCTGATGAATTAATAACATCTTATCGGCGCTAAAATAAATAAGAATATTTTTGGCTCGACGCTGAACATCAATAATTTTTAATCCCTTTATTTGTTTTGAAAATTCGCTCAACTTAGGCGCCTTAACAAATCTAGACTTGCCCTCCCAAATTTCTTCACAAGAAACTTGGAAGGGTGAATCAAACCAAGCCGATTCTATTTTTCGGCCAATAATTTTCTTTCTCAAATCCCTAACAATAGTCTCTACTTCTGGTAATTCTGGCATAAAATAAATTTAAAATAAAAAACACAAAACAGATAATAAAAATCTTGCTTTGTGCTTTTTATGTAATGACGTTAACTATTCTCTGCAACAATCAAGAATTTTATTAACGATTTTTCCCAATTTATCAAAGATTGACGATTTTCCAGATTCATCAAATTTTATCTCTTCCTCTTCTTCACTGCTTTTTTTAACATCTTCCACGTCCAATAAGTTTAAATTCAAGCCCCAAAACATATTCCACAAATCAAAAGCATTATCAAACAATTCTTTGGCCTTTTCTTTGTCACCCTCTCCTAATTTCTTAGTGCCCACTTCCATAAAACGCATAGAGGCCGCCATAAGATGCTTAGAAGTGCACCAAATCTCACCTTCCGGCTGCTTCACTATTTCTGCTAAATATTTTTTTCTCATTTGCCTTGCCTCATTCAATAGATCCAAATAATGTTGCTTTTTGGTTTTTTCATAAGTATAGAACAAATGCTCTTCAATGGCGATTAAATTCATAACCGCTATACCCAAATCTTCCTTGGAAGAAAGATCAACTTTATCCGCTTCGGAAAAATTTTTTACTTTTTTTAATAATTCTTTAGAATCCATACTAATTTAATATTTTAATCTTGAGAAACCCCAAAATTAACATAAACCGACTTGTAAAATAAAACTAGCAATTAATAAAAGCACTATAGGAATAATAACCTTTTGAAAAGGGAAAAGTCTTTTCTTCTCTGCTCCCCTACGAACAAGCCTTTCCAACCACAAAGCTATAGCTGCCACTATAATACCCAATCCGGCTCCAAAAACCAAACGATTTAATCCCAAAACTTTCTGGCATTCTGCATCTAATAGTCCTGCATAATGCATGGGCACAAAGGTTAATAAATACCACAAAACAATAGAAACCAACAAAACCCAGAAGGGTTTTTTCTCTTTTTTTCTTAAAATCCAATTAAAAGTCCAAATGGACAAAGCCAAAATCAAAGCTCCGATCCAAAGACCGGAAATAACATCATCAACTTTAAGCCAACGGGATAAACCCACGCCAGCAGCTAAACCGACTGTACAAATAGGACACATAAAATTAATTTCCAACGATAAAACTAAAAATACGACAACTCATCTTATACATTTTAAACAAAAAGCCATAAATAAGCAAACCGAAGAAAACACATCTCATTTGACAAGAATATCTGAGCACTATATGATAAAAACAGCAAATAAATAAAGGGAGGGTGTTATGAAATATCAAAACATTATAAAACATCTAACCATCATATTTGCCGTTATCTCCTTTTGGGTATCAATAGCATTCTTTTTTTCTAATGAATACTCAATTGTAATCATTTTCTTCATTTTTTTTATCGTCCTTCGCATAGAATACGGAAAAATAAGAAAGAGTGAGGAACAAGAACAATCAGAGAATGAACACGAGTAAAAACTAAGCGCCTAGGATCAAATCCTAGGCGCTATTTATTTAAATAAAATCTGCCAAAAACCCACAAAAAGACGCATAAATACTGATATAAATATACTTGACTTTGTATGTTAAAATATGGTATAATAGTATTAAGTTGAAAACAGATGTCCGCTCTTTAACAATAAATAATCCAAAAAACAGGAGGAACGATGAAAAAGAAGAAAGACGCGATGAAGGGCAGTGATTCCTTTTTGGGAATCACTTCGGTTAACATGAAGGAGACTCCTATCGGCCTGGAAATTGTAGCGGAGTTCCGCTACAAGTGCGAAGATGACGACGTAGTAACGTTCGTCATCGAGCTACCCAACCGAACGAAGATGGGCTACACTCACGTAGACTCCACTGACGGGAAGATTGCGGCGACCACGAGTAAAGCCGTGATTCTCCCCAAAGGAGAGACGAGAGAAGGAGGGAGATTCACCCTAAAGGCGCAATTGAGAGAAGATAAGGCGATAATCGCCTTTTCAATCCTCAACAACGAGATCGTCCACAGTTAACAAAAATAAAGGAGCCGCAAAGCGGCTCCTTTTTCATTTACATTTTTACCTTAAAGTCCAACCACCATCAACCACAATAATTTGTCCAGTAATATAATCAGCTTTCTCTGAGGCTAAAAAGACTACTGCATTAGCAATATCTTCCGGCTCCCCCATTCTTGCCAAAGGAATTGCGGCAATGGTTTGTTTTTTTGTTTCTTCGGGAGCAGCTGCGCCCGGAGTATTAATGGCGCCGGGAGCTACTGCATTCACGTTAATTTTCTTAGATGCTAATTCTAAAGCCATGGCTCTTACCATGCCATTCACTCCACCTTTAGAAGCGCAATAATGAACTAAACCTTCAAAACCAACCATCGAGGCAATAGAAGATGTGTCTACAATTTTTGAACCTTCTTTCATTACCTTAGCAGCAGCCTGCGAACATAAAAACATACTCTTTAAATTAACATTCATCACTTTATCCCAATCTGCCTCCTGCATCTCCATAAAAGGTTTAAATGGAAAAATGCCGGCGTTATTGACTAAAATATCTAGTCTACCAAAGCTTTCTATAGTTTTAGCAATTAAATTATCAACTTCCACTTTATTAGAAACATCACACTTGATAGCTAAACTTTTTACTCCTAGTTTGACTATTTCTTGAGCTGCTTGCTCACTAGTGGCCTGATTAATATCACTAATCACGACATTGCATCCTTCTTTAGCCAAAGCCGTAGCAATACCGAGGCCAATACCCTGACCAGAGCCCGTAACAATAGCTACTTTATCTTTAAACATATTTTTTAAAAAATTACTCGACTATTATTTTAATACAAAACTAAACGTTTTCTTTCTTTTTGAATCCTTCGATCAAGAATAATATACCGACTATCAAAGGAATGCCGCCAATAATGAAAAGCCACCACTGCAAACCAGAGGCTGACAATAAATATCTAAGACCAAAAACAATAAAAATCCAACCGCCAATTTTCGGCCATTTCCAAGATGCCAGAGTTATTATCAAAACCGCCAAAGCCAGAAGTCCATGCATTAAAGAATCTCGCCAAGTGAATTCCGGACCAAAACCTTCTAAAATAAAAATGGCAAAAAAACCGACAACTAAAATCGAAAGCGCTCGAGGAAGATAATAAATGATTTTTTTCATAGTTTTATAAAATGCTAATTCTACATATCTATTATAACAGAAAATAAATGATGCGCCACAAACAAAAAACCCGCTAATAAGCAGGTTTTTAATACCCTTAATAATTATGATCAAATTAAAACAGCAACACCCCAGTTATAATCACAATAATAAAAATAATCAGCCAGGCTAAAGTGATAAAAAGCAAAATAAAAGCTTCTTTTTTAAGTCCACTTAAATAAAGATGAATTGGCTTGCCCATGACTAACAAACCCGTTACCGAAGCCGAAATAATAAACAAAAGCAACATAAAAAGCGGTATCAAAAAACTAGGTTTATTATCAAAGATATGTTCCCCGTTAAAAATCAACCACGCTACAATAGATACATATGCAAAAACACCTAAGGCATTTATTAAACTCTTTAAAATATATTCTGATTTTTTCATAAATTAAATTGTGGTCTTAGAATTATATTAATTAATTTCTAAATAACCGAGTAATTATCTTTAAGCCATTGCAATAAGACATCGGAATCATTTTTTCTATTTTCAGATCCTAGAACAATAATTGCTACCGGCACATCTCCTTGGCTAGTATGAATATTCCATACGGACGCTAGTGTTTGTTTTGCCGCACTCGTTTCCCCATTTTTAACTCCGATTAAATCTGGATTCCCAATATATTCATTAACATTTTGGAGATTAGGAATATCTATGGTCTCCCCGATTTTTATTAGTCCCACATTATCAAATGCTATGCCCTTACCAATATCAAAAAGAAAGGGACGTTTATAATAAATATATTGAAGTAGTTTTGAAATATCATAAGCCGTGGAGACATTCTGAGCACTCACACCGGAAGCGTCGGAAAATTGAGTATCCGTCATTTGGAGTGAAATTGCCTTAGCATTCATATTTTTTACAAAAACATCATCGCCTAAAAATCCGGAGAGTATTTGCGCAGATTCATTAGAAGACTGCATAAGAAGAGGATAAAGTAAATCAAGGCCAATATAACGTTCTCCTACGAGAGGTTGAAACGTCTGGGAAACGCTTGCCAACATTGATGAGGTAACCTTTATGGAACGACCGAGATAAATTATTTCATGCGCTACAACCCCAGTCATAAGTTTAGTCAATGAAGCAATGGGTAGTTTTTCCTCTGCTTTTTTCTCTAAAAGAATTTCACCAGAAGAAAGATCGGTAATCAAAAAAGCTTTTGCATTAATACTGGGAAAAACAGCATTAGTGGCCTTAAAGTTAAGTATACCAAAATTATTATTTTTATTATTTTCTAATACTAAAATGGGTGTCCCTGTTTTAACGAAATTAAACACCACTTTTGCGTCTTCGGTAGCTAAACGTATGCAACCACCGGAGTAGCTTTGCGCAACGGGTGTCCCGTCATCATAATAGGGCCAACCATGAATAAAATAATTACCATAAAACTGAATACTATATGGCATCCATACATTTCCTATTGATGAAAAAGCATTTACCGATTTCCCCAAAACCTTATAATCGCCCGTGGGTGTTTCCCACCAACTTTTTTCCTTACCTTTTGTCAAAATTTTCACCACCTTATCAGCTACCCCATTTTTGTATAATGTAAGCTCCATGGTACGGAGGTTTGCTTCAATAAAATTTTCCTTATTTTGAAGATATTCTATTTTTTGAGTAATAAATTTTTGTTCGTCCGGAAATACCATTTCTCCGGTATCAGCAAAAGATATTTGAGACTGAGCCAATCGAGTATAAAATTCCCTAACTTTCTGTGTGTTAATATTTGAAAGATCAAGACGATCATGCCATAAATAAAAAATCACGCCACTAAGCAAAATAATGACGCAAACAAAAATAGAATAAATAAATAAACGTTTCGACTTTGTTTTATTTAAAGTCTGAGCTTGATAATCTTTTATAATTCCCAGATCTTGAAAAGATTTACGTATATCAATTTCTTGCCAACCAACATCAAGAAGAGCTTTATATATATCTTCAGTAGTTTTACCAGCTGCAAAAGAATCTTGAATATATTTTTTAAGCTCTTCGGTTATCATGCTATTATTTAAAAATCTATTATTCCAATTTTATACTAAATATATTTTTGTGGCGCCGCACTTTTGTGCGGCATCCTACAAAAACATAGTCTCCGCCAATTGGCGGATCGTTGTTTTTGTGGACCTACGGGGAATCGAACCCCGCCCTCGCCCATGCCATGGGCGCGTAATACCGATTTACTATAGGCCCGGATATATTATCTAATTTACCAAATAAATAAAGAAAATTCAATCCATTTGCACTAATTTATGCCAATGGATTCTTTGTGCCCTCGCCAGGAATCGAACCTGGATCGACGCGTTAGGAGTGCGCCGTTCTATCCATTGAACTACGAGGGCAATAACAACAATACCAAATAAAATTTGAGTACTTAAAGATTATTTTTCTACTGCTCTAGCAAAATAGAATAAGAGCTTAGAAAGATGATTAAGATACATTAGCACTTCTTTATTTATTTTTCCATAAGCAACCGCCTTTCTTTCGGCTCGCCTACAAACAGTTCTAACAATATCAATAATAGCGGATTTTTTATTTTTGCCGGGGATAATAAAACATTTCAATGTCCCAACTTTTTTCATATACACCCCAAGACTCTCATCTAATTTATCAATATTATTTTTCAAAGATTGTTTGGGCGCGCAAGCAATTTGCCCGGAAATAATAAATATATCTTTCTGAATTTCTTCAATCAAAATTTTATCCTTATTTCCCAAATAATTTTTTGCCAATCCTAACCAACAATTCAATTCATCCAAATCCCCTAACAAATCAAAAATCAAAGAATTTTTAGAAATTCTCCCTCCTTTCATCAAAGCGCTTTTCCCATTATCACCAGGGAATGAAAACATCATAAAATCATTTAATCCCGCCTCCAACGGAATTAAAGTTTTGTTTCCGCTAAAATTTTTGAATATCGCGGACAAAACCTTTAATAATTATATTCATCAATATACAAACCATTGGCGTCACGTAAAATTAGAATGTCGTCTTTAGACTTCATAATATTAGTGCCGCTATAAGTATACCACTCCTTGCCGAGGAAATCGGTATCATAACGATAACGATTAAAACATCCGGCATAATTCAATCTTGATGTGGCAAAAGTTCTACAGGCCGCATCATCGGTATATGCATTCAATTCATTAGCACTGGGTATGACGCAAGAGGATAAACTAATAAGATAATTCTGACAAGGAATGGAAATTCCGAACATCTCCGTCTTTTCCGGCCTCGGACAAGAATTGGATAAAGTAGGATTAAATTTATAAGTGGAATTCAAATAACCAAAACATTTATTGATTTTAAAATTCATATCCATAGGACTACTCTCGCCAAAAACAAACAAATAATCCCCACTCTTCAAAACAATATTCCTTGCCTCTTCGGTACTAGCGGAGTTATAAACTTCTTTGCCCTGCGGAACAGCGAATTTTCCGGATCCAGCCGTAAGAGTCCAACCGGTTACATTAGTTGCCAAACCGTCATTCCTTAAAGTAATTTTCATAATCTGATTTGGATATTGACCGGGAGTAGCGGAAACAATTTTTACCTTACCTATATATTCAGAAACAACGGCTCTAAAACTCCTCACAGCCGGAGTTAAATCAACAATACCATCTTTAGTTTTAGCGCGCACTTGAAAAGTGTAAGTTGCATCTCCAGCCGGAAGAATAATGGAGCGAGCATTTGTGGTGCTTACTTGCCAATCTTTATCTACTCCACTTAATTTCGTTTCAAATGTCATTCCGGTCATATCCCCACTCCAAATAGATATAAAATGAAACGCTATTACGGCGGAATCTTTAATAAATTCCCCTTCCTCAGGACCGGAAATAATATTCGTATCCGGTCTAGGACCGGCATAAGAAGTAGCTGACGGAGTCGGGGTATTGGTACTAATCCCGGGACTAGAAATTATTTCATTATTAGTAAAATTAAAATCGGGCAATTTAAAATATTTCCCTAAAGTGCCGGGGAAAGCTTGTCCCAAAACAAAAAGAACAATTAATAAACTAATAATAAAAAATACAATTGGTACTTTATTCATATAAAAACTATTTAAAAAGACTTTAGTCGGGCTGCCGGGAATCGAACCCGGTCTTTACGCACCCGAAGCGCACGTACTACCGGTATACTACAGCCCGTTAAACAAGATCACAACAACTAAGCCTTA
>DAONDV010000003.1:0-45686 GCA_035402745.1 Minisyncoccota bacterium
TCACACGATTTTAAGTCGTGCGCGTATACCATTCCGCCACCCGGGCTTTATCCTCCTAACTTTTTAGATTTTGATTCCCTAAAATAGTTATTGAGAGTTTTTCGTATCCAATTCTTTCCCCATCCACTTTTTAAAAATTGTTCTCTTCTTGCAGCATCATATTTATTGCAATGAACTTCACAAAAAATAACTTTAAATGGTACACGATTTTTTGTCGAGAATACCTTTCTATTATTATGCTGCTTTATCCTGTTTTTTAGATTATTAGTCAGACCAACGTATAAGTTGTGGTCTTTTAAACTTTCAAGAATGTACACATACCATAACATATCTAAAAAGTTGGGAGGACAAGACGATATTTTTTATTCTATCTTTGCTTTTAATCATTGTCAATTGTTTAAAATTTTGCTTTAATGGAATAGTATTATTTTTTATGTCAGATTTTAATCCTTTTGTTATAAATTTTGATGACGAACAAGACCAAAATATAAATGGTGATTTTTCGGAACAAGGAGAAAGGAATTTTCCCATCGCGCAACCAGCGCCGCAACAGCCACAATCACAACCAACCGAAATGACAACCCCTCAACCAACGACAGAACCGGCGCCAACTATTCCTCCTACTATAGAAGAACAAACTTACCAAAAAACAGAACCGACTCCATCGCCATTTGAATCCAGCCAACCCATTGATTCTGATTTAGGACCAATTAAAGAAGCGGTTTATTTAATTGAAGTTGAAAAAATAAAACCCAATCCCCATCAACCACGCAGAGAATTTGATCCCGTTGCCTTGCAAGAATTAGCCGACTCAATTCGCGAATACGGAATTTTACAACCACTAATCGTTACAAAGATCGTCAAAGAAGTGCCGACCGGCACAACGGTACAATACGAATTAATCGCCGGCGAACGCCGCTTAAGAGCTTCTCAATTACTGAACTTAGAAAGAGTGCCGGCTATCGTTAGACCTTCATTAGAAGAAAGACAAAAATTGGAAGCGGCCATTATTGAAAATGTTCAACGTTCAGGATTGAATGTTATGGAAACTGCCAGAGCCTACGCCAAACTAGCCGATGAATTTGGATTAGCTCAAAGAGAGATTGCGCAAAGAATTGGTATTAGTCGCGAAGCAGTCTCCAATGCCATTCGTTTACTGCAACTTCCTTCAGAAGCTCAACGAGCTTTGCAAGAAGGAAAAATTTCCGAATCCCATTGCCGCGTAATTTTAACTATTCAAAATCCCGAAAAACAAAGAGCTCTCTTGGGAGAAATTTTATCCAAACATCTCACAGTACGCGAAACAGAAACTTTAGCGCGTAGAGCTTTAGGAGTTTTACCAATGCCCGGAGTACAAAAAATTTCTTTGGAAGATTTGGGCAATGCCGTGGCCAATGAAATCACCAGACGATTAGAAGAAACCCTTGGCACTAAAGTAGAAATTAAACAAAAAGCCGGCAGAGGTAAAATTACCATTAATTTCTTCTCTGAAGAAGAATTAAATGAAATTTTAGGAAAAATTTGTAAACAATAAAACATTAAATTATTTTTTATAACCTCGGTTTACATCCATCATTTAAATGGAAGCAAGCTGAGGCTATATTTGACTTTAAAATAAAAATATGCTATATTATAAATAGCCCATTACAACAAAGGAGGTTACGGAAATGAACGAGCAGATGAAGCCAGCGACGCTGATCAAAGTAATCAGCATGAGCAAGAACAAGAAGCGAGCCCAAGCCCAAGTCACCATCGAGGGCATGAACGGGAAGACCGAGACCCGCCACATCGTCTTCAACGGACGAGAATGGCGGACGGCCCATGACCGAACAGTGGATTTCGACTACCAACCTCACGCGCATTAGATTGCGCTACAGCCGCGACAAAAACATTGTCGCGGCTCTTTTTATCTTAATGGCAATAAAATGGCATAAATACTAATGATTTTAATAATGATAATAAAAAAATGTAGATTTCTTCACAGGTTATCCACATATGCCTTGAATAACCCGCATAAAATCTGATATAATTGACAGTAAGAAAACTTAGCTAAGTTTTTTTAATAAAAAGGTCGGCTTATAAGATAAATATTTCAAAATAAAATGACTAAAAAAGAATTAGCAGAAGTATTATTTGAAAAAATGGGTTTGGAAACCAAGAAAAAATCCGAGGAAATAGTAGAATTTATTTTTGATACTATCGCCAAAACTATGACTCGTGGTGAAGAAGTCGCTATCAGCGGATTCGGAACCTTCAAAGTTGCTAGAAGAGCTGCCAGACAAGGTGTAAATCCTAGAACTGGTGAAAAAATCCAAATTGCTGCTTCAGTAAAGCCGAAATTCAGAGCTGGTAAAGCTTTGAAAGAAGCTGTTAATTAGTCTTGATCAGACTTTTAAAATAACTCCGTCTTTGATGGAGTTATTTTTTATTATATTTGCATTATTATAAAAAATCCTACGTCCTACGGATAACTTACGATAGTAAGTTATCCGTAGGAAATATAATGAATGTAGATGTGCGTAGTAAAACGACTTGCGGCCACCCTTTCGGGTGGCCGCTTTTATATGATTTTGAATATTATCCTGTCTGCCAGCATGTTAACAAACAGGGCCTATTCCAAAAAAATTTTAAAGTGAAATGTTCAATCCAATTTTTCAGAAAATAATTTTCTTTATCTTTCTGCATTTCACATTCCACATATTATATCACCTACTTTGCCTTTTCTGCAATATCAGTAAAGATGCTATAGGCGGTTTTCAAAGATTCATTGGCTCTTTCCAACCAATCGCGCGCATATTGAAAATCTCCTAAAGACTCCATATTTTCCAAACGTAAATAACTACTCTTGGCCAATTGTTCCGCGCTTTCAATTTCCGTCTTGGCCTTTTGCAAAGCAGCCCCCAAAATCGGTCTTACTGCGCTATTGATATTGGATAAATCGTTGTCTATTTTCTCAGCTCTTTCTTTCGCTACATTCACCGCTTTCAATTCTTGCAAAGTTAAAATCAATCCCACCAAACGTCTCACGGTTAATCCCCGGGTTTCTTCACGATGCAAACGAATCTCATTAGCCATAGATTTTAATTGTTCTGGACTGGTGGCGAGATTTATTTTTACAATAAATTTTTGATACCAGGTATTGTCGGATTCTATCATTTTTTTCAAATCCTGCAGAACAGATCCATCCAAATCTTTAATCTGACTAATAATATTCAAAGTTTGAATATTTTCATTCAAAGAAATATCAATAATTTTAAAAAGGGCTGTTTGTCTAATAGCTATTTCATTCTTAATATTCTGCGAAGTTTTAATAGATTCCTTAATTTCAGTGAGGGTCTTCAAACTAACTTTCAAATCAACTACTTGCTGATTTATTGTGTCGCTTAAAGCGGGCTCTTCAGGAGTAGGACTAGGGGTAGATTCTGGAGTAGAAGTCGGGGAAGTTTCCGGTGAAGCAGAAGGACTAGCCACCGCAACAACCTCAGCTTGACTCAATTGCGGGCAAGCAAAAAATACTGTTAAAGACAACAGCATGGATAACGTTGTAATAGTTGGAATTATTTTTTTAATCATTAATTAGAAAGTTGTTTTAAAATATCATCAATCTCTTGATTATTCAAAGCTGGCAATTGCTCGTCTAAATTAATTAATTGAGCCTCTTTTTCAATAGCATTAGCAGCGCTGCCCTGATTTAAAGTATCTTGAAAAGCCAATTGATTCAATGCGGAATCCACATCTTTAGCGGCCAAATCACTAGAAAAAATTTGTTCCAAATAAGGAGAAACATCATTCAACTGCCATTCATTATTAATACTGGAGACATTTAAACTCTGCGGCTGAGGAAAAACTAATGGGGATAAGATGAAATACCACCCCAAGACACAAACCATAGCAACACTTGCCACGCTGGCTCCCAATTTCAAAAACATCGGAGCGAAAATCGATCTAGAAGAGAACTGTTCAGTATGTTGATGTGTGGCGCAATAAGCCAAAATAGTACTTTTTGATTGCAACTTAAAATCAGCGCTTGGCTCCAAGGCTTTCAAAGTTTTTATTTTTGATATAACGGCTGATTTTTTCATACTTTTACTCTTTTTTTTCTAATTCTTTAAAAACTTCTTTTAATTTTTTAATGGCTCGATGCTGCATAATTCGCAAAGCAGCTTGGTTCTTATTAGTAATAACGCTGATTTCCTTATAAGAGAAATCTTCCACAAATCTTAAGGTCACTACTTCTTTTTGTTCTTCGGTTAAATGTTCAAGAGCTTTTATTACTTGCGCCTTTTCTTGATTTTGAAAAAATATGTCCTCTGGACTATTTTCCAAAACATCATCCACACCAATTCCTTCATCTAAACTTAAATTATTTTTCTTAGTGCGATAAAAATCAATCACAGTATTTCTAGCGATACGAAACAGCCAGCCGGCAAAAGGAGAGCGTTCATTTTCAAACCTAGGCAAAGCCTCCCAAGCCTTCATAAAGACCTGCTGAGTAATATCCTCGGCTTCTTCCTTATTAGTTACTTTCAAAAAAACGAAACGATAGACTCTGGTAAGATAATAATCGTAAATCAAGCCAAAAGAATCAGCTTCTCCGCTCTTGGCTTGCTTTACCAGCTTTTTTATCTCTTTTTCAGACCTCTCTATCATATAAAACGATTAAAATAGTGTTTTGTTATCCTATCAATTTAAAATACAAATAACAAATACTTCTCCTATTTTACCAATCATAACAGAAAAAATTCTTTAATAATAGTTGCCAAATCAAAAATTAAATGCTAACATGGATAAAATTAGTCGCGTTGCAATCATAAGTTGTAAATCTATTTATTAAAATAAATTATGTCCGTTACTTATCAGCCTAAAAAGAAAAAAAGAGCTCGCACTCACGGTTTTTTGAAAAGAATGAGAAAGAGCTACGGCCAAAGAGTCATCAAAAACAGAAGACAAAAAGGTCGTCGTCGCCTTACCGTCTAATGAAAAAGATTTATCGCTTAAAATTACAGCGAGATTTTGACAATGTTTTTAAAAATGGCCGAAACGCAACAGCCGACGGCCTTACTCTTAAATACGCCAAGAATGAATTAAAACACTGTCGCCTGTCTGAAATAATTAGCAAAAAAGCGGCCAAATCAGCCGTTCAACGCAATTTATTACGCCGACGTCTAAAAGAGATCATCAGAACAGAACATTTGGGAAAATTAAACAATTGGGATATGGTCATCATTGTCCGTCCAGAATTGCTTAAGAAAAATTTTGCAGAATTAAAAGAAATCGTCCGATTAGTCCTAGAAAAAGCAAAATTAATTTAATAATGAAATTTATTCTTTCTTTTTTTATTAGAATTTATCAATTATTATTTTCTCCGCAAAGCGGAGCTTTCCGCAATTTTTATTTTTTTCAAACACAATGCAAGTTTGAAGAGTCGTGTTCTAATTTCGCTTTACGCGCCATAAAAGAAAACGGGGCTATCAATGGAGTGAAGTTGGCGATTAAACGCATTGGTCAATGTCATCCAAGACATTGCAATTAATTTTATGGGAAATATTTTCAACTTATATTTTATTCAACCAATCTTTAATGTTTTGATTTTCATTTACAATGTTTTGCCGTGGCAAGATATTGGTTTAGCTGCTATTTTTCTAACCTTTTTGATTAGATTAATTTTTTATCCTCTTTTTCACAAAAGTTCCAAGCAGCAAATTTTAATAAATCGCATTCAACCGGAATTACAGAAAATCCAAAAAGACTACAAAGATGACAAAGAAAAACAGGTCCAAGCTCAAATGGAATTATACAAAAAGCATAAAGTTAATCCTTTTGGAGGATGCTTGCTTGCTTTGGTGCAATTACCAATCATTTGGGCAGTTTATCGTGTTTTCTTAAATGGATTTGGATCAGAAAGACTGGACACTCTATATCACTTTGTCAGCCGACCGGAAACAATCAATTCTATTTTTTTGGGATTAATCGATCTTTCCAAAACCAACATCTGGTTAGCTTTAATTGCCGCTTACTTGCAATTCATTTCTTCCAAGATGATAATGCCGAAAAAACAATCCAAACAAACAGAAGAAGACCCGAAAATGAGAATGGCTAACACCATGCAAAAACAAATGGTCTTCATCGCTCCTGTTATGACCTTAGTAGTATTAATCCCCTTGCCCTCTATTATCGCTCTTTACTGGTCCGCCACAACAATCTTTTCTATTTTTCAGCAATGGATAATTAAAAAAACCATCAAAGTCGAAGATGATTCCAACAAAATAATTGAACAAGATGGAACAAATAAAACAATTAATTGAAAAGATAATTAGCTTTTTTGATGCCGATTCCAGTGTTGATTTAAGTGAAAATGAAGACACTTTAAGAATCAACATTAGAATGGACGATGCAGGATTTCTCATCGGAGCCAATGGCGACAATTTAAGAGAACTGGAATTTCTCTTAAGAACAATCTTGCAAAGACAAAACTACGGAAAAAGAATTTTTCTAGACATCAATAATTACCGCCGTCTCCGAGAAGATAATCTCAAAGATTTGGCCAAAGAAATAGCGCATAAAGTAACACTCACTAAGAAAGCCCATGCCTTACCGCCAATGAATGCCTATGAAAGAAGAATCATTCATATGGAACTCGCTACCAATCCGGATATTGCCACTGAAAGTGAAGGAGAAGGACCAGATAGACATCTAATAGTAAAACCTTATCCATAAATAATAAAAAAATGCCTTGTCATCAGACAAGGCATTTTAAAACTAAAAAATTTTTAATCCTGAAATAAATGAATATAATTCTTCTTTCCAAAGATAAAACTAACGGAAAACACAACGAAACCCAACACCGCTGCCCGCGTCCCCGGGCACACCGGTAACATTCAGGCCAAATCGCCCCGCAGTCGCGCCGTAGTACCAACCTCCGGACCGCAAAAAACCATAAGTGTTGGCTGCTACATTTTCATATAAGTAATCGTAATTGTATGCAGTGCTGACACTACCAGAAGTTATAGGTGTACCTTCGTTATTAATGGAAGTGATGTAATTTTGAGCAGGAAGAGTCGTGCCGGAATAAGAACAAGTGGAGCCATTACAAGTTAGAGTATTATTGGTCCATTCCCAAAGATTTCCCACCATATCATAAGCGCCTACAGTTGATTTACAATTTGAAGCTGTGCCTGTCTTGATAAGAGGGTTAGTGTCTGAACTCCAGGTATAACCATCTGATGTTTGAGATGACCCTTGAGGTCGTTCTACAATACCATCCGCCGAACTCGTATTCCAAATCATACATGGTTCTGGACCCTCAGACCCTGAAATTCTTGATGGTTTAGAATTATATGGATCTGGGGTGCCTATGGCAGCTACCCACCATTCAAAATCAGTTGGTAAAACCTTACCCATATTTTGACAATAAGTGATAGCAGCAGTTTGAGATGCCGATGGATACGCCAATCTTGTTGACCAAGGATTAGTATTGTAAGTAGAAACAGGACAATTGGAAGAACAAGTAGTTCCATCTGGTTTGGTGCCGCTGGCTGAATAAGTAGCCTCATATTTATCAATGCAGAATCTCCCTGGTTGAGGCACCCAAACCATTCCCGTGGGACATAATCCTCCGGAATCAGGCATTAAAGTAAGGTCCATGCCTTTTTCATATAACCCAGAGTCTCCTCCGTCTTGTAATGGAGTGTCGTCTTGAGCGGCATCTTTTAAAGCATAACCATCTCTATCTTTAAATCCGTAGTAACTAGATTCTAATTTAGTATTAAGTTCAAAGCGTTGAGTATCACTGGATATGGTATAAGTGTAGAAAAAATTGTTTCTCACCGAGCCGGAGGCAGAAAAATTATTATTGGGATCAATGGGTAATGATGACATGGGAGAGCCCACATCCAAAGACTCAAAATTAACTGGTATCCAACCCGTACCATTAGTTTTTCTGTAATTATCCATGGTAGAACATTGATAAGTATACCCCGTAGGAAGAGCTGGTAATATTAAATCAGAACAATTAGAGTTTGTTGCTGGAAGAGAAACATAAACTATTTGATAAGTTCCGAGAACAGCTGTTTTTTTAGTAGTTAAAAAAATGCTAAGAGCTTTTTCTAAAGTAGCTAGATCAGATATTCTTTTAGAATCCCTGGTCTTCTTTAATATCTCTGCGGGATTGAGAGTGATGACAATAATACTCATGAGAAGAGCTAAAATAGCTATAACTATTAACAATTCTATAAGAGTGAAACCATCTTTATTGGCACGAAGTTGCTTAAAAAAACGGAACATGAATTTATTATATCAAAAAATGGATTAAATACAAATAAGATTATTGTTTATCCTATTTTTTTATGCTAAAATATGATTTATGGTGGAAAAAACTATCAATAAAAAGGTTGTGGAAAATTTGGCAGAATTAAGCCGTCTAGATATCAAGGAATCCGAAAAAGACAAGATTGCCGAAGACCTCAATTCTATTTTGAACTACATTAAAGAATTAGAAAAAGTGCCGACTCAAGGCATTGATTTGAATTTTATTAAAAAAACCGGCAAAGAATTCCGACGCGACATCCCTACAGAAGAAAAGGTCAGTGAAAAAGATCAATTAATAGAATCCTTCAAAGACAGAAAAGACGATTTTCTAAAAATACCGCCGGTTTTTCAATAATTAATCTATGATAAATCTTCACGATCTAACAATTAAAAAAACTCACGACCTGTTGATTAATAAAGAAATTTCCGCCTTTCATTTAACAAAGGAGTTTTTCGATTACATTGAACAACGTGACAAAAAAATTGACGCCTATTTATCCCTGCTTAAAGACGATGCTTTGGAACAAGCCAATGAGATTGATAAAAAAATAGCCGCTAAAGAAGAAATTGGAATGTTAGCGGGAATCCCTATTGCCATTAAAGATAACATTTTAGTAAAAAACCACACCTGCACCGGTGGATCCAAAATATTAAAAGATTACAAAGCAGCTTATGATGCTACGGTTATTAAAAAATTAAAAAAAGCTGGAGCTATTATTTTAGGAAAAACCAATTTAGACGAATTTGCCATGGGATCATCCACGGAAACTTCAGCTTTCAAAATAACAAAAAATCCTTTAGATGAGACTTGCGTGCCTGGTGGTTCCAGTGGTGGTTCAGCCGCTGCCGTAGCCAGTCATCAAGCTATTGCCTCCTTAGGCTCTGACACGGGCGGTTCAGTAAGACAGCCGGCTTCTTTTTGCGGATTGGTAGGATTAAAACCAACTTATGGCGCCGTTTCTCGTTTTGGACTTATGGCTTTGGCTTCTTCTCTCGATCAAATCGGCACATTCACAAAAAACGTAGAAGATGCTTCTTTATTATTGGAAGTTATTTCCGGAGAAGATCAAAACGACAACACTTCAATGCCTTTCAATTTCAAAGCAGAAGAAACAAAAAATCTTCTCAGCTTGAAAGGAATAAAAATTGGAATTATCAAAGAATGCTTTGATAATAATTTAAATTCCGAGATAAAATCCGCTATCGATGCTAATATAAAAATATTGGAGGATTTGGGAGCAGAAACCAGAATAATTAGTTTACCTCATATTTCCGCCAGTTTGCCTTGTTACTATATATTAATGCCGGCCGAAGCGAGCGCCAATCTTGCGAGGTATGACGGATTGCGTTATGCTAGTAGTAATATAGACAAGAACTTAAAAGAACTTTACTTCGCGCACCGCGGAGAAAATTTCGGACAAGAAACAAGAAGAAGAATTATGTTGGGCGCCTTTGTTTTATCTTCCGGATATTACGATGCTTATTATCTCAAAGCTAAAAAAGTTCAGCAATTAATCAAAGACGAATTTCGTAATGCCTTTAATGAATGCGATGTTTTAATTTCTCCCACTACTCCCTCCGAAGCATTCAAAATCGGAGAAAAAACCAAGGATCCCGTATCGATGTATCTTTCTGATATTTTCACTGTGCCGGCCAATATCGCTGGGTTGCCAGCCATATCCCTTCCTATCACAAGAAAAAATGCTTTACCTTTCGGATTACAATTAACAGCTAAACAATTTGATGAAAAAACTTTACTAGCCATATCCTACTTACTAGAAAAAGCGTTACAACGTTAATATATAATCCTGCTCGGTTATAAAGTAAAAATTATATTTCTACCTTACATCCCCGCTGCGATTATACAAATCTATAACAAATTTTTTATACAATTTTTATTGGTTCGTTAATCAATGGGAACAAAGTCCCGGAGTTTTTGCTTTAAAAATTTTATCAGTGGTTCTTTCTTTGGTAATGATCTACTTTATCATTAAACTTCTTATTCAATCAGGAATAATAAAAAGCCAAATGACTAAACTAAACACCTTTTTACTTACCACCAAATACGAACAGAAAAGAACTTTGAAGAGCTGGAAAAAAGTAATTGGACTAATACGCTCCGGTGACGAAAATTCTTACAAAAAAGCTATTTTAGCAGCAGATGATCTTTTAGATGAAATCCTAGAACGTTCTGGATGGATGGGCAGCGATTTGGGAGAAAAAGTTTCGCAAGTTAAAAGCATTCAACTACCTGACATTGATAAATTAATGGCCAGCCATCAAATAGCAGAAAAAATCAGAGAAGATTCTAATTTCAAAGTGACCTACGAAGAAGCTATCAAAACTCTAACGATTTACGAAAAATTATTTAGAGATTTTACGTTATTGTGATAACGTAATACCAATACACGAATTATACGAATACGTATTTGTATAATTAGTATGCATTAGTATATTAGCATTGCTTGTAGTGAACAATATGTCTAAACATAAAAATAAAAATAAAAATTTTAATAACCGTAAAAATAATAATCCCGAACAATCCTTCGCGGAAAAAATTCCAAAATTAAATCTCACGGAAGAGACCAAAAAGACCATTGCCGGAATAGCTTGTTTCGGAATAGCGCTAATTTTAATTTTAAGCTTTTTCCAATTAGCCGGCCCCTTAGGACAAAATATTTATCGCGCTTTTCTTTTTCTTTTGGGTTGGGTTTATTTCTTTTCTCCGGTAATTTTCATTATTGCTGGAGGAATTTTTTTAGGATCCATCAAAAGAAATATTTATGCTTCCACTGTTTTGGGATTACTTCTTTTCTCCTGCAGTATTTTAGGAATATCCGATTTAATCACTCCCGAATCCACGGGATTTTTTGGAAGAATAATCGGCTCCTTGGAAAAAGTTTTAGGATTCTGGGGAGGAATGGCTTTTTATATCATAGCCGGAATTATCGGTTTAATAATCGCTTTTGAATTTTCCTTAAATTTCTTTAAGAGCAAAGATGAAGACGAAGATGACGAAGAAGAAGAGGAATACAAACCGGTTAAAAACGTTGAAATTAAATCCAATGGAAAAACTATAAAAGAAGAAGCCCCAACAAAAGAAGAACCAAAAATAAAAGAACCGGAAGCAGACAAAACAATCAAATTAGAAAAAATCAAAAAAGACAGAACTATTAGTAATTGGAATTTCCCTCCTTTAGATTTATTGGAATCAGATTCTGGCAAACCAACCAGCGGAGACATTAAAGCTAACGTCAATATTATCAAAAGAACTTTGGCTAATTTTGGTATTAATGTAGAAATGGATGAAGTTAATGTCGGTCCTACCGTAACCAGATACACATTAAAACCGGCAGAAGGAATCAAACTTTCTAAACTAGTTAATTTACAAAATGATTTATCGTTAGCCTTAGCTGCTCATCCGATCAGAATCGAGGCTCCCATTCCCGGCAAATCATTGGTGGGTATTGAAGTGCCGAATAAGACCAAAGCCACAGTAAGAATGAGAAATCTTTTATCTTTGGATAAATTCTGGGAAAGCCCAATGTTGAGTGTTCCTCTGGGAAGAGATGTAAGCGGAGAACACTACTTTACGGATATCGCCAAGATGCCTCACGTACTCGTAGCCGGAAGTACCGGATCAGGAAAATCAGTTTCTGTTCATTCTATTTTAATCAGCTTACTTTATAAAAATACTCCGGAAACATTAAGATTATTATTAATTGATCCTAAGAGAGTAGAACTTACGGCTTATAATGGAATTCCACATTTGATTTCCGATGTTATCATTAGCCCTAAGAAAACCATTATGGCTTTACGTTGGGCCGTTATGGAAATGGACAAAAGATATAATGAGTTTATGGAGGCTAAAATAAGGGATATTAATAGTTACAATCAGAAATCATTGAAAGAGAAAAAGCCTTTAATGCCTTATATTATTATAGTAATTGATGAGTTAGCTGACCTAATGGCTGCTTACGGAAAAGAAGTGGAGGCTTCCATTGTTAGATTAGCTCAAATGGCTCGCGCCACCGGCATTCATTTAATTGTTTCCACTCAGAGACCATCAGTAGAAGTAATCACCGGTTTAATCAAGGCCAACATTACCACCAGAATTGCTTTGAGAGTAGCCAGTCAAGTTGATTCCAGAACAATCTTAGACACCTCTGGAGCAGAAAAATTATTAGGTCAAGGAGATATGCTTTATTTAGCTGCGGAAACATCCAAACCAAAAAGAATTCAAGGCGTATTTGTTTCCGAATCAGAAGTAGCGAAAGTTAATAAATACATCATTGATAACAACAAAGAATATTCCGAAGAGAATGCCGAAAAAGAAATCTTCGAAGAAGAATTACAGCAAAGCTTTAGCATTGCGCAAGCCGGAGGCGGTGGAATGGAAAGTTTTGGAGCTTTTAACGACGATGCTGGAGATGAATTATATCCCGAAGCCTACAAAGTAGTGGTAGAAACCCAAAAAGCCTCAGCTTCTTTCCTACAACGTCGTTTGCGCGTAGGATATGCTCGAGCCGCTCGCCTCTTAGACTTATTGGAAGAAAAGGGTGTCATCGGTCCTGGAGATGGAGCTAAACCGAGAGATGTCTTGGTTGGACCCACAAACCCAATGTCCATGGACGATCCCATTGAAGAAATAAAAGAAAGAACAGTGAGAGTACCTGGTGATATCAAAGGCATTGAAGTGGAAGAGGTGGTTGATGAAGAAGACACGGAAACAGAATCGGAAGAAAACAATAACGAAGAAAATGAAAACGAAGAAGAACAAGAAGAATAAGCAACAAACAAAAAAATACCCGCCAATCGGCGGGTATTTTAATTTTTCTTCTTTAGTAAATCTTAATTTTCTTTCATAAAGACAATCGCCTGATCGCCCACATTAAGACCTGAGATTATTTCAACATTTCCATCAGAACCTTTTAAACCAATTTCCACTTTTCTTTCAATAATTTTTCCATTAACATCAACCACTCGCACAATTCTATTTTCATCTTTTTGAATAACAGCCCTCTGTGGAACTACAATCACATCTTTTTTCTCATTGGTTAAAATATCAATATTTGCCGTCATACCAGATCTGATGCGTTCGTCATCCGTTAAGAAATTCAATTTTGTTTTATAAGTAGCGATACCTTCAAAGATTGTTTCTGCCGGTTCAATGCTCACCACTTGCGCCTGAAACTCCACATCATCGCCATAAGCATCCAAAGTGACTCTAGCAGAATTATTAACTTTAATTTTAGCCACATCTGATTCTGGAATATTAACTTCTATTTCAAATTTCTTATCAGAAATCAAAGAAATGACGGATACATTAGCAGTAATAATTTCTCCCACTTTAGCATCTTGCTTAGTAACGATTCCGTTGAAGGGAGCGCGAATTATAGTTTTACTCAATTGTGCTTGATAGGCCAAAACATTGGCTTCGCTGGATTTCACTTGCGCTTCTTCAGCTTGAATTTGTTCCGTAGTATAACCAGCCTTCTTCAAAGCTAAATTATCTTGCGCTAAAGACAATTCACTTTGCGCTGCAGCAATATTCATATCATTGGTTATTTTCTGAGCGGCCAAGGCCTCCTTCTTGCCGGAAACGGAAGACAAATAAGTTTCTATACTAGTTTTTTCAGTTGCCAAACTGCCCTTCTCCGCAACAGTCATAGAATTAGAAATAGGCACTGCATTTAAAGCATCGCGAACTTTTTGCATAGCATTAATGACATCGCCCAAAACAGCTACAAGATTATAATAATTTTTAGTATCAATTATTGTTTGAATGCCACCAAATGCCCCGCCACTTAAAGAACCAATGGAACTAGACACCATAGTGCCCCCATTATCAACTCCCAACAACAACTTTATAGCCACAGCCTTAAGACTGGCCAAATTTTGGCTTTCAAAACTATTATCGGTGAAATATTTCAACTGAATATCGGTTAAAGTTAAAAGAGCATTTTTAGCCACTGTTACCCCCGCTTGTCCGGCATTAACCGATCCAATATTGGCGCCCTCTAAATCTCCGGCAGCCTTATTTTGCGTATTAGTAAAACTGGTTTGCGCGTTGGACAATCTAGTTTCCGCTGCTTGAATTTCTTCAAGACGAGTACCTTTTATCATTTCACTCAACTTCGCTCTCTCTGCCTCCAATCCGGCTTGCGCTTGTAAAAGTTGCGCCGCTAATTCCTGATTATCCAAAGAAGATAAAATTTTTCCTTCTTCCACCTTATCTCCGATCGCTATATTAATAGAAGACACCTTTCCATTTCTTTCAAATGCCAAATCAACACTTTCCACGGGTTGAACTCTACCCGTAACGCTTACCTCTTGAATAACATTGCCCCTTGCTACAGTCGTTGCTTCATAGGTCGCCTTTTTATTGCCGCCTAACAAAACAGAAGCGAGAATAATAACAATAATTATTGCCGGAATAAAAAATAACGGCTTTTTAATAAATTTAAATATTTTTTTCATTTACTCTATAAAATAAAACTCAAAACGACTCTTAATAAATTTGTAATTATAATAATTTTAATATATCAACTATAACGAATAATTCATTAAAACGCCACTTCTTCTCCAATTTGAATCTGATTTTTTTGTATAAAACCGGCATTCACCTCCAAAACATATTGCGCCTTAACATTGGAAGTATAACTCGGGCAATTGTCTTCTCGGCAAGGTTCAAAATTTTCTTTTACTTCTACAATTTTTTTATCTCCATTAATAAAAATTAAATCCAAGGGGATCAAAGTATTTTTCATCCAAAAAGTTCGCTTGGCTTCGCTGGTAAAAATAAAAAGCATCCCACTATCTTCATCTAATGATTCACGATACATAAGTCCTTTTGCTTGATGGGCAAGCGCTTCGGCACGCTCTATTCGCAAATTCAAATTATGTTGCGGAAAAGAAAAATCTCCCTGCTTTGGTTTTTGATTGAAATAAATCGCTCCCAAAACAACAAAAGCGACAATGGCGATAATAGAAATAATTTGCATTGGTTTCATTTCTTTAAATCTTTATTTAATTTTTTATATTTCGTAATAAAATTTTCTAAATAGTCGGGCTGCCGGGACTCGAACCCGGACTAAATCCTCCCAAAGGACTCGTGCTAGCCATTACACTACAGCCCGATAAACAAATAGCGGAAATACCGTAATAAAAGCCTAAATCGGCATTAAAGCATATAAAACAGTATAAAGCCTTTTTAGCCATAATTCAAGCCGATATCGGACTCTTTAAAAATAGGAACAAATACAACGACTAAAAAACCAAATTGTATAACACTGGCTCTTTGTTTCAATAAAGATTATTTTTATAAAAAAGTCACCTTTAATCAAAGATGACTTTTAGCGCAGCCCCAAAGGGAATCGAACCCTTATTTACGCCGTGAAAGGGCGTTGTCCTAGCCGTTAGACGATAGGGCCATATATTTATTAAGGATAATAAAAAAAATGCGAAAAAGCAAGAATTCTTGCTTATTTTTGATTTTTCAGTAAAATAGAAATAACGTCCTCGTAGTTCAATGGATAGAACGAGAGCCTTCTAAGCTCTAGATGAGGGTCCGATTCCTTCCGGGGACACTAATAATTATTTATGAAAAAAATCGTTCTTGGAATTGAAACGTCCTGCGATGAAACCGCTGTTTGTATTGCTCAGTCCGACAAAAACGGTTTTAAAATTTTATCTAACATTGTTTCTTCGCAAATTAAAGTGCACGCGCCTTTTGGAGGCGTAGTGCCTTCTTTGGCTAAAAGAGAACATCAAAAAAACTTAATTCCGGTTTTAAAACTTGCCTTAAAAGAAGCGGGCTTACTAAAAACACAAAATTCCAAAACCGAAATTACTAAGAAAAACAAAAATTCCAAGATTGAAACATTAAATGAAATTTTAGAACGCGAAGATGTTTTGAAAAAAAATACGATTAATTTTTTAACAAAATATTCTAAACCTAAAATTGACTCCATTGCCGTCACTTATGGTCCGGGATTAGCTCCGGCTTTATGGCCAGGAATAAACTTAGCGCGTGCTTTAAGTTTTTATTGGGATACTCCTTTAATACCCATCAATCACTTAGAAGCGCATATACTCGCCAATTGGATTACGGATGAAAAACATGCTAAAAAATTATTTCCCGCTATTTGCGCCGTAATTTCCGGCGGACATACCTTGATTGTTTTGATGAAAAAAATTGGCCAATACAAAATAATCGGTGAGACTCGCGACGATGCGGCTGGAGAATGTTTTGATAAATCTGCTCGCTTACTTGGCCTTGGTTATCCCGGTGGTCCGGCTATTTCTCAATTTGCTTCTACATTCAATCCGCTACATTCTATATTCAAACTCCCCCGCCCTATGATCAATACCAAAGATTTTGATTTTTCTTTTTCCGGATTAAAAACCGCGGTTTTATATTTAGTACAAGATTTAAAAAAACAAGGAAAAAATATAAAAGAATTAACTCCGGCTTTATGTTATGAAATTCAAGAAGCCATTAATGAAACTCTGGTGAAAAAGACTATTTCAGCAGCCAAAAAATATAAAGCCCGATCAATTATTTTAGGCGGAGGCGTTGTGACTAATCAAGCCTTAAAAGATAAATTCATACAAATTATTAAAAAAGAAAATATAAAAATTAATTTTATGGCTCCAGAAAGAAAGCTTACCACCGATAACGCGGCCATGATTGCTATAGTAGCCCACTTAAATAAAAAAATAATTCACCCAAGGCGAACCCGCCTCGGGAGGGAAAAAATTAATTGGGAAAATCTACAAGCCGATGCAAATTTAAAATTTTAAAAAATATTTTCAAATCAACTCCGATGCAATATCGGAGTTGATTTTTTAATACTTATTTAATAACATCAAAACAGAAGTTTAAAAATAATTTTCCAAAAGGAGGAAAAAATGGGGAAAAGAAACAGAATGGTAGAAATGTATGGCGAAAGACCCGCTAAGGATGTTTACTATTTGGGTATTGCCGAAGCGGTACGATTACGATCTACTTGCATTGTCAGATTTGGAGCAATAATTGTTAAAGATGATCAAATCGTTGCCACCGGATACAATGGATCACCAAGAGGAACAAAAAGTTGTTTAGAAAAAGGTTTTTGTCTCAGAAGGAAACTGGGGATACCCTCTGGTTCTCAATACGAACTTTGCGCCAGCGTTCACGCCGAAATGAATGACATCGTCAATTCAGCTCGTGCTGGAGTTTCTTTATTGAATGGGGATATTTATATTTTTGGAGAATATGATAAAAATATAATAAAAGCCATACCTTGTTCAATTTGTAAAAGAATGATTATTAATGCCGGATTAGTGAGAGTTATTTGTTCTAATCCGGAATCACCCAAAAACCCACTCGTTTTTTTAGTTAAAGATTGGGTGGAATATTGGAAAACTCATAACATCGATGAAGATCCGGAAGCTTATGGAAAAGATTTCTGTTTAAGATAAAAAAATAATCCCCGCTACCAAAAGTAGCGGGGATTTTATTTTCACTTTTTATTTTTAATCACAAATTACACGACGGGCGCACAAATTTCCATCAACACGATGGGGGCCGAACAAACCGATTTCAAGTTGTTCTTTTTCCTTGTTCCAATGAACAGACCACACATCTTGTAAAGACGACTGCACACCCCTTCGCCGTGAACCAGCGCAAAGAGTGATACTGGAAACATCCAAGTGTCTCCCCTTTTCTTTGAAGAATACAAATTCATGAATCAAGCGTTCTTCCAAAGTTTCGGTAGCAAGACCTTTGGCTTCAATGTCAGCAGCGCAAAACCTAGCAAGATTTTTATCTTCGTTTGAATTTTCGATGTCTTTGACCCAAACAGCATAAGAAATAAAATTTTTGTTTCGTCGTTCGGAAATAACAAGATCCGGCAAAAATTCAAAATTCGGCGTTTGAACATTAAAAGTATTTCTACACTCATGGAGAATAAAATCCAAAGTCACATCTCGAGCAATGACGAGAAGACGCCAACCAACGCCGGGACATTCGGGAATAACGAGATTAGACAAATCCAAAGACAAACTGAAGTGCGACAAATAAAAAATTTCCCAAGCCTTTTTCATGGCAACCAAAACTTCATCTTTCGTATATTCAAGAAACAAACCACAAACTTTTTTCGCCATTCCAGTTTCCGTACTAGCAATTTTTTTCGCCATTTCCGGCGAAAAACCAAAACGACAAAGAGTTATCAACATCTCCTGCATTAACCCCACAGAAAAATCCTTAGGGTTAAATGATTGGCTCGCGAACTTTCGCAACATCGCACGCCTCCTAATCCGACCTGTCTTTTTCAAGATTCAGGAATTTTATGGATTCTCAATTTTTAAAGAACATTTGTATTTTATCTTTATAAGCCCAAAAGTCAACCTAACCACCATTTTCACAATGTATTATTAAAACAAAAAGCAATCGATAACCAGATAAAAACACCTTGCCCGATAACAAAAGAGCACCTCCCTTTCTTGCGCGAAAATTATCTCCTCACAACATTGTGTCGCACAATATTGTTTCACAAAACTTGTGAAACATTTTTGCCATTTCAAAAATCAATTTTTCTAAAACAAAAGATTTTAAGCCATTTTTTAAAAAACCCTCATTTTAGATGTTTCACGTGAAACATTTTATGCCAAAAATTAACTCCAAAAACAGCCTAAATGTTTCACGTGAAACATTTTCACAATAATTGATTGGCTACTTGATGTAATTATACCGACAAAAACCGAAAAATGTTTCACGTGAAACATTTTTCGATAATTTGATCAGAAATTACGAAAAAGGAAAACCCGAAAATGTTTCACGTGAAACATTTTCGGGTTTTCCAAAAAATATCATGACCCCCAAAATCTGGCACAAAGTGTTTCACGTGAAACACTTTGTGCCAGATTTTGACCCTCCTTCAATTATTGTGTCGCACAATATTGTTTCACAAAACTTGTGAAACATTTTTACCTAACAAGCATAGCCATAAAAAACCGACCAAATTAAAACCCCTCTCATAAGAAACAACGCCCCGGACCCAAGGCAACCCACGCTAAAAACTACCCACCATGGAACCCATCAACAAACTATTATTTTTTTTGAGGCATTTGCCCCGAAATCCAATTGGGGATAAAATGTAAATAATCTTGATAAAAATCCTGAAGAAATTTATGAATACCCAAAAACAAATCACGGGAAAAATAGGGGAGGATATTGCATGCCAATATTTGGAACAAAATGGTTATAAAATAATTCAAAGAAATTATTGGGAGAAATGGGGAGAAATTGATATTATCTGTCAAAAGAAAAATAAAACTATTTTTGTAGAAGTAAAAACTATGAGAGAAACGGAAAAAATGGATTTAACACCGGAAGATCAAATGAGCAAAAGCAAAATATCCAAATTCAAAAAAATTTCTCTCAGCTATGCTAATCACCATAAAATAGACGACTGGCAAATGGATATGATTGCCATAGAATTAAATGATGAAAATAATTTAAAAAATATTCGTTATTGGGAGAATGTTTATTAACAAAAAACTCTCGCACAAAACGAGAGTTTTAATTTCACAAATAATATTTAATTTTTATATTTTTAATTTCGCAAAATGTTTCCCTAAAACAGGGACTGTAAAAGGCTTTTCATTTAAGGCTAAAACAATTCCACAAACACAAAAGATTGCGCCAAAAAAATAAAAAGACCAAACAAAAAAAGAACCCAAAAAAGGAATAGAGTATAAAAGAGGGGAAAACATAATAATTAAAATCTCAAAAACAAACATTGCCAATCCTTGCTTGGCATGTACACGAGAAAAATAACTTTTTCTTCTCAATAACAAAGGAACTAAAAATAAAAATGAAAAATAAGAAAGTGCGGCTACGGCTTTATTATTTTTTGTATCTTCACAATCAAAAGAATAATCTTGAATCATAGTTAGATTATATCAGAATTTTTATTTTAAGAAAATTGATTTTTTTTCAAACAAAGCATAAAATACAAATGACTTTAAAATTTATTTAAGATTTTAATTTTTAATTATCATTATGTCCGGACATTCCAAGTGGGCACAAATTAAACACAAAAAAGCTTCCACCGACGCAAAAAAAAGCGCCGTCTTTTCCAAACTCACGGCTCTAATCACGGTAGCCGCCAGAGAAGGTGGGGGAGATCTTAATTCTAATCCCAAATTAAGAATGGCAGCTGAAAAAGCCCGATCTTATAATATGCCCGCTGAGAACATTGAACGAGCTATTAAAAAAGGAACTGGGGAATTAGAAGGACAAGTACTAGAAGAGCTCTTCATTGAAGCTTATGGCCCCAATGGTAGGCCTATTTTGATTACAGCGGTTACTGATAGTAAAAATAGAACCATCTCCGAAATTAAACATATTCTTGGCACCTTTGACGGAAAAATGGCTGGTAGCGGAAGCGTCAAATGGATGTTTGAAGAAAAAGGACAAATTATTTTAGAAGAACAAAAAATCAATGATGAGTTAGAATTATTGTTAATCGAAGCTGGCGCCGAAGATATTAAAAAAGAAGACGAAACAATTATAATAATTTGTAAACCGGAAAATTTTGAAAAACTTAAAGAAGCAATTTTAAAATCGGGCATCAAAATATCGGAAAGTTCCATAGCTTTTCTCCCCAAAAATCCGGAAATCATACCGGAAGAAGAAAAAGAACATTTAAGTAAATTATTTGAAGCCTTGGATGATCATCAGGATGTCGCTGAAATTTATTCAACAATAACTTTCTAATATGACTATTTTAGGAATTGATCCGGGCACAAAAAGAATGGGTTACGGTTTAATTGAAATTGACGATAAAAAAAATATTCAAGCCATTGATTTTGATTGTTTTGAAACTGAATACAAACAAGAAGGGGAAATTTTAGAAGATATTTTTAAAAAAACTCTTTCTTTGCTAAAAAAACATCGACCCGATACCTTATCTTTAGAAAAAATATTTTTCTTTAAAAATCAAAAAACGGCTTTTCAAATCAGTCAGGCTAGGGGAGTGATTATTTTAGCTTGTCAGATGCAAAAAACTAAAGTTTTTGAACCCACTCCATTGGAAATTAAAACCTGTCTTACCGGCTACGGCCGAGCTGACAAAAAAGCGGTGGCCACAATGGTGAAAAAAATATTAAAATTGGAAAAAATGCCGAGATTAGATGACACCACTGATGCTTTAGCTTGCGCCGTTACGGCTTTTTACTTACAAAAATTCAAAAAATAAAAAATGCCTGTTAAAAATTTTTTGTTTTACTAGGTATTTGGGCATATATCCGAATATTTTCGGTTTTTACCGTTTTTTTAAAAGTTATCCACAGGCAATTCACTTTTAGTCTGTTTGTTATTTATATAGATATTTACTATCATATCTATATAAAACAAGGTTAAAATTGCTGAATTTCACAGCCATGTGGAAAGCATGTGTATAAATAATATTTTAATCTTTTTTCTTTTAAATTATGGAACTACAAGAACTATGGCAATCAGTATTAGGGGAATTGGAACTACAAATTTCCAAGCCTAATTTTCAAACGTGGTTAAAAAACAGCTTTCTCTCTGATAAAAAAGATGAGATGGTCTCTCTTTCTTTAGAAAGCGCTTTTGCCAAAGAATGGGTATCGAATAAATACCATAAAATCATATTAAAAATCATTAGAAATTTCGATCCAGAAATAAAAGATATTATCTATCAAATTCAACCCAGCGAAGAAAAATTAAAAGCCCCCATTTCTTCTCATATTAAAAAAATGGAGGCAGATATTCTTTCCAAGACTTTAGATTTTCCGAATTATAGTATTGATCCTAAAACCGGTCTCAATTCTAAATACACTCTGCAAAATTTTGTCGTGGGCGCAAATAATGAATTAGCTTACTCCGCCGGATTGGGAGTAATTAGTGAGCTGGGAAAAAAATATAATCCTCTTTTTATCTATGGAGGAGTAGGTTTAGGAAAAACACATTTAATTCAAGGAGTAGGTAATGAATTAAGAAAATTATCAAAAAATAGAATAAATATTCGTTATGTAAGCAGTGAAACATTTACCAATGAAGTAATTAATGGCATCAGAATGAAAAGAATGGATGATTTAAAAAATAAATACAGAAAAGTTGATGCTTTAATTATTGATGATATTCAATTTATTAGCGGTAAAGAAGCTACCCAGCAAGAATTTTTCCATACTTTCAATGCTTTATATGAAAATAACAAACAAATAATCATTTCTTCCGACCGCTCTCCTTATCTCTTATCAACCTTGGAAGAACGTTTACGCTCCAGATTTGAAGGTGGTATGGTGGCTGATATCTCTTATCCTGATCATGAGACTAGAGTAGCCATCTTAAAAACTAAGATGGATTCTCAAAATAAGGATATTATCTTAAGTAATGATGTTTTTGAGTTAATTAGTCAAAAATTCCCATATAACATCAGAGAATTAGAAGGAGCTTTAATTAGGCTTCTGGGTATGCTTAAAATCAGAAAATTAGCCCCAACAGCGGAAAATGCCGCTTCTATATTAGATGAAATAAACAACCATCGTATTAGAATGATTTCTCCTGATAATATTATCGCTACTGTAGTGGAATTCTATAATACTACCGAAAAGGAGATTTTAAGCCATTCCAGAAAAAAAGAACTGGTAAAACCAAGACAAATCATTATGTATTTACTTAGAGAAGATTTAAAAAACTCATTTTCTATGATTGCCAGAAAATTAGGAAATCGCGATCATACCACTATTCTTCATGCTTACAATAAAATTTCCAAGGATATTATTAGAAATAAAATGTTATCCCAAGAAATCAACTTAATTAAAGAAAAAATATACAATAATAACTAAACACTTTATACCCACTTATACATATTCAATTCAATATTTTTCCACAACTTATCCAACGAAAAAATGGCATTAATAAAAGGTTTTAAGTAATTTATCAGCATAAAAAGTCGTCTACTACTAATACTACTAGTTATATTATGAAAATTATAATATTAAGAGAAAATTTAAAGAATGCTTTTATAAATGTAGAAAGAGCAATTGGAGTATCTAATGTTCTTCCTATATTAAAAAACGTATTAATCAAGACAGAGAAAGGAAGAATCAAGATCTCTGCTACCGATTTAGAGATAGGAATCACTTGTTGGATAAATGGAAAGATTGTGGATGAAGGGGGGATAACCGTGCCGGCAAATATCTTTGGAGCAATTATTAATAATATCTCAGATTCCAAATTAGAATTAGAAACGATTGATTCTAAATTAAAGATTATTACTGATAAATCACAGAATATTATTCAAGGAATAAAAGAAACAGATTTTCCAATTATTCCTACTGTAAAAGTGGATGAATATTTAGAAATTAAGACTTCCGATTTGAGAAAATCATTAAATCAAGTAATTTGCGCCGCTTCCTCAGGAGATAGACGACCGGAAATAAGTGGAGTTTTATTCTGGTTAAAAGACAAAAAAATTAAATTAGTGGCTACTGATACTTTTAGATTAGCTGAAAAAATCATAAAATCAGATGATTTTAAAACAGATTTAGATGATATTAAAATAATTATTCCTTTTAAAACTATTCAAGAAACAATAAAAATTTGTGAAGATGAAAAGAAAGTGAAAATTTTTATTGATAATCATCAAGTTTTATTTAATTTTGAAGATGTAGAATTAATTTCCAGATTAATTGAAGGATCTTTTCCTGATTATGAAACTATTATTCCTCAAGATATTCAAACTTCAGTTTTTGTTTCTAAAGAGGAATTAATTAATGCCGCAAAATTATCTTCTGTTTTTGTAGGAAAGGTTAATGATATTAAAATAAAAACAGATGATAATAAATTGGAAATTTCAGGAAGAGAATCGGCTATTGGAGAAAATAAAACAGAATTAGAAGCGGAAATAAAAGGAGATAAACAAGAATTAATTATTAATTGGCATTATTTATTGGATGGATTAAAAGGTATAGAATCCAGTGATGTTTATATGGGTTTGAATGGAGAAATAAAACCTATTCTTATCAAATCAGAAAAAGAAGAAAATTATTTTTATATTTTAATGCCGATTAAGAATAATTATTAGATAATAATACCAATATACAAATTGTACGAATAATACGAATACGTCATTAGTATAATTAGTATGCATTAGTATATTAGTATTGCTTGTCAGTGGACAAATATGGAAAGAAATCAAGCTTTAGAATTATTAAAAAATAAAATAAAAAACAAAAATATGATTAAACATTGTCTCGCTACCGAGGCATGTTTAATAAAATTAGCAGAATATTTTAAAGAAGATGTTAATAAATGGGGAATAGCCGGATTACTTCATGATTATGATTATGAAGAAATGATAAATTTTCCAGAAAAACATGCTTTAGTAGGAGCTGATGAATTGGAAAAATTAGGATTAGATAAAGAATCGGCGCAAGCTATTCGCGCTCATAATGAAATGAATGGTACTCCTAGAAATACTGTATTTGAAAAAGCTATCTACAGTGTCGATCCTATGACTGGTTTAATTGTAGCTGCAGCTTTGGTTTTACCCAGTAAAAAAATATCAGAATTAACAACAGAATCAATTATAAATAGAGTTAAAGAAGAAAGATTTGCTGCTGGAGCAAAAAGAAAAAATATTTTAGCTTGTTCGGAATTTGGTTTAACACTAGAGCAATTTTCTAAAATTTGTTTAGAAGCTATGCAAGGAATCAGTAATGAATTGGGATTATAATAATATAAAAAGTAGTGAGTAGAGAATAGTTTTTTATTTCACACACTACTTTTCACTTTCTATATTTTAAATTATGAAAATTTTAGCGGAAAATAGAAAAGCAAGATTTGATTATGAAATTTTAGAAACATTTGAAGCTGGTATATCTTTGCTGGGGTTTGAAGTAAAATCTGTGAAAGCGGGACAAGTTACTATGGATGGTTCGTTTGCTAATTTTTATAATGGAGAATTATATTTGTTAAATATAAATATTCCAGCTTGGCAACCGAAAAATGCTCCTAGCGATTTTGATCCAGGACGTTCTAGAAAATTACTTTTACATAAAGACGAATTAAAATATCTTACTGGAAAAATTAAAGAAGCTAAAGTTAATCTTATTCCTATCGCTTTTATTCTGCAGAATAATAAAATAAAAGTGCAATTAGGACTTGGAAGAAGTAAAAAGAAAACTGATAAAAGAGAGACTATAAAAGAAAGAGAATTTAAAAGAGAAAAATCCAGAGAATTAAAAGATTATTAGAAAATAAAAACCCGTGTAAATTTTTACACGGGTTTTAAATTTTAATAGGTTTGTGGTAATTATTATTTATTTGATACTGTAATTAATTTTTTGTTGACATCTATTTTCTAAATCTTTTCTTTCGATTTTTTCACCGGTCGGTGTTAATTCATATATAGTTGCTACATAATGATAACATTCGGGAAATTTTCTATTCAATAATTCTTCATCAGCCCCATAAAATATTTCTTTATTTTCATAAAGAAGTCTATGATTTTCAAAGTAAACTTTAATAACAAAAAACCATTTTTTCATTTATACTCCTTTTTTTAAAAATAGATATAAAATCCATTTCACTGACTATAATATACAATATTTATTAGTTATTTGTCAATAATTGGAGGTTTTTTATAAAAAAATGATGATTATAATAGGAAAAGATATGGTGTTGCAAAATTCTTTCATTTATAGTATTATGTTTTTCTGGGGATGATGGGCCTCGAAGCAAAGCAGATCCGAAAGAGTCAGGTTGAGGGAGCTCTGATACCTCATTAAAAACTCAGGCAACAAATAATTGCTGAATCTAAACAGATTCCGGCTTATGCTTTCGCATAAACCTGCTACTAAATCGTTCTCATCGTTTTAGATAGTATTATATTTGAGATAGGTTTCTTTTAGGAAGGTTTTGCCTCAAAGAATCGACAAATTCAAGACCAAGGGTTGACCTTTTTCCGGCTTCAATGTCAACTTCTAAAAAACCGGATATATCTGTATCGCTCTCACGAAAAGCTTTGTTGACGCGGGTTCAACTCCCGCCATCTCCACTTCCACTACTTTATAAAATAATAATAATCTAGTCGTCTAACGAAAAATAAACACATTTTTAAAAGATATAATACCAACAATTACATAAGGACAAGAGAATTAAGGGTTATTGATGAGAATGGAGAGAATTTAGGGGTTATGACTACTATTGATGCCTTAAATTTAGCTAGAGAGAAACAGATGGATTTAATTGAAATTTCTCCAGAAGCTAATCCTCCAGTAGCAAAAATCCAAGATTTTGGGAAATTTCTTTATCAAAAGGAAAAAGAAGAGAAAAAACAGCGTGCCAAGCAGAAAGCTGATATTATGAAGGGAATTCGTCTTACTTTTAATATCGGTGAAAATGATATGAAGGTACGCGCCAAAAAAGCTGATGAATTTTTAGAAACTTCTTCTAAAGTTTTCATTGAATTGGTCTTGCGAGGCAGAGAAAAGGGTAAAAGGGATTTTGCCAGACAAAAGATTGAAGAATTTTTGACAATGCTCACAAAACCGTATAAGATAATTCAACCTATCAAAGGAACGCCGAGAAGCTTAATTATTATCATAGGGAAATAAATAATATGTTAAAAACAAACAAAGCTATAGCGAAACGAGTAAAACTTTCTAAGAATGGAAAACTTTCTCGCAGACCGCTTAAACAAAATCATTTTAAAGCGAAATTAACCGGTGAACAGAACCAAAAGAAGCGTCGATCTCTTGGATTTTGCAAAGTTGATGAAAAGGTTATAAAGAGTTTTATTCCTTACGGAAATTAAAACTAAAAACATAAAAATATGGTAAGAGTAAAAAGAGGAAAAACAGCGCATAAAAAAAGAGAGAAAATCCTAAAATATACAAAGGGTTATAATTGGGGTAGAAAATCCAAAGAAAGAGCGGCAAAAGAGGCTTTACTTCATGCTTGGAGTCATGCTTTTGATGATCGCCGCAAAAAGAAAAGAGTTAATCGCCAATTGTGGCAAGTAAAGATTAATGCTTCCAGCCGCGAATTGGGTATAAGCTACAGCAAATTAACTAATCAATTAAAAAAGAAAAATATTAATATTAATAGAAAGGTTTTAGCTGAATTGGCTGCAAATCATCCGAATATTTTTGCAGTTATAGTAAACGAGGCGAGTAAATAAATAATAATACCAATTACGAATATTAATATTATTCGTATGAATTCGTATATTAGTATTGCTTGTCCTAAACAATCATGCTTACTAGGATTTTAAAAAAATTGGGTAAAAAAGAAACCATTCACGAATTTAAAGATCTTTTGGAAAAAGATAAAATAAAGTTAACAGCGGACTTGGATAATATTCAAGCTCCAGATAATGATGAATTTTCACCTTTGCCATCTTTTGGCGACGGAGATGATCTTAGTATTGAAGCCGATCAAGTAGAAGAAATCGGCAATGCCTTGGCTGTTAAAGACGTTTTAGAAAAGAAATTAGATAAAATCAATTCAGCTTTGGAAAGAATTAAAAAGGGTGAGTATGGAATTTGCGAATCTTGTGGAAAAGAAATTGAATTAAGAAGATTAAGAGTAGAACCGGCCGCGACTCTTTGCACAAAATGTGTTAAGAAAATGACTGGTCAGGGTAAGAAATAGAAATCTTCGGCTTCGCCGAGTCGCCCTAACGGGCTCCTCGCATTTTTACAATTCGCCTCCGCCAGTTAGCGGATAGCGAAATCTTGCAAAAATGCTTTGAAGATTTATATATTTCCTTCCTCCGCCAATTGGCGGATTCAGGCTGACATTAGATTTGCCTTCGGCAAAATGTCAGGAAATATAATCTTAGTTTATGACTTCGAAAATTTATTCCGCTGCTTTAATAGGGATTAAGGCGCAACCCATAGAAGTGGAGGTGGACTTAGGGTCCGGCCTCCATTCTTTTAATATAGTGGGTTTGCCGGATAAAGCGGTGGAAGAATCAAAGGATAGGGTTTCCTCGGCCATTAAAAATAGCGGAGCTTCGCCTCCGCAAAAACAAAATCGGAGAATTACCGTTAATTTAGCTCCGGCGGATTTGAAAAAAGAAGGTTCGGTTTACGATTTAGCCATCGCCATTGGCTATCTTTTGGCGTCCAAACAAATTCAAGATTTTAAAACAGATAATAAAGTTTTTCTTGGCGAATTGGCTTTGGACGGCGCTATTAGATCTATTTCGGGAGTTTTACCCGTGGCTTTAATGGCTAAAGAAAAAGGATTTGAATATTTGATTGTGCCTCAAAAAAATATTCGGGAGGCAGCAATCGTGAAGGGTGTGAAAATAATTGGTGTAGAAAGATTATCTGATTTAATGGAATATTTGGAGGGAAAAAAAGAAATTAACGAAAGTGAAGAAATAAAATTAGAACAATTAGAAACCACGGAATATTTAACAGACTTTTCTCAGGTGCGTGGACAAGAACAAGCCAAGAGGGCTTTGGAAATTGCTGCAGCCGGCGGGCATAATATTTTAATGGTGGGTTCTCCGGGTTCTGGAAAAACTATGTTGGCTAAAGCTTTACCGTCTATTTTGCCGGAGATGTCTATAGATGAAGCTTTAGAGGTTACACAGATCTACAGCGTTTGCGGATTGGTTCCTATAGATAAACCATTGATTTGCTCTCGACCGTTTCGCTCACCGCATCACACGGCGTCTAATGTGGCTTTGGTGGGAGGCGGCACGTGGCCGAAGCCCGGAGAAATTAGTTTAGCCCATCGTGGCGTATTGTTTGCTGATGAGATTGCGGAGTTTCCCAGAAATGTTTTGGAAGCCTTGAGACAACCCCTGGAAGACGGATTAGTGACGGTAAGTAGGGTGCAAGGAACAGTTTCTTTTCCTGCTAAGTTTATTCTGGTAGCTGCTATGAATCCTTGTCCGTGTGGCTATTACGGTGATCCGGAAAAAGAGTGTAAATGTTCTCCTTCGGAGATTTTGCGTTATCAAAAAAGATTATCCGGTCCGTTGATGGATAGATTGGATATTCAAATTGAAGTGCCGAGAGTAAAATATGATGAATTAAAATCAGAAAAGAAAAGTGAAACTTCACAAGAAATCAGAAAGAGATTAAAACAATGCCGAATGGTTCAGGCGCAAAGATTTCAATCATTGGGCAGAAGAATATATTCCAATAGCGAAATGAATTCTCCGGAAGTGGAAAGAATGTGCGTAATGGATAATCAGGCGGAGGAATTATTGAAAAAAGCCATTGAAGAATGGTATTTGTCAGCCAGGACGTATTATAAGATATTAAAAGTGGCGAGAACTATTGCCGATTTGGCTAATAGCGAGAAAATCACCACCAGCCACTTAGCTGAGGCATTGAGGTATAGAATAAAGACAGAAAATTAGAAAATAAAAGACACCAATAAAATGGCGTCTTTTATTTTGGAATTCATCCAAAAATGGCTTATGGGGATAAAATGTTGATTGTTTGAGCATTCTATTTTTAGTAAAAAAGAGTAAGATATAACAATGAAGCAAGATAGGGCTTTGGAAATATTAAAGTCAGGACAAAATGTTTTCTTAACCGGTTCCGCTGGAACCGGCAAAACTTTTTTATTAAATAAATTTATTGAATATTTAAAAAAGGAGGAGAGGGTTGTCGGCATTACTGCTTCTACCGGAGTGGCGGCTACGCAATTGAATGGCCGTACTATTCATTCTTGGTCCGGTATAAAAATTGAAAAAGATTTTAATGAAGAAGTAAAAAGAGCTCTCAAGAGTAAAAAATTGCAGGAGAGGGTGATTCATTCCAGCGTTTTGATTATTGATGAAATATCAATGTTTGATGCTCAAAGATTGGATTTGGTTGATAGGGTTTTAAAAACGGTTAGAAAATCAAAAAATCCTTTTGGCGGATTGCAGGTTGTTTTGTGCGGAGATTTTTTTCAATTGCCGCCAATTAAAGATAAAAATTTTGAAGAAATAAAAAGAGAGGCGGAAAGTTCTTTGTTTTCCGACAACGCTGAGAAAAAGAATAATTTTGCTTATCAATCATCTTCTTGGCAAAGTGGAGATTTCAAAATATGTTATTTAGAAGAACAATATCGCCAACAAAAAGATAGGGACTTTACGGAAATTTTAAATAAAATTAGAGAAAATAAAATGGATAATGATGTGCGAAATAAATTAGAAAAGAGAATGAATAAAGAAGTGGAATTTGTGGAAAGAGTTACCAAGCTTTATACGCACAATGCCGATGTGGATGATATTAATAATTATGAATTATCTCGATTGCCGGATGAAGAGGTGTTTTATACAATGACTTCCGACGGTCCGGAATATTTTGTTAAATATTTAAAAAAGAATTGTTTGTCCCCGGAGACTTTAGTTGTGAAAAAGGGAGCAATTGTAATGTTCTTGAAAAACAATTTTACTAAAGGATATGTGAATGGCACAATTGGAGTAATAACCGGTTTCGATGATTTTAATTATCCTATTGTAAGAATAAAAACAGGACAGGAAATCGTGGCTAGTCCGGAAAGTTGGGCGGTGGAAGATGAGGGAAAAGTATTGGCGAAGATTTCTCAAGTCCCATTACGTTTGGCTTGGGCAATTACCGTGCATAAAAGTCAGGGTATGAGTTTAGACGCAGCAGAGATTGATTTGAGTAAATGTTTTGAGTTGGGAATGGGATATGTGGCCTTATCCCGTGTAAGAAGTTTAGATGGCATTAAATTGATGGGTATTAACGAAGTGGCTCTAAGAGTGAATGAAGACGTGGTGAGGAAAGATAAGGAATTTAAAGAATTATCAAAAAAGCTGGAAAAGATTGTTAAAAAGAGGGGTCGTTCCGCATAATTAATTGATTGTTTATTTTCGGGTTTTTTGTTAAAATAGGGGAAAGAAATATAATTTTAAATAAAAATATGACAAAACAAATAAAGTCTGACAATAAAGATGAAATAAAAGAAGTCAGCGCAAAAGATAAAGCTCTTGATGAGACTATTAAAAATATCAGAGAGCAGTTTGGTGAGGGGGCGATTATGAAATTGGGAGATGCTACTAGGGTGGATGTGGAATCTATTCCTACCGGTTCTATTTCTTTGGATTTGGCTACCGGTGTTGGTGGTTTGCCTAGAGGAAGAATTATTGAAATTTTTGGACCAGAGTCCAGTGGTAAAACTACTTTAGCTTTGCACGTTGTGGCTTCTTGTCAAAAAATGGGAGGCAAGGCAGCTTTTATTGATGCTGAGCATGCTTTAGATCCTGAGTATGCAAAAAGAATTGGAGTAAAAATTAATGAACTTTTTATTTCTCAACCGGACAATGGCGAAGAAGCAATGGTAATTATGGAAAATTTAGTGCGCTCCGGATCTTTGGATGTAATCGTTATTGATTCCGTAGCAGCTTTAACTCCGAAAGCAGAAATTGAAGGAGAAATGGGAGCTTCGCATATTGGTTTGCAAGCCAGATTAATGTCTCAAGCTTTGAGAAAAATAACAGCTATCGCCGCAAAAAGTAAAACTGTAATTATTTTTATCAATCAAATCAGAATGCAAATTGGCGTAATGTTTGGTAATCCGGAAACTACTACCGGCGGTCGCGCTTTAAGATTTTATGCATCAATGCGTTTGGACATTAGAAGAACAGCGCAAATTAAAAAAGGTGAAGATGTTATTGGTTCCAGATCAAAAGTAAAAGTAGTAAAGAACAAGGTGGCAGCTCCGTTCAAAGTGGCAGAATTTGATATTATGTATAACGAAGGTATCTCTAAAGAGGGGGATTTAATCAGCTTGGGAACAAAAGTAGGAATTGTAAATAAGTCAGGTAATACCTATTCTTTCGGCGAAGATAAATTGGGTGTGGGTTATGATGCTTCCAGAGAATTTTTGAAACAAAACCCGAAAATTAGTGCAGCCATTGCTAAAGAAATTTATAAAAAAGCTGGAATGTGATATGAATATTTTTGAAAGACCAATTGCCATTGTAGATGTGGAAACTACCGGTCTTGATTCGAGCATTCATGAAATTATTGAGATTGGTTTGATATTAATTAATCAAAAAACTTTAGAGATTTTAAATAAAGTTAATTTAAAAATTAAACCCGAGCATATTGAAAGAGCATTTGAAAAATCTTTAGTGATAAATGGTTATAATGAAAATGATTGGAAAGATGGTTTGTCTCTTTTAGAGGCTATGAGCATCTTTAACGAGAAGACAAAAGACGCCATTTTTTGCTCATATAATGTGGTTTTTGATTGGTCTTTTATTATAGAGGCATTCAAAAAAGTTAATATCAAAGATCAGATGGATTATCATCGTATTGATTTGCTTTCTATGGGGTGGGCAAGATTTATTAAATTGGGATTGGAAAAGTTTAATTTGAATGAAATTGCTAAACAATTTAATATAGCCGAGGAGCCATTACCGCATCGTGCTATTAATGGAGCTACAATAGCTTTTGAGATTTACAAAAAATTAATTTCTTAGATTTTGAGAAATAGAATATTAAAAAACAGTCCTATTAACCAATAGGACTGTTTTAATTTAAAATCTCAATAGTTTGTTGGAATTGAGAAAGTTGTTTTTTGAGAAGCGGATATTTTTTTAATTCCGGATCGGATTTCAATATTTTTTCTGCTTCATCTCGAGCTGATTGCACAAGATTTAAATTTTTTAAAGCATTCATTAAATAATCGGGAATGCCGGATTGACGCAAGCCGAGAAAATCTCCTGGTCCTCTGATTTGTAAATCTTTTTCCGCCAATTCAAAAGAATTTTTTGCTTTGACAATGGCATCCAAACGATCGCTGGCGGTTTGAGTGTTGGATTCCGTGAAAAGCATACAATAGGATTGATATGATCCTCGTCCCACTCTGCCTCGGAATTGATAAAGTTGCGCCAAGCCAAATCTATCTGCGCCTTCAACCATCATAATGGTAGCATTGGGAACATCAATGCCGACTTCGATGACGGAAGTGGAAACTAAAATATCAATTTCTCCTTGGCTGAAATCTTTCATAATCTTTTCTTTTTCTTTGGCCGGCATACGACCATGAAGCATGCTGATTCTTAAATCGGGAAATATTTGTTTTTTAAGTTTTTCATATTCTTGAGTGGCGCTTTTTCTTTCCCATAAAAGAGGGGAGGGAGATTTAGTATCGTTGTTGGTTGGGGCAATTAATGGGCAAATAACAAAGGCTTGTCTGCCTTTTTTTATTTCGCTGCGAATGAAAGTGTAGGCTTTGGATCTATTTTCATGAGCTACTACTTTAGTGATAATCGGTTTCCTGTTGGCTGGCATCTCATTAATTAAAGAAATATTTAAATCACCCCAAATAGTAAGGGCTAAGGTTCTGGGAATGGGAGTGGCGGTCATGGCTAATAAATGCGGGGCAAAGCCTTCTTTTTTATTGGAGTTGATTAAAGAGGCGCGTTGTTCTACGCCAAAGCGATGTTGCTCGTCGATAATGATTAATCCTAGATTTTTAAATTTTAGATTTTTAGAAATTAAACTATGGGTGCCGATAATAATGTCTAATTTTCCCAGTTCGCAATTTTTGGAGATTTCTTTTTTAGTGGCTTTAGATTCTAAATTAGCCCAAGAGATTTGCGCTCCGGATGAAGTGAGTAATCCGATGTTGATTTCAAATTTTTTAAAAATATTAGAAAAAGTGCGAAAGTGTTGTTGTGATAATATTTCTGTGGGAACCATAAAGGCAACTTGAAATCCATTTTTTATAGTGGCTAAAGCAGCAATGGCAGCAACGATAGTTTTACCGGAACCAACATCTCCTTCCAAAAGGCGATTCATAGGTTCGGGTCTGGCCAAGTCTCTTAATATTTCTAAAATAGCGCGGCGTTGAGCTAAGGTAAATTGAAAATCTAAAGAATCGGCAAAGTCTTTCAGGGTTTCCATATTGGCTTTGATTTTGAAAGATTTTTCTTTTTTTAATTTGTTTCTTTCTTTGAAAACCAATAATTCCAACATAAATAAGTCTTCAAAAGAAAAACGTTTTTGCGCTATTTCCGATTGTTCAATAGAATCAGGAAAATGAATTTGTTCCAAAGAAGTTTTTAATTCCGGCAAATCAAATTGTTGACGCAAATTGTCGGGGAGGGGATCGTCGGGAAATTCAACTTCAGGCCATATTTTTTTTAAAAGAAATCTGATGCCGCGAGAAGTAAGCCCAGCAGTTTCGGAATAAACCGGTATTAATCCTCCTGTCTCACGATGTTCAATATTGTCGATGTCATATATTTTTTCATAAGAAGGATTGGAAAGATAAATACCTTTTTCATTTTCGGCTATCTTCCCGGCTAAACTCACTAAATTTCCAATTTTTAAAGTATTGCTGATATAAGGTTGATTAAACCAAATAGCGCGTAAAGAATCAGTTTCGTCTTCAATGATAGCTTCAGTGATAAACATTTTTCTTTTCCATGTGCGAATGGTTTTAATATCTGTAATTTTTCCGGTGATAGTGGTGATTTCTCCTATTTCAATATCTTCAATATTTTTGAAGTTAGAAAAATCTTCATAGCGTTTAGGGAAATGGAAAAATAAATCGCGCACCGTTTTGATGCCGAGCTTTTCCAATTTAGCTTGGTAATATTGCCCTACGCCGGAAATTATATTGATGGGAGTATCAAATTGGAACATAAATTGCCTATATTATAATATATTTTTTGAGACAAAAAAAGTGCCCCACCTCTTTTGAGGTGGGGCGTAGGGCGTTGGCCCGGCCGTTCTTTACCCGCTGTCGCTGTTTTTTCTACGGATCATGTACATCTCCCTCCTTTGAAGGAATGTGGTATCCGGTGTTTGCTTCGTGCTAGTTAATTTTCGCAACTAGCAGCTTTTTTGCGTACTAGGTGAATCCCATACTTCCCCCTTTGGAGCGGCGGTTGTGTTTCCACGATCCGGATGAACAAATCTTTACTAAGGTTTGTCCAGTTTCTTTTTCAAGAAATCCTCCTTGTTGGTAGCAGTTGGCTGGTCGATGACGGGGACCAGCGCTTGGATGTTCAAGAAAAACATTTATGTTTTTCTTGTCTGGATCTTATTGATCGCGAGATCCAACACGCTTTTGGGACTACGCTCCCTTAACCCTCGGCCTTAACGAGGTGGGTGGCGTGGAATCGGATGTTGATCATCCATTCCTCCTTAGTCGCTGTCGCGACTGGGTAGAGTGGTGGGGGGAGTGATGCTGACAGCGATAACGCGTCCTTTCATTGATTAAAAAATCAATGAAAGATCCGCTACGCTTTGCTCGACAACCGCAAAAATCCGTGCGGGTTCGGGAACTCCCGAATCGCGAGCGAAAGCGCGCCTTTCCAGCACCACTCCTCCACACCTATGAGTAAGTGGTCGCCGACTCATGAAGACGATCATGAATGGACGGCCAATTTCCCAACTATATTATATTATTATTAATTTTTGTAAGAGCTAAATTAAGCATATTTCAGCTTAATATTAACAGTATATCATATTTGATTTTATTTGTCAATACTAACGCTCAACTTCATAGCAAACATGGCTAAAAAACAAAAAACTCGGATTTTAGCCGAGTTTTTAAATAAATAAGATGATGGTGCCCTCGTGAGGAATCGAACCTCAATTACGAGATCCGCAATCTCGTGTCCTATCCATTAAACGACGAGGGCAGGTTATTATTGATAATCTTATGTTAATTTTATGAATTTGTCACTTATCATTTTTTCAATATAATCTTTTCTTTTTAATTTTTTTATTTTTCTCTCTATTTTTCTGGCCATTTCTAATGTGGGATATTCTTGTGATAAAGCAAGAATATTATTTTTCATTCTTTTGGTGGTTTTGGTGTGACCATTATTATGTTGTTTTATTCTTCTTTGCAAATTGTCGGTGCTGCCTATATAGAAATTACCCTTTTCATTTTTTAGAATATAAACATATCCGCTCATATTTTTATAGCCACTCCGACGCCTTTTAGAGTCGGAGCCCCGACCTCCTTTGGAGCGTCGGGGTTAAACGACGAGGGCAGAATAGAAGATTAAAATTTTAAGAAATCTTCCAAAGTGTCTAAGAAATTTTCTTCATATTGTTTTTCCGGAATGAATTTTTTTAGAAATTCAAATATTTTATCTTTATCTTTTTTTAAAGGCACTAAAATATATTTTTGAGCGATAGAAGATGTTTCAAAAACAAGATATTCTTTGTTTAATTTTTCAAAATAACCAAAGCCAAGCACTTCTTCATAAAGAAAGGTTTTTTCGTTGATAGTTACGCCTTGATTATTTATTCTGATAAAATATTTTTGGATATCCTGGCGATTCATTAAATAATAGACTCCGCCGGCTAAAATCAGGAATGTTAGGAAGAAATAATTTTTTTGAATGATGGCAAAAATAATTAAAATTATTGCCAAAACGATCACGCCTAAATACCAGAATAATCCGCGTTGATTTCTGTTGTTGGATTCTTCTGCAGACCACCAAAAAACAGAATTATCTATCTGAGGTTTTATCTCTGTTGCAATGATTTGCTCTTTTTCTTCGATGACAGATTCTAAAATAGGCGCTGATTTTTTTTCAGTGACATCTTTTTTGTTAAAATTCTTTTGTTTGTTCGCTTTGGGCGAAACAATATTTATATTTTTAGGCATTCTTTAAATTGATTCTCTTTTCTTTTGTTTTAATAGAATCAATAACAAAGTTGTAAGTTTTTTTCAATTCTAATTTTGCCCTCATTTCATCTAATCCGCCAAACTCAGAAGAATGAATAAATCCATACATTTCTGGCTCGATTTTGACTAAAGCGCCAAAAGGCATAAATTTGTAAACTTCGCCTTTAATAATCTGTCCTTCTCCGTATTTCTCAATTTTATCCATCCACGGATCTTGTTTTAAGGCTTTAATAGAAAGCTTTAATTCTCCATCACGAAGACCAACGATTTGTGTCTCATATTGCTCGTTTTCTTTGATAAAATCGGCAGGATTTTCTACTGTTTGCCAATCAATTTCAGAGATTGGAATAAAGGCTTTCACTTGTTGATCTTCAATTTGAGCGATAGCTCCATTAGTGATGATTTTTGTAACGGTAGCGGTGATTTTATCTCCGATTTTGTATTTTTCTTCAATCAAAGATTGCATTTTTTCATCTTCGATTTTCCTTTCAGAGAAAATAATTTTATTGTCGCGTGGGTTAAATTCCAATACTTTCACTTCGATGTCTTTGCCCACGAGTTTTCCTAATTCTTCTAAGATTTTTTCTTTATCGCCATCTTGTACCTTCGGGAAATGAACGTCATTCATTTGAGAGGTAGGAAGAAAACCTTGGAAAGTATCGGCTTGTATAATTAAGCCTCCGCGGTTAGCGGATAAAACCTTTCCGATAATGACTTCATTCTTCTGGCAGACATCTCTCATAGCGCGCCAACCCATATCGCGGTTAGCTTCTTGTAAAGAAAGATCAACAAATCCTTTTTCATTTTCCGGGTTTAAAACTTTTACTTTAATTGCATCTCCAATTTTTAAATCGTCAATCATTCCACTGGAAGCATTGTATTCTGATCCCCAAACTACTCCGCTGCCGAAATCTCCTAAGTCTAGGTATAAAGCTTTGGATGTTTTTTCGATTACATTGCCGTCAACAATAGAACCAGGATTTAAACTTGGTAATTTTATTGAGTGCCACCATAAGGGTTTCAATTTTTGTGCTGTATTTTCTTGTTCCTTGTTTGAGTTATTCATGATATTTAGATTAGCAAATTTATCAAAAAAAGGCAAACGTTTACTTGTCTATTGCGGGTTTCTGCGTTAAAATGTAAAAACATGAGCTTTTTGAAGAAATTAAATTTTTCCATATTAATTCCTATTTTATTATTGGCTGTTTTTAGTTTGTTAACCTTGGCAAGCTTATCTTCTCACGATGCGAACCCATTTCAGACCTTTAAGAAGCAATTTACCTGGTATATTTTGGGTATTGTGGTTTTTGTGTTTATAGGAAATTTGTTTGATCCTAGGCTTTTGCAGGGGCATAATTTTTTTCCGGTAGGATTTTATCTTGGTTGTCTGTTTTTATTGGTTTTGACTTTGTTTTTGGGGGTTCAAGTGAAGGGGACCGTGGGTTGGCTAGGATTCAATTTTTTTCGTTTTCAGCCGGCAGAATTAGCTAAAATAGCATTAATAATTTTATTAAGTAAGTATTTTGCTTCATGGCATATTGAAATTTGGCGTCCGCAGAGATTATTAGTGTCCGCCCTTTATGCGGGATTGTTTTTTGGTTTAACGTTTTTACAGCCAGATTTAGGCTCGGCTATTATGTTTATCTTTATTTGGCTAGGCATGCTTTTGGCTTCGGGTTTGAAATTTAAGCATTTTATGATTTTGATAATGATTGGCTTGATTTTGGTTGGCATTGGTTGGCAATATTTTTTGCACGACTACCAAAAAGATCGTATTTTGGGATTTTTTAACCCCGGCCGTGATCCTTTGGGAAGCGGTTATAATGTAATACAGGCTAAAATTGCTATTGGTTCTGGCGGGTTTTTTGGACGAGGCTTGGGGCAGGGTGTAGAAACACAAATGCGTTTTTTGCCCGAAGCGAAAACAGATTTCTTTTTAGCGGCTTTTATTGAAGAATGGGGTCTTCTTGGTGGTCTTCTCTTGTCGATTGTTTTTGTGATTTTTATTCTACAATTGGCAAGTATAGGATTACGCGCTAATGATAATTTTTCTCGTTTGTTTGTTTTTGGTTATTTACTGTTGTTAGTGAGTCAGATTTTTATTAATTTTGGAGCAAATTTGGGATTTTTGCCGGTAACGGGATTGCCCTTACCTTTTTTGAGCTACGGCGGTTCCAGTCTATTGATAAATTTTATCGCTCTTGGTATTATTCAGAGTATTAAGATGAGAAATGTTTAAACAACAATGAGAGAGTTTTTTCTTACAGTTTTTATAATCTATACTGTTCTTTTCGGATTTTTTATTTGTGTTTTTAATTATCAATTAAAACCGATTCAAACCAATGCAACGGGTGAGGCGGTTTTTGTTGTCGAAAAAGGACAAGGTTTTCAAGAGATTTCCGATAATTTAGCTAAGGCCGGATTAATTCGTTCTAGATCCAGTTTTAAACTTTATCTTTTGGTAAGGGGTTGGGCTGATAAATTGCAGCCCGGTTCTTATCATTTTGCTTTGAATTTTAGCAGCCAACAGATTGCCAAGATTTTGGTAGAAGATGCTTTGGAAGAAATAACAGTAACCATTCCTGAGGGTTGGACTCTTTCTATGGTTGATGAAAGATTGAAGGAAGAGGGAGTGTTAGTTAGCGGAAGCCTATCTTCTTTAAAGGTAAAAGATTTTTCTGATAAAAATTCTAATGATTACTTTGAATTTTTAAGCACGAGTTCTTCGGAGGCGAGTTTGGAGGGATTTATTTTCCCAGATACTTATCGTTTTTATAAAAATATTTCTGCTCGGGCAGTAGCTAAAAAATTCTTGAGTAATTTTGAAGAAAAGTTTTCCAGAGAAATGGAAGTACAAATGCAGAAGCAAGGACTAAATTTTCAAAAGACGGTTATTCTAGCTTCATTAGTAGAATCAGAAATTCCACATGATATAGATCGTCCAAAGGTGGCCGGAATTTTATTGAAAAGATTGTCAAAAAATATGCCTTTGCAGCTAGACGCTACCATCATTTATATTAAATGTGAAATAAAAAAGTTGTCTGATTGCAGAAAAATTACTAGCAGTGATTTCAAAATAAAATCCGATTACAATACTTATTTGAATCGTGGGTTGCCGGTGGGGCCGATTTCTAATCCTGGACTTGGCGCTTTAAAGGCGGCTTTATATCCAGAGAGCTCCGCTTATTTATTTTACTTATCTGATCCGGCTACCGGTAATACAATTTTTTCCAGAACTTTGGAAGAACATAATCTAAACAAAGAGAGATATCTTTAAGAATAAAGGATATCAAAAATTCTTATGTTGTCCGAGATTTTAAAAAAAGAGAGAGAAACAAAAAGATTGAGTATCGATGATCTTTCTTTGCAAACTAACATTCCGAGTAAATATATTGTTGCCTTGGAAGAGTTTGATTTTATTTCTTTGCCGGCTCCGGTTTATGTACAGGGATATTTGAAAAAAATAGCCAAGAATTTAGATTTAAATTTTAAAGAACTCTGGGATTTGTTTTTGAAGGAGTTGGATCAAATTAAGTCTCCAAATGTTGATTTGTTGCCCGGTAATCGTTTTGAGAAAAAGGTAAGGCCGCATTATTTAGTTTTTAATATTTTAAAGATTGCCCCTTTTGTTATTATTGGTGTTACTGTTTTAGGGTTTCTATTTTATCAAGCTCATTTGTTATTAGGCGCGCCTACTTTAAAAATAGAACGTCCGGCTTTTGATTTGATTACACAAGACGCTTCTATTATAGTGGAAGGCTATGGTCGCAGTAATACTTATGTTACGATAAATGGGAAAGAGGTTTATTTACCTAAAGGTGGTCATTTCAGTGAAGAAATATATTTAAATCCCGGAGTTAATGAAATTAAAATAGAAGCGGAAAGCCGCTTGGGTAAAAAAACAACCATTATAAAACAAATTACAAAAGAATAATTTAATTATGAAACCAGTTATTGAGTTAAAAAATATAAAAAAAATATATAATGCCGGAGAGGAGGGAAGTGTGACCAATGCTTTGGATGGAATCTCTTTAGAAATTAAAGATGGTGAATTTGTGGCCATTATGGGACCTTCTGGTTCTGGAAAATCAACTTTGCTTCATGTGCTGGGTTTTTTGGATAAACAAACTTCCGGAGATTACTATTTCCAAGGTAAAAACAATAAAAATTATTCTGACGAAGAATTGGCGCGAATAAGGAATCGAGAAATTGGTTTTATTTTTCAATCATTTAATCTATTGCCCCGCACTAAGGTAATAGATAATGTAAAATTACCTTTGATTTATTCTGATATCAAAGAATCGGAGTGGAATAAATTAGCTGAACAGGCTATTGAATCTGTGGGGTTATTGCATCGCATTAATCACGAACCATCACAATTATCGGGAGGAGAGCAACAAAGAGTGGCCATTGCGCGAGCATTAATAAATAATCCTAAGGTTATTTTTGCCGACGAACCAACTGGAAATTTGGATTCTAAATCCGGCGAGGCTATTATGGATATTTTGCAGGATCTTAACGAAAATCATAAACATACGATTGTGTTGGTAACTCACGAAACACAAACGGCAAGAAATGCGGAAAGAATTATTCGCTTAAAAGATGGTTTGATTGAAAGCGATGAAAAAGTCGCAGAACGCTTTAGAAAAGGAAGCGGATCTCTTAAATAATTTTTTGACTATGAATTTTAAATACGGTTTAAAAAATTCTTTGAAAAATTTAAACGTGAATAGATCGCGTTCTATTTTGACGATTTTAGGAATTGTAATCGGCATTACTTCTATTATTTTAATAATGTCTATCGGACAAGGGGCACAAGATTTAATTCTCAATCAAATCCAGGGAATGGGTTCCAAAGCTATTACTTTGTCGCCGGGAAAACAGGCGGAAGGATTTTCTTCATCATCAATGTTGGATTCTATTTTAAGTGATTCATTGAAAGAAAGAGAAATGGAGGCGCTTTTGAAAAAAAATAATGTTCCCAATGTTGCTAAAGTCATTCCGATTGTTTTTGGAAATGTTACTGCTTCTTATCAATCCAATATATATCGTTTGATGATTTTGGGGGCTACGGAAGATGTTTTAGATGTTTACGAGGTTTATCCGGATGTTGGAAATTTTTTTACAAAAGAAGATGTAGCGTCCAAAGCTAATGTAGTTGTGATTGGCAGTAAAGTAAAAACAGAATTATTTGGTGAGAGTGATGCTTTGGGTAAAACCATAAAATTAAAATCAAAAGCATTTAGAGTGATTGGAGTTTTGCCTTCAAAAGGTCAGGGTTCTTTGGTAAATTTTGATGAATCGGCTTTCGCTCCTTACACTGTAGTGCAAGAAAGTATATTAGGTATAAAATATTTTCAGCATCTTATTGTTGAGGTTGATAAAGAAGAAAATACCGAACAAGTCGTTAGTGACATTAAAATTACTTTAAGAAATTTGCACGATATTACCGATCCAAAAAATGATGATTTTAGCGTGCAAACTCAGGCGGATTTAGTGAAACAAGTTAGTACGGTAACGGGAATTTTAACTTTATTTTTAGCCTCAGTGGCAGCTATCTCTTTAGTGGTAGGAGGAGTGGGTATAATGAATATTATGCTTGTATCAGTTACGGAAAGAACTAGAGAAATCGGTTTGCGTAAGGCTGTGGGTGCTAATAGTAAAGATATTTTATCTCAGTTTCTTTTGGAGGCGATGATGCTTACCAGTATTGGCGGTTTTATCGGCGTCTTTTTGGGAGTTGTTTTCGGATTTTTAATTTCAATTGTGCTCACTAATGTGGCGGGATTGGATTGGAGATTTTCTTTTCCTGTTGGCGCGGCTTTGTTGGGAATAGGGGTGGCTGTTTTGATCGGTTTGGTTTTTGGAATTTATCCGGCGAGACAAGCTTCTAAGAAAAGTCCGATTGAAGCTTTGAGGTACGAATAATTTTTTTATTTTTGTAATTTTTTTAGTTTAATTTTTTGTAAAAAAGTTATCCACCTATTGTGCGATGTTTATTTTTTGTTATATTATATGAGATACAAAAATGCTTGATATAAAAATTTCGGAACATCTTAAAAAAATTTCTCAATCCAGCGAAGCGGTAAAAAATCAGTTTTATTTTTCCGACGCTGAATTTTTTTGCGGAGACTCTAAAGAGTGCCAGAGTTTTGAGGACCCTCTTTTAGAGGATCAGTTTGAAAAAACTAAGGGCTTGATTCATAAATATGAGAATCGCGCTTTAATTCTTTTGACTTTAACATGCGCTTCTTATTGTAGATTTTGTACGCGTCGTCGTAGGGTTTCTGATATTGAAAAAGGAATTATCACGAAAGCCGATATAAAAAATATGTCGGCTTATCTGTTGGCGCATCAAGAAATAAAAGAAATAATTTTTTCCGGAGGCGATCCATTTACCGTTCCGAAGACTCTAAAATATGCCTTGAAGGTTTTTTCAAAATTACCGCAGATAAAAATTATTAGAATTGGTACGCGTACGCCAGTGTCTAATCCGCGTCTCGTCAGTAAAGGAATTTTATCAGCTATAAAAAAATCTAAAAAAACTATTTACGTAATGATTCATTTTGAACATCCCGATGAAATTAGCGAGAGAACAGTTAAGGCTTGTTTGAGGCTAAGAAAAGCCGGAGCTATACTTTTTAGCCAGAGTGTTTTTTTGAAGGGGATTAATGATTCCTATGAGGTTTTATATAAATTATTCAGTCGTTTGATTGAAATCGGAGTAAAGCCTTATTATCTTTATCGTTGTGATCCAGTTAAGGGCATTGAGCATTTTAGGATGTCCTTTAAAAAAGAGATCGAGATAGCGACTCTTTTAAGAAAAAATCTTTCCGGTTTGGCGAGTCCTCTTTATGTGATAGATACTCCCAATGGAAGCGGGAAGGTTCCGGTACCACTTAATTTTTGGGATTTTAATCATGAAGAATTTCGTGATTTCAAAGATGAAATTAAAGATGTAATTTAAATAATCAGCCTCAATGAGGCTGATTATTTTTTTATTTTTGAATATTTATTGCTTGCGCTGGACAAGAGTCGATGGCTAATTTTAAACTTTCTTCGTCTATAATAGGTGATTCTTTTACTTTCGATTTTCCGTTTTTGTCCATTTCAAATATGTCTGAGGCTAAGGCAACACAAGTGCCGCAACCAATACATTTATTTTTGTTTACAATAATTTTTTTAGTCATATTGTTGAATAAATTTATATTTTATCTGGCATATTCTACCGCTCTGGTTTCTCTGATGACATTTACTTTTATTTCTCCAGGATACTTGAGATCGGATTCAATTTTAGCAGCGATGTCTTTGGCTAAATTTAAAGCTCCCAAGTCGTCGATTTTTTCCGGTACTACAAATATTCTTAATTCACGTCCGGCTTGAATGGCATAGGCTTTTTCCACTCCTTTAAATTGAGTAGCGAGTCTTTCTAACTCTTCCAGACGTTTAATATAATTTTCTAAAGAATCTCTACGCGCGCCGGGACGAGCAGCAGAGATGGCGTCAGCGGCTGCAACGAGATATGATTCCGGAGTTTCAAAGGGATAATCTTCATGATGAGGCTCCATAGCTTTGATAATTTCTTCGGGCATTCCATATTTTTGCAAAATTCTTTTGCCTAGTTCTACATGAGTGCCTTCTACTTCATGATCAATAGCTTTACCGATGTCATGCAATAAAGCGCCTTTTTTGGTAGTCTCTAAATTTCCCCCTAATTCTCCGGCTAACATTCCAGCGATATGAGCTACTTCAATGGAATGTTGTAAAACATTTTGGCCATAACTGTAGCGGAAATTTAATCTACCTAAGAGATAAACAATTTCTTTAGGTAAATCCAAAATGCCTACTTCATAAACAGCATTTTCTCCGGCTTCTTTTATTTTATCATTGATTTCTTTTTTGGCTTCTTCCACCTTTTCTTCAATTCTGGCCGGTTGAATTCTTCCGTCTTTGACTAATTTTTCCAAAGCTAATTTAGCAATGGCTCTTCTGATAGGATCAAAAGAGGAGAGAGTGATGGTGTCCGGAGATTCATCAATAATAATATCAACTCCGGTTAAACGTTCCATGGTGCGAATATTTCTGCCTTCACGTCCAATAATTTTTCCTTTTAATTCTTCGTCCGGAATAGAAACAAAACTGGTAGTCACTTCGGTGACGTTGGAACGACTTAAGCGTTGGATGGCCACGCGCATGATTTCTAGAGATTGTTTTTCTATTTCATCGCGTTTTTCACGTTCTAATTTTTGTAATAAGCTGGTGGTTTCTTGTCTGGATGTTTGTTCTATCTTTTTGAATAATTCATCAGTTGCTTCTTTTTTACTGAGGCCAGCTACGCGTTCCAATTCTTTTTCCGCTTGTCCTTGCATTTCTTCAATGCGGACTTTGACGCCTTTTAATTTGGCGATGCTTTGTTCCAATTCTTTATCTTTTTTGTCGTTTTCCGAGAGTTTTTGATTAAGAATTCCCTCGCGTTGATTTAAACGTTGTTCAAAAACTGAAAGTTCTTTTTTTCGGTCACGTTCCTCGTTTTTTATTTCGTCTAAAATTTCTGCCGCTTTATCTTTGGCGGCTAAAATAGTTTCCCGAGCTTTAGCGCGGGCGTCTTCTAATTGGGCTTTGATGGTGAGCTCAATGGAGTTGGCTTTTCTTTGACCGAGGATATGTCTAATCCAATAGCCAATGCCAATTCCAATGATTCCTGTTAATATTC
>DAONDV010000004.1:0-40689 GCA_035402745.1 Minisyncoccota bacterium
ACACCTACACCTACACCTACACCTACACCTACACCTACACCTACTCCGACTCCTACGCCAACACCGACGCCGACTCCTACACTGTCTGTTGATTTAGCAATAACAAAATTGGACAATCCCGATCCAGTAGTTGCCGGAGAAGAACTTTCTTACGCCATTGTAGTGACTAATAATGGTCCAAGCGATGCTACAAATGTAATAGTAACCGATACATTGCCAGCAGCTCTTATTTCTCCATTTTTAACACCAACTCAAGGCTCTTGCACGGTTTTCCCTTGTAATCTCGGAACTATTACAAATGGTCATTCCGCTAGTATTACTGTAACATCTGCCATTGATTCGGGAGCTAGTGGTACTATAAGCAATACAGCATCTGTAACTAACGATATAGATGATTCAAATCTTTCTAATAATACAGCGACGCAAAGTACTCTCATATCTGCTTCACCCACCCCAACTCCGACATCTACGGCAACTCCCACCCCTACACCGTCAACAACTCCTACTCCTACACCCACTCTAACCCCGACTCCAACTCCAACACCAACATCGACAATTAGTCCGTCATTTACTCCAGCTCCAACTGGTGAAATTGGAGTAAGACCGGCTATGGTGACATTTATCGGGAGGGCATTCCCTAATGCTAAAATATTTATAGTAGATAAAGATTCTCGTTTTGATGTTCCGGTAAGTCAAAATATTATTACCGATGTAAATGGAAATTTCATGGCGACTTTTTCTAGTATTTCTCAAGGATTACATAGCTTTGCTCTTTTGATCAAGGATAGAGATGGTCGCGTTACGCAAACAAAATTTTTTAATATTGATATTGTCACAAATGATTTTGTAATAAAAGATATTCTAGTTCCACCGACAATTGGATTTGTGCAACGACTGGTAAGCAGAGGACAGTCAGTTATCATTATTGGCAGCGCCTCTCCGGGTAATACGGTTGTCGTTGAAATAGATGATACAATTAAAAAAGAAACAATTGTAGATAAAGATGGTTTATATAAAATAACAATAAATACCGCAACGCTGGAATTTGCCATTCATAATGTGCGAGTAAAACAAGTTGATTCTGCTCAAAATAGAGAAAGCGATTATTCACCCATAAATACCTTTACGGTTTCTCGATTGGTAATACCGAAAGCTGATTTAAGTGGTGATGGAGTGGTGAATATCAGAGATTGGAGTATTTTTCTCGCCAATTGGGGATCTAAAGATGAAAGTCGCAGAAAAACAATTGATTTTAATGGTGATGGGAAAGTAAATATTTTAGATTTTAGTATATTTATTCGCGCTATAAAAAAATAATAAAATAATCCGTCAATTGACGGACAATAAAAAAATATGGAAAACACAAAAAAACACACAGTTCTCGTCGTTGAAGATGAACCCGCTATGAGTCAAGCAATAAAAGATAATTTGATTAGCGAGGGATTTGACGTCTTGCAAGCAAAAGATGGGGCAGAAGGATTAGCTGCAGCCTCTGCTAGTCGTCCAGACATTATTTTATTGGATATTCTTATGCCAATAATGGACGGTTTAACGATGATGCAAAAATTGCGCGCTCTTAATAGTTGGGGCAAAAAAGTTCCCATTATTCTTCTTACTAATTTAAGTCCCGATGAAGATAGAATTGTAAGAAGAATTACCGAGGATGAACCGGCATATTATTTAGTTAAAACGGATTGGAAATTAAGCGATGTCGTCGAAAAAATCAGGGAAAGATTAAACAGAGTTTAAAAATAACCTCCCTGTTTTTAAAAGATTATGAAAAATATAAAAATAATCATAGCAACATTGTTCGGAGTAATCGGTTTGGGCTTTTTTTCTTCGGCTCAAGCTGCCACTCTTTATTTAACTCCGGTAAATTCAGAGATTGGAGTGGGGGAAAAAGTCACCGTTGAACTTAAAGTCGATAGCGAAGGTACAAGTTTTAATGCGGCGCAAATAACAATACGTTTTCCCAAAGAAACGCTTGAAGTAACCGCATTAGATAAAACCACTTCTGCTTTTAGTTTCTGGCTCGAAGAACCTCAGTTTTCCAATACCGATGGAGTTATATCTTTTATGGGCGGAACACCTTACGGAGTTTCTGGCGGCGCTATTAGTATTTTAAAAATGGAATTTTCAGCCAAGGGGACTGGTAGCGGCACAATCTCTCTTACGGAAGGAGCAATTACCGCAGCTGATGGAAGCGGAACTAATATATTATCAAAAATGAGTGACGCTTTAATTACTGTTATCCCCAAAAGAACCACTCCAGCAGCAGTCGAAATTCAAAAAATTCCAGAACCTCAACAGATTGTTAGAGAAGCTGTATCGGCAGAAAAACTACCAATTAAACCGGTTGTGAAAGTGCCACTTTATCCGGATACAACCAGTTGGTATAACGCCGTAGCTCCTTTTACTGTTAGCTGGGAATTACCACTTGATATATCCGGAGTTAGTACCGCGCTTAATAAATATCCCAACTCCATTCCAACAGAAAATTCCGAAGGGCTTTTTGACAATAAAACCTTTAAAGCATTAGAAGATGGAGTTTGGTATCTCCATGTTCGTTTTCAAAACAATGTTGGATGGGGAGCGACAGCGCATTATAAAATTGCAGTTGATACTCAACTGCCACTTGGCTTTGATATAACTATTTTTGAAGGGGCAGAAACAGATAATCCTACGCCGACTCTCCAATTCAAATCATCCGATGCTCTTTCGGGATTAAAAGAATATCAAGTAAGAATTGGAGATGGTGATATTGTCGTAATTCCTGTAAAAGATTTTAATGGAACTTTTAAATTGCCATTGCAGGCCCCGGGAGAAAGAAAAGTGCTTGTTAAAGCTATTGATTTGGCGGGAAATAGTATTGAAAATAGTATGGATATGAAAATTATCCCTATCATTTCTCCAACTATTACTTTTGTACCGACAGAACTCTTTCCCGAAGACAATCAGGATTTAATAGTAAAAGGAACTTCTTTATCAGGAGTTAATGTTATTCTCAAGGTGCAAAAAATATCTTCAGGGGAAAAGGGAGAAATAGCTTTGGAAGGTATTGCTCATCCAAATGATAATGGAAATTGGGATTTTACTTTTAGCAATCAATCATTACCGAATGGACGATATGTCGTTGTAGCTCAAAATCAAGATTCAAGGGGAGCATTAAGTCTTTCTGTTACATCTCAAGAAATACGAGTAAAATCGAAACCAATTATTCAAATAGGATCCTTTCAGCTTGGAAAAACTGGCGCCTTGGTAACTCTTCTCGTTATTATAGCTTTGGGTTTTGGCGCAGGGGCTTGGTTTTATAGAGAAAGACAGAAAAAGTTATCTTTACGACTTTCAATCGTCAAAACTGATATGGCTAAGGTTTTCAGAATTATTGAAGACGACATAGAAAAATTAAAACAGGCCAATACAACTACCACTACGGCTGATGATGAATTTGTCGCAAAAAGATTGCAAGAAAACATTAATAAAATGGAGGGATATCTTAGAAAAGAAATAGATAGGGCGGGGTAATTAAAAAGACGTCATAAGGGCTTGACTTTTAAGAAAAAAGGAGTAAAATGGAAGTAAGTGAGTGGTGTTTTCCGTATTATTCATGTGGAGAACGCCCCAATTTATCCAAACCTAATCCCGCCATTTTTGGCGGGATTAGGTTTTTTATTAGCCATATTTAAGATTGACTTCGTTAAAAATAGCCTAGTCATAGGTTCTTTGAACGTGTAAAACGTAGGTATGATTTTTATCGGGGTTGATTTATTGATTTTTAAATTTTATAATTAACTATATGAATATGGGATTTATTCAGGCCTAGGGTGTCGTGCACTCACTTAATTTGGATAAATTGGGGTCAACCGCCCCTGGGCCTGAATGAACCTCATTTTTTTAATATGATAGAGATTCAAAAAAATATTAGTATCGCTTCTTATACTACCTTTAAAATCGGCGGTTCAGCCGAATATTTTTGTGAAGTAAAAAAATTAGAAGACTTAAAAGATGTTCTAGCTCAAGCTAATAAAAAATCTTGGAAAATTTTTATTTTAGGCGGAGGATCTAATCTTTTGGTAAGTAGCAAGGGTTTTAAAGGATTAGTAATTAAAATAAGCTGCGATTGGATAAAAAATATGGGCGAAGGCCTTTATGAGGTTGGCGCCGGGACTTTATTGGCAAAATTATTAGCGGAAACAATAAAAAATAATTTAACCGGATTGGAATGGTCTATTGGTATTCCCGGAACTTTGGGTGGAGCAATCTGTGGAAATTCTGGGGCTTACGGACACGCTATGGCGGAATCAATTGTTAGTGTTAAAACTTTAGATATAAAAACTTTAAGAATAAAAAATTTCAAATTAAAAGATTGTAAATTTCAATATCGAGACAGTATTTTTAAAAATAATAGGCAATATGTCATCGTTTCGGCGCAATTACAATTCTATAAAGGAGAAGAGGGGATGATAAAAGATTCTTTGCAAAAATATTCATCGGAAAGAAAAAATAAGATTCCTCCATATCCTTCAGCTGGATGTGTTTTCAAAAATATCATCATAGACAATATGACTTATGAATTTTTGAATAAAATACCGCCAGAAAAAATAAAAGGTGGCAAAATACCGGCTGGTTATCTCATTGAACAATGTGGTTTAAAAGGAAAAAGAATTGGAGGCGCAGAAATATCCAATCAACACGCTAATTTTATAGTAAACTTCAACAAAGCTACTTTTTTAGACGTTATGGAATTAATAAATTTTTGTAAACAAGAAATAAAAAATAATTTTAATTTGGATTTAGAAGAAGAAATAAAAATAATTTAAAAAAAACAATCAAAAATATTTTTTTAAGTTATCCACCATTTTTGGCATATTTTATTTTATTTTTTTATTCTATAATATAAGAAGAGGGAGGTAGTCGCTCCGTAAAAAATTTTTATTATGAAAAAAACAATCAAGAAAACAAAAACAACCAAAAAGACTACTAAAAAAGTTGCAAAAAGAAAGACTGCAAAAAAGACAGCTAAAAGAAGGAAATAGTTTTTCCCTATTCATGTACATCAAAAGATCTCGCTTTATTACAGAGCGAGATCTTTTTATTTTTGCTTGTAAATTATTTATGAGTTATAATTAATACATCGAGTTAATAAAAGTGTATTTTTTATAAAAATATGACTATTAATATCAAAGCTACTAATTTAGAATTAACACCCGACATTAAAGCGTATATAGAGGATAGATTGCAACCATTGGAAAAATTTTCTCAACATTGGGATAAACAAGGATCTTTAAGTATGCGTGTAGAAGTGGCGCGTACCACCAAACATCATTTTAAAGGCGATGTTTTCTATGCGGAGATAAATATGGGGTTTCCAGGCGGTGATTTGAGAGCTGAATCCAAATCTGACGATATTTTTGCAGCCATTGATGAAGCTCACGATGACATAAAAAGACAATTAAATAAACATCACACCGGAAGAATGGAAAAAATAAGAAAAGGCGCAAGAAAGATAAAAGAGTGGATCAGGGGAATATAATTTTTCATCAACCATAATAAAAACCACCTTTAAAAAGGTGGTTTTTTGTTTTTTAAGATTGATTTTCAATATAAAATTATAGAATTGTCAATATTTGACTTGTTTTGCCATTTTACTTAATATAAAGAGAGATATGGTCCTAGGTATCCCGCGTCAGCGGAGTTTTTGTGTTTTCGGGCTATTCTATTATGAAAAAACCGCTTTTTAAATTACAATCAGACTTTAAACCGACCGGTGACCAACCCCAAGCCATCAAGAAGTTGATTGCAGGGTTAGAGGCTAATTATCGTTATCAAACGCTTTTGGGAGTCACTGGTTCCGGTAAAACGTTTACTATGGCTAATGTAATTAGCCATTTTGACAAACCAATTTTAGTAATTGCGCCTAATAAATCTTTAGCTGCGCAACTTTATCGTGAATACAAGAACTTCTTTCCGGAGAATTCCGTTCATTATTTTGTTTCTTATTATGATTATTATCAACCGGAAGCTTATATGCCCATAACTGATACATATATCGGCAAAGAAGCAATGATTAATGAAGAAATTGATAAATTAAGACATCAAGCAACTAGCGCTTTAATGAGTAGACGTGATGTCATTGTCGTTTCCTCGGTTTCCTGTATTTATAATTTAGGCGTACCGGCTAATTATTTTGAGTCTTCTTTGGCTCTGGAGGTGGGGCAAACAATAACCAGAGGAGATTTAATTAGGCAATTAGTACGCATTCAATTTAATCGTACTAATAGCATTGTGAAAAGAGGGGAATTTAGAGTTCGTGGCGATGTTTTTGAAATAATGCCGGCTTCCGGAGACGTAGTCTATTATATAGAAATTATAGATCAAAAAATAAAAGAATTGGCATTAATTGATCCACTCACTAAAAAATTCAAAGAAAAGTTGCGTGATTTGGTTATTTTTCCACCAAAGCATTTTATTGCCAACGAACCAGAACGAGAAAAAGCAATCCAAGAAATTAAAAAAGAATTAAAAGAACGACTAGAATATTTCAAAAAGAAAGAGCTTTATTTGGAGGCGGAAAGATTAGAACGTCGTACTAAATACGACATTGAAATGATTCATACTATTGGTTATTGTCATGGTATTGAAAATTACTCTCGACATCTAGCGGGAAAATTAGCGGGTGATCCGCCCGATACTTTATTGGCGTATTTTCCCAAGAAAGACAATAAGCCCGATTTTATCACTATTGTTGATGAATCCCATATTGCTATGCCGCAAATTAAAGGAATGTACGAGGGTGATAAAAGCAGAAAATCTACCTTGGTGGAATTTGGTTGGCGTTTGCCGTCGGCCCTAGACAATCGACCATTGAAATTTGAAGAATTTGAAAAAAGAATCGGAAGTATAATATTTACCTCGGCCACTCCGGGAGAATTTGAGACGAAACATTCTGAAAATGTAGCGGAACAAATTATTAGACCAACCGGTTTAATTGATCCTCCTGTAGAAATACGACCAGTTTTTGATAAGCATAAAAATCGCAGTCAAATTGATGATTTGATATCGGAAATAGAATTGGTAACCAAACAAAATGAAAGAGCTATCGTTAATTGTTTAACTAAAAAAATGGCGGAGGATTTATCCGAATTCTTAACCAAGAAAAAATTTAAAGTACGTTGGATGCATTCGGATACAAAAACCTTAGAAAGAACAAAAATTATTACCGACTTTAGAAATGGAAAGTTTGACGTTCTTATTGGTGTTAATCTTTTACGCGAAGGGTTGGATTTACCAGAGGTGACTTTTGTGGCAATTCTTGATGCTGATCGCGAGGGATTTTTACGAAGTGAAACTTCTTTAATGCAAACTATGGGACGCGCCAGCCGAAACGTAAAGGGTAAGGTTATTTTATACGCGGATGTTTTAACTGGATCTATAAAAAGAGCCGTAAAGGAAGTTAATCGTCGTCGTGAATTACAAGAAGAATATAATAAAAAACATCATATTAAACCCACAACCATCATTAAAAAAGTCGAGGATTTTTTGGATTTTAAAAGTTAAATATTATGGAAGACAAAATTATTATAAAAGGAGCGCGAGTTCATAATTTAAAAAATGTTGATTTGAAAATCCCTAAAAATAAATTAGTGGTTTTTACCGGTGTCTCCGGCAGCGGAAAATCATCTTTGGCTTTTGATACGATTTTTGCGGAAGGTCAACGACGTTATGTTGAATCCTTGTCTCCATATGTAAGACAGTTCTTGGGGCAAATGGACAGGCCTGATGTGGATGAAATCACCGGACTTTCTCCGGCTATTGCTATCGATCAAAGAGCTTTATCTCATAATCCACGATCTACCGTCGGCACACTCACTGAAATTTATGACTATTTGAGAGTTCTATACGCTCGCGTAGGCGAAGTATTTTGTCCGGTGTGTGGTGATAAAATTCAAAAATTATCTTTAGATGAAATGGTGGATATTATTACTAATCGTGCTGAAGAATTAAAAGAAAAATCAATTTTAATTTTATCTCCTATTGTTAAGGGTAGGAAAGGAGAATATTATCAACTTTTTTATGATTATCTTAATTTGGGCTTTGGAGAGGTGCGTATAGACAAAGAGATTTATTCTTTGCACGAAAGACTCACTTTACCCAAATATAAAAATCACGATATAGAAATTGTAGTAGATAGAGTAATGCCTTCCGATGAAACTCGCTTAACGGAAGCGGTAGAAACAGCTCTGCATCATAGTAAGGGTTTAGTTATGGTTGTTTTCGGAGAGAAATCAAAAAATCCCGAAGAATTGTTATTATCCAGCAAATGGGGCTGTCCTAAAGATAATTTTTCTTTTCCGGAAATTGAACCACGTTTATTTTCCTTTAATAATCCTATTGGCGCCTGTCCTGATTGTCATGGTCTAGGAAAAGCTGATGCATTCTTGAATACTATTTGTCCAACTTGTAATGGCAAAAGATTAAACGCAGAAGCCTTATCCATTAAAATTCATCAAAAAAATATTTTTGAAGTTTGTTCTCTGGATATTGCCAAAGCCTACGATTTCTTTATTGCTTATGAAAATAAATTAAATCAAAGACAAAAGAAAATTGCCACCAACGTCTTAAAAGAAATCGTAAGTCGTTTAAAATTCTTATTACAAGTAGGATTGAATTATCTTACTTTGGCTCGCGAAGCGGAAACTCTTTCTGGTGGTGAGGCGCAAAGAATTCGTTTAGCTTCTCAAATCGGTTCTCAATTATCCGGAACTTTATATGTTTTGGATGAGCCGACTATTGGACTACATGAACGAGATACGGAAAAATTAATCAAAACTTTGGAATCTTTACGTGATCAAAAAAATTCCGTTATTGTAGTAGAACATGACGATAAAACCATCGAGGCTTCCGATTATTTGGTTGATTTGGGACCATTGGCGGGTAAATTGGGCGGGGAAGTGACTGCTGAAGGTGAAACTATAGAGCTTTTTGCTAATCCGGAAAAATTTAAAAAATCTTTGACTCTGCAATATATTACAGGAAAGAAAAAAATAGAATTACCTGGTCGTCGTACCAAAACCACAGAAAAACTGCAAATTGTAGGAGCTCAAGCCAATAACTTAAAAAATATTCATATCGATATTCCCTTAAGAAAATTTGTTTGTTTATCCGGTGTTTCCGGCAGTGGAAAATCTTCTTTGCTTTACGATGTTTTGTATAAAAACGTAGTAAAAATAAAAAGTCGATTTGATAATCTAGAAAATGTTAGCCGTATTTTAGGTACGGAATATTTGGACAAAATTGTAATGGTAGATCAATCGCCAATAGGCAGGACTCCTCGTTCCAATCCAGCTACTTATACTGGGATTTTTAATCATATTCGTGATTTCTTCAGTCAACTGCCGGAGAGTCGAGAAAAAGGATATAACTCAGCCAGATTCTCTTTCAATGTCCCCGGGGGACGTTGTGAATCGTGTCAAGGAGCGGGTTATAACTTAATTGAAATGCATTTTTTGCCTCCAGTTCTGGTGCAATGCGAAGTTTGCCACGGCAAACGCTTTAGCCGCGAGACTTTACAAGTAAAATACAAAAAGCACAATATTAGTGAAATTTTGGATATGACCATAGACGAAGCTGTAGACTTTTTTGACGGCATATATTTGATCACCGATAAATTAAAAGTTTTACAAGAAGTTGGTTTGGGTTATATACAATTAGGACAATCAGCCACAACTTTATCCGGAGGTGAAGCCCAAAGAATTAAATTGGGTAAAGAATTGACCCATCCTTTGGGCAAACATGCTTTATATTTATTGGATGAACCGACTGTCGGTCTTCATTATCGCGACATTGAAATGCTTTTGGAGGTTTTAAATAAATTGGTAGAAAAAGGCAATACTGTAATTGTTATTGAACATAATATGCATGTTATCAAATCAGCCGATTACATCATTGATATGGGGCCGGAAGGAGGAGATGGGGGAGGAAAAGTTGTTGCCAAAGGAACTCCTGAAGAAATCATTAATTCTAAAGATTCAATAACCGGTAAATATCTAAAAGATTATTTAACAAAAAAGAAATGAACAAATTGTTGCTAAAAGCAAAAAAATTTCCTTTGGACTCCGGAGTCTATTTTTTCATAGGCAATAAAGGAACAATTCTTTATATAGGTAGAGCTGTTTCTTTGAGAAAAAGAATTTTGAATTATTTCCAAAAGAATATTGATCCTCGCATTAGCGAAATGGTGACATTGGCTAAAGATTTAAAGTTTCAAAAGACAACTAATCTTCTGGAAGCTATAATTTTGGAAGCCAATTTAATTAAAAAATATTGGCCCAAATACAACATTAAAGAAAAGGATGACAGATCTTTTCTATATATTGTCATACCTGAAAAAGACTTTTCCAAACCGTTAATTGTTAGAAACAAAGAATTAGAAAAATTTCCCACATCCTCAGCGCATATTTTTGGGCCTTATCAAAACTATGGCTTATTGAGAAATGCCTTAAAAATCATCAGAAGAATTTTTCCTTACAGCACTTGCTTGATTAATTCCGGAAAGCCTTGTTTTGATTATCAGATTGGGCTTTGTCCTGGCGCCTGCATCAATAAAATAAACTCCAAAGATTATCAAAAAAACATTAATAACATTATTTTGTTGTTAAAGGGGGAGAATAAAAAATTGATGGAACGATTAAAAAAAGAAAATCCTCAACAAGCCTTATCATTAAATCACATACAAGATGTAGCATTGATAGAAAGATCCGATTTTAATGATCAAGAAATGAATTCTAAAAATATTATAAAGAGATTGGAATGTTATGATATTTCTCATTTATCTGGCAAAGAAACAACTGGCGCGATGGTAGTCGCTACCAATGGACTAATCGATAAAAGCCAATATCGCTTGTTTAAAATCAAACAAGCTCCGGCTAATGATGATTTAAGATCTTTAGAAGAAATGATTGGCCGACGATTGAATCATAAAGAATGGCAATATCCGGACATAATAATTTTAGACGGTGGTAGGCCTCAAGTTGATTTTATTTACAATTTTTTTACTCAACATTTAATAAATATTCCCTTAATCGGAATTTCTAAACTTCAAAATGATAAATTAGTTTATTCAAAAAATACCAAGAAATCCTTTAAAGATCTGGCTGAAATCAATAAGCCTTTATTTCTTAAAATGCGAGAAGAAGCACATCGATTTGCCAATGCCCTTAGAAAAAAAGCGCATTTTTTGCCAAATAGATAATGCTTTAATTTTGGCTAATATTGTGTTAAGATAGATAAACAATGAATATATTATCTAAGATTTTCGGCGGAAACGCGGAACAATATTTTTTAAAACAAAACAAAGAAACTCTTGAAAAGATCAATCAAGCCGAGGCAGAAATTGTGAAATTAAGCGATATCAGTCTACGTGAAAAATCACTAGAATTAAAAGAGGGGATTAAATCTAAAGAAGATTTGGACCATATTTTAGTTACCGCCTTCGCTTTATGTCGCGAAGCTGGAAGAAGAACCCTTAAACAAAGACATTATGATATGCAACTTTTGGGAGGATTAGCCCTGCATCAAGGTAAAATCGCCGAAATGCGCACGGGTGAAGGTAAAACTTTAGCCGCCACAACCCCGGCTTATTTAAATGCTTTATTGGGCAAGGGGGTGCACGTAGTGACGGTTAATGATTATTTGGCTAAAAGAGATGCCGTTTGGATGGGGCAAATATATTATGCTCTAGGTTTAAGTGTGGCATGTATTTTACACGAAACTGCTTTTATTTATGATCCTAACTATAAATCTAGCGAAGAAAAAAATCAGGATGAACAAAGAGATATTATTGGAGGTTTTAGAGTGGTAGAAGATTATTTGAAACCAATTACCAGAAAAGAAGCATATCAAGCGGATATTACATATGGCACTAACCATGAGTTCGGATTTGATTATTTACGCGATAATTTAGTCTACGATTTTGAAGGCAAAGTCCAACGAGGACATTATTTTTGTATCGTTGATGAAGTAGACAGCATTTTAATTGATGAGGCTCGTACTCCTTTAATTATTACTATGCCAGAAGCAGAGTCTAGCGAATATTATAAATTATTCTCTAAGATTGTTCCCGGTTTAAAAAAAGAAGAGGATTACAATCTCGATGAAAAAATGCGCTCCGTTACTTTAACTGAAGAGGGTATTCATAAAGTAGAAAATATTTTGCAGATTGAAAATATTTATTCCCCCGAAGGATTTCGTTATTTACATTATTTAGAAGAATCTCTAAAAGCTAATGTTTTATTCCAACGCGATAAAGATTATGTCGTTAAGGACGGGGAAGTTTTAATTGTAGATGAATTTACTGGAAGAATCCTTTTAGGCCGACGTTATTCCAATGGCTTACATCAAGCTATTGAAGCCAAAGAAGGTGTTGAGGTAAAACAAGAAAATCGTGTTTTAGCCAGTATTACTTTCCAAAATTATTTTCGTTTATATGAAAAATTATCAGGAATGACCGGTACGGCTCTTACTTCCAGCGAAGAATTTGATAAAGTTTATAAATTAGAGGTAGCTTCTATTCCGACCAATAAGCCGATGATTAGAAAAGATTTGCCGGATTTAATTTACAAAACAGAAGAAGCAAAATGGAAAGCTATTATTAAAGAAGTTAAAGACAGAAACTCCAAGGGTCAGCCGGTACTTATCGGCACCGTTTCCATTCAAAATAATGAAAAAGTGGCTGCTATGCTTAATCGCGAGGGTATTAAATATGAAATTTTAAACGCAAAAAATCACGAACGTGAAGGCGCTATTATTGCGCAAGCCGGAAAATTAGAAGCTGTCACCGTAGCCACTAATATGGCCGGCAGAGGCGTTGATATTATTCTTGGCGGGAATCCGCCCTTACCGGAAGAAGCGCAAAAAACACGCGAAACCGGAGGTCTTCATGTTTTAGGCACAGAAAGACACGATGCCAGAAGAATTGATAATCAATTGCGCGGAAGAAGTGGAAGACAAGGCGATCCCGGATCTTCACAATTTTTCCTTTCTTTAGAAGACAATTTAATGAGAATTTTCGGAGGAAATAAATTACAATCCTTAATGGAAAAACTGAATTTTCCCGAAGATATGCCCATTGAATCAAAATTCGTTTCCAAAGCCATTGAATCCGCTCAAACTAGAGTAGAAGGATTCCATTTTGACGCCAGAAATCATACTCTAGAATACGACGATGTCTTAAATAAACATCGCTCCGTTTTCTATCGCAAAAGAAATGAGGTTTTAGAGTTAACCGGAGAAGAAGATCTTAAAAATCTTGCTTGGGAAATTATTGAAAGAAGTCTAAATAATATTGCCAATCTTAGCAATGAAGAAATAAAGAAAGGGTTTGTAAGTATGGGATTGCTTGAAGAAAATTTCAATTTGGAAGAAATTGCCGAAGAAGACCGTTATAATGTTTTATTGGAAAAAACACAATCCGCTTTCCAAAAAATGCAATCAGAAATGGGGAAAGAATTATTTGATTTATCTTTGAAAACATTAATTTTGCGCATTTATGACGCTCTTTGGACGGAACACTTGGAGAATATGGAGAGTTTAAGAGAATCCGTAGGCATTCGCGCTTATGGACAACACGACCCATTAGTAGAATACAAATCCAGCGGCCATAAATTATTCAAAGACTTTTTCTCACGTTTTGAATCTATTTTCTTTGAAGGGGTTTTCAAAATGAAAAAACCTATTTTAGATATCGGAATGCAACCTAATAGAAATATAAGCCCGACATCAAATATCGCCATTACCAATAATAAAGTAGGGAGGAATGACCCTTGCCCATGCGGAAGTGGAAAGAAGTATAAGAAGTGTCACGGAAAATAATTTAATTTTAAAAAATAATCAAAAACCCTTGAATTAACAAGGGTTTTTGATTATTTGTTTATACTTGACAATAATAAAAATAATTTATATAATTATTAAAATAAAAAGTTCTTTCAAAAATCAAAGGAGGATGACAATGGGAACATTGATCACCGCAGTAACAGACGGGCAGAATCAACAGGTCAAGCGATTCGCGGAAGATGCCGTGGATCGCGCAATTGCCGAAGGTCTCCTCGACAAAGACGGCATTCAGAAACTCATCGAGAACGGCGACGAATTCCAAGCCGACATCACCGCTTCCATTGAGAGGCACTCGCTGAGAAACCAGTTCGCCGACGAGGAAGTCGAGTCAAGCTACAAGTATCTCTCCGGCTACAGCAAGCCGAAGGACATCACCGAGCAGACCAACATCCTGCGCCAGTTCATTCCGGGCATCGGTTTCGCCAACGAGAAGATCGCCGAGCAGCCGGTTCCGGCCAACGCCGAAGGATGGTTCGCCATTCCGAGGTGGCAATTGGTCGCCAAGACCTACAACGAGGCGGTCCAGAAAGTGCTCGATCTGATCAAGCAACAGCGCAAGGGCAACTTCTACAACTACCGCGAAGGCAGGATCGGGGAACAATATCTCCGCCAGCTCGAACGGATGTCGAAGAAGCTCGAAGCGTTGGGCGAAGCTCAGAAGGGCTACGATATCCTGGTCGTCGCCGCACAATTCGGTCTCCGTCACAAGGGACGCAGCGTGCGACGGACCCGCGAAGTCTTCATGGGCAACGAGTTCGGTCTCGGAGCATTCGAGATCGGGTGTATGATTCTCACGCATCCCGAACGGCTCGCCAACTATGACGATCTCTGGATCGACTGTGTCGGCAACGAGTACGCGTCTGACGGGGATGGCGACTTCTCGGACGCCCCGTTCTTCTACTTCGACGACGGCAGGGTCAGGTTCGGCGTGGGCTGGATCGGCGATGCCGGCGGATACTGTAGCTCGGCTTCGTCCTTCCTCCCGCAGTAGTTTTCGTGATTTGAGATCTTAAACTTTTAAATCTTAAGTCTTCGCACAAAAACAAGGGGGTTGTTAGCAGAAATGCAACAACCCCTTTTTTCTTTGTCAAATCTTGTAAAATGTTGTAAACTTAAATAAGATTAAATTCACCTTATTATATTTTATCAAGTGTTTTTCACAAAAAACACTTATTTTATAAAAAATCGGCAAAAAAATATCATGGAAAATAATCAAACAATGGAGAATTTAGGATATAATGATTTTTTTGAATCTAATCGAAAGAAATTGAAATTAGAAAATTTTTTAATTGCGCGCGTAATTGCCGAATACAAAGGAGTTTATAAAGTTAAGAACACAGATGGTGAGTATTTAGCCAAAATAACCGGAAAACAAATATTTGATGCTTTAACAAGAGAAGATTATCCCGCTGTAGGCGATTGGGTGGCAATCACCAAGCTTAACGATGAACAAGCTGTAATTAATAAAATACTGCCGAGAAAAACAATCATAAAACGCAAATACAACAATAGAGATGAAATGCAAATCATAGCAACAAACATTGATGCGGCATTCATCGTTGAATCAATCAATAGAGACTTCAATTTAAATCGTTTCGAAAGATATCTTTCCATTACTAATGATGGAGGAATAATACCTATCATCATATTAAATAAAATAGATTTAATTTCTAAAGAAGAATTGGATATTAAATTGGCTCAGATAAAAAACAGATTTGATAATATTGATGTTATTTCAATCAGCACCTTAACGAATGAAGGAATCGACAAATTAAAAAAATATATATCAAAAGAAAGGACATATTGTTTTCTTGGGTCATCTGGAGTAGGAAAATCTTCTCTTATTAACAAATTACTTGAAGAAGACATTATCAAAACCGAAACAATCAGCTCTCACACCAACAGAGGAAAACACGCCACCACAAATCGAGAAATGTATTTTTTAAAAAATGGGGGAATGGTAATAGATAATCCGGGAATGCGAGAAGTAGGAATGACGGATACCGACTCCGGCATAAATCAACAATTTGACGATATAATCGCTATGGCTGAAAAATGCAAATACGCCGATTGTACTCACGTTCATGAACCGGATTGCGCAGTATTATCCGCAGTAGAATCAGGTAAAATCGATAAAGAAAAATATCAAAATTATATTAATTTAAAAAAGGAAACAGAATTTTACAAAATGACAAAGCTTGCTAAAAGAGAGAAAGATAGAAAATTCGGCAAATTTTTAAAAACGGTAAAAAAAGAAATTTACGAATAAATAAAAATGCCCGAAAATTTGGAACAATTCAAATTAAATACCGAAAGATTCGCAGGTCCTATGGATCTGCTTTTGAGTCTTATTGAGGATAAAAAAATGGAAATTACCGAAGTAAGTCTAGCTCAAGTAACCGATGAATTTTTAAAACACATCGGGGATATTAAACAAACGGCCCCCGGCATCTTAGCAGACTTTTTGGTGATTGCAGCCAAATTATTATTAATTAAATCTCGAGCTCTCTTGCCGACATTAGAATTAAATAAAGAAGACCAAGAAGACATAGAAAGTTTCACCAAACGCTTGGAAATTTATAAAATTTTCAAAGAAGCTTCCAAAAATTTAAAAAATATTTTTTGCCAAAAGCAACTTTTTAGTAGAGAATTTCTATTGGATCAAAACCCCATTTTCTATCCACCGGAAAAATTAACCGCAGAAGATTTGCATAAAGCATTCCAAAGCATTTGGGATGAATTTCAAAAATTAGAAGAAGCGACTACAGTTGAAAAAATCCGAAAAATTGTTAAAATAGAAGAGAAAATCCAAGATATCCTGAAAATGATGAGTGGCGGTATAAATACATCCTTTAGCAAAATGGTTGATAAGAAAGAAAAAATTGACATTATCATTAATTTTTTGGCAATTTTGCATATGTTCAAAGATAAGCTTATTGCTATTGAACAAGATAATGAATTCGGAGAAATTAATTTAAGCTTGTACCAAAATAATGGAAATCAATGAATTAAAAAAATATATTGAAAGTTTATTATTTATCTCTGGAGAACCAATGGATTTCAAAACTATAGTGAAGACATTGGAAGCGAATGAAGAAGAGGTAAAAAATGCTATAGAATCGCTGAGAAGCGATTTTTCCGCACAAAATAGGGGATTAACCATTGTTGAAAATATGGGAAGTTACCAACTCACCACTAGTCCCGCTTCTAGTGAAATTATTTCTAAATATATAAAAGACAGCTTAAAAGAAGATCTGACACCGGCCTCTTTGGAAACATTGGCTATTATCAGTTACAAAGGACCCCTCACCAGACCGGAAATAGACAATATCCGCGGAGTTAATTCCAGTTTTATCATTAGAAATCTTTTAATTCGCGGTTTGATTGAACGAGATTTGGACGCCAAAAAAGCCAATGCTTTCGTTTATAAGATTAGCTTTGATCTACTTCGCAAATTAGGCTTGGAAAAAATCGAGCAATTACCGGGTTTTCAAGAATATAACTCTCTCTAAAATGAAAAAAATTTTTCGTACCATCATTATAATCGGTTTTTTAATCTTAGCGGTTTTCTTAATCGCTTGGATTTATGGACAAAATATTATTCAATCGCAAAAAAATACCAACAATCCGGCAACCAATGATATTTTTTATTTTTCTGCCGGAAGCCAATCGGTAGGGTACCCCTTTCGCAATTGGGAAAAAAGCGATCCGATAATCAATGCCGAAGTTGCTTTAGTAGTAGATGCCGACACGGATTATATTTTCTATCAAAAAAATTCTAACTTACGAAGACCAATTGCCTCTGTTTCTAAATTAATGTCCGCATTAATCGCTAAAAAATATATTCCCGATGGGCAGAATATCCCCGTCGACGCGGAATCTTTGCACGTAGAAGGAGATAATGGAAATGGACTTACAGAAGGAGAGATTTTTCCAGTTGACGACTTAGTAAGATTAATGCTGTTAGCGTCTTCCAATAAATCCGCTTATGCTTTAGCCAATTTTTATGGCTTTGATTCGTTTGTAGCGAAAATGAATGAAGAAGCAAAAAATTTAAATCTTTCTCAGACGTCTTTTGTGGAACCGAGTGGCTTAAATATGTCCAATCAATCCACTGCCGAAGATTTGAAAAAATTAGCGCAAAATATCATTAGAGAAAATCCCAACATTTTTGTTATTACTCAAGATGCCAACAAAACCATTAATTCCGTTGGAGAAAAATCAAAATCTCATCTCATTAAAAATATCAATCTTTTTAGTCAATCGCCAAAATCCTTAGAGGAAATGGGCATTCAATATTTAGGAGGAAAAACCGGATTTACCGATGAAGCTAAAGAAACTTATGTAGGAGTTTTTTCAATTCCTAGTAGCAGATTTGAAGGACAAAAAATAAGAGTGCTTACAATTATTCTATCTTCTACCTCTCGTTATGACGATGTGGAGTCGCTATTAAAGTGGGTAAAACAAGCTTATGTATTCTGAGATATTCACTCAAGTTATTAGAGTCTTGTGTCTATCGGCCCTTTCTTTTGCCGTAGCCATGGTTCTGACCCCAGTTTTATTAAAAGCCTTATCAAAATATAAAATTGGTAAACAGATTCGCACCGAAGGAGCTCCAATTTTTACTAATTTGCATCAAAAAAAAGAAGGCACGCCAACTATGGGCGGAATTTTGATTTGGGCAACTACTGGTATTATTGCTTTAATTTTTTGGTTATTAGGACTTCTTTTTGATAGTACCTTTGAATATTTAAATTTCGTAAGCCGTGGACAAACATATTTACCCTTATTTTCTTTAATTGTTGCGGCTCTTATCGGTTTTGCCGATGATCTTTTGGGAGCGCTTAAAATAGGGCCAAAAGGAGGCGGACTCAGAGTAAGTCACAAATTAATTATTTTTACTATCATTGCTTTAATTGGAGCCCTTTGGTTTTATTTTAAACTTGATTGGAATAGCATTAGAATTCCTCTTCTAGGAGATATCTCTCTTGGTTTTTGGTATATTATTGTTTTTATGTTTGTTATTATTGCCACCGCTTTTTCCGCAAACGAAACTGATGGTCTCGATGGTCTAGCTGGCGGCGTAATGCTTTTTTCCTATTTGGCTTTAGGCGTAGTGGCTTTTGTTCAAGGAAAATATGATTTAGCTGCTTTTACCGGAGTAGTATCGGGATCACTGGTGGCCTTTTTATGGTTTAATATTTATCCTGCTAAATTTTTTATGGGTGACACCGGATCCATGGCTTTGGGCATTACATTAGGAGTACTAGTAATGCTCACCAACACTGCTTTACTTTTACCATTTTTTGGATTTATTTTAGTCGTGGAATCACTATCAGTTATTATTCAAATTCTAAGTAAAAAAATAAGGCATAAAAAAGTATTTCTTTCCGCGCCCATTCATCATCATTTTGAAGCTTTGGGTTGGCCAGAAACAAAAATTACTATGCGTTTTTGGATTTTATCAGCCTTATTCACTGTTATCGGTATTGTCATCTTCTTCATTGATAAATTTTTATAATATCCATCTTAATATTTAAAGCTCTCTAAATAAAATTAGGGGGCTTTTTTATTTGCCATACATCTCTGTGGTTGACTTTTTGTGCCTAAATGTGATATAATATAATCAGCCAACTAAATAACTAAATAACGGAGGAAAAGATGAATACGAAGATTCAATTAATCTATCTCTTTGTATGTTTTATCGCAGTGCCATTAATCATGGCGTACGGATTGGCATGGCCGTTAAGGAAAACAAGACAATTAAACCGCTTTCTCGCGCAGGTCATCATGAAGTTTCCCAGGTTACTTTGGATGAAGATGAAACAACTCAATAATTCACGATCTCTAGACAACCACTGGTGCGCAATAATTATTACGCAAATATCCGTAGAAATTATTGTCTTATTTTTAATAATTTACCCAACTTAAGGAGAAAAAATGTCAAAAACACCAGAAATCAGTTCGATCAGGTTTGTAACAGAGTATGGCATCATATCACTAACAGACAAGGGGAATGATAGAATCATTATCTCTTCTTGTGCTCCGGCAGATGCCTTCATTCCAAGAGACGTGGAAGAAGACTTAAAAAGGAGATTCGCCATCCTCAGAGGAATCAACGAAAGAACGCCGGTCAAAAAACCCGACGATCAACCTCGACTTTTTCCTCTCTGACTAGTCTCTAAAAGACCCTATTTGAATAATTCAAATAGGGTCTTATCTTTTTTATAATTTATTTTGATATCCGCACCAAAAACCAAATCCATCCATAGCGTTTTTACTTTCCGGCTGAATACTTTTTATAATCAAAGCTCCGTTTTTGCATTTAACCAATAATTGCTTATTAACGCAAAAAAATTCACCATTTTTCTTTTCATCATTTTTTTCCTGAGATATCTGCGCTTCCAAAACTTTAAATTTCTTTCCTCCCTTAATTTCAAAATAGGTTCCCGGCCAAGGATTAAGAGCGCGAATTTTTCTATCAATCACTTCTATAGATTCATTCCAATCAATTTTTCCATCATCTTTTTTAATCATTCGGCAATAAGTTGCCTGAGCATCATCTTGAGGAATAGGCTTTATTTCTCCACTTATCCACTTTGGTAAAACCTTCAATAATAATTTGGAACTTTCTTTTATTAAAATACTTTCCAAATCTTTATAGGTTAATTTTGAAATATCATCATTAATTTTTGCACTAGCCAAAATCGGACCATGATCCATTTCTTCATCCAACAACATAATGGTCGTACCAGTCTCTTTATCGCCATTTAAAATTGCTGATTGAATAGGGGACGGACCTCGCCAATGCGGTAAACAAGACGGATGCACATTAATAGTACCCAGCGAAGGAATACTTAAAATTTCTTTAGGAATAATTTTGCCATAAGAAACTACCACAAACAGATCTGGAGATAATTCTTTTATCTGTTCAATAAACATCGCTTCTTTCAACTTCTTTGGCTGAAAACAGGGGATTGATAATTTATCGGCTACCATTTTCACTTCCGGCGATTTCAATTTTGAGCCCCTGCCAGCTGGCTTATCCATTTGAGTTATAACCCCTATAGGTTTAAAACCATTATCAATTAAAAACGTTAAAATCTCCGCGCTAAAATACGAAGTTCCCCAATAAATAATTTTTGTTTTATTTGAATTCTTCATTTTAAACAATCCAGCTTATTCTTCCTTTAATATTTTAGTAGCTTTATCAATAAACAAAATCCCACTCAAATGATCGTATTCATGTTGGCAGATTCTAGCAAAAACCCCTTCAAATTTCTTTTTAACAGCTTTTCCATTTTCGTCATAACCCTTTATCTCCACCGCAACGGAACGAGGCACAACCCCGGATATACCCGGCACACTCAAACATCCCTCCTCCGCCTCTTCCAAGGCTTTGGAATACTTGGTAATCTTGGGATTTATAAAAGCAAAAAAATCTTCACCAGGTCCCATTACAAAAATTTGAGCATCCACTCCAATCTGATTAGCCGCCAAACCAACACCCTTTTCTTTTATCATAATTTCTCTCATATCTTTTATGAGTTTTAAAATATTATCATCTTTCAAATCCTTCACTTTCTCCGTTCCTTTTCTCAAAAATTTCTCTTCTTCCTTATTATTAATAGTCCAAAGTTTATATTTCATCATGTTAAATTAATGGGATTAATTTTAATAGACACATCATCTGGAAAAAAACTGATTATTTTATTGCGTTCTCCGACATGCCCTGGCTTCATTTTGAAGAATATCTCATTAATGAAAAGATTCCTAGCTTTCGGCACAAATCCGGGCATGGGCGGCAATATTTGATAGTCTTTACCCTCCAATATCTTATGAGCATGTTGTCTTAATAATTGATAATAATAGGCGCTATTTCTGGTTAATTGTGCCTTATTTTTATGTCTAATGCTTATCTTGATAATCTCGGAATATGGGGGATAAAACAGATCTTGTCTTAATCTTAACTCATTTTCATAAAATTTATCAAGATTTTTAATATTCTCGAATAATTCCTTTTTGGGGTTCAAAGTTTGGACAAAAACCTCCTGACTAACCATCGCTAACTTTGAAATGATATTTTTCAAGCGTTCTTCCGAACGAAAATCGGGGAAAACAGTAATTTGTTCCGCCGAAACAACAATAGATAAACCGATTTCTTCATCAATTTTATCCAGCCATTTACTAAATAATTCCGTGACTATCAAAATATCGATTTCTTTACTCGCAAATTGAGCAAAAAGAATTTTCTCATCTTTTAAGTTTTTTAAATGATCGGAATCAAATATTCCAATCTTAGCGCCAGGAAAAGTTTTCTGACAAAATTCTAATACTTTTTGATTACCAGCTCCAACAAAATTAATCAAATGACTTTGACACTGCGGGCACAAATCAATCGGCTTAGCCCTGTAGCCACAATGCCGACAACGCATTTCATTATCTCCAACCCATTGATAATGAACCATGGCCGCTTCACAATGCGGACATTGGAAAATATAACCGCAATCATTACAAATTAAGGCCGGACTGGAACCTCGACGATTGGAAAAAATGATTATTTGTTTTTTCTCTTCTAAATTATCTTTTACTTTTTTAATAATTTCCAAATCCAATACTACGGAAGATAATTTTCTGCGCGAATCAATAAAATGAAAACGCGATGAAATATCCCGAAACTTGCCATGAACAGAGAAAACATTTTTTTTAATCAGATACCACGATTCTAAACTTGGATTGATGCTCGTAAAAATAATTTTTGCCCGAAATAATTCACTAAGTTTTAGGCAAGCATTTTTAGCATTAAAATGAATCTCCGGTTCCCATGTTTCTAAAGCGGAATTTTCCTCATCAACCACTATAATCAATCCCAGATCGGCAAAGGGAGCAAAAACACCGGCTCTTTTGCCCAAGATTATCCTTTTTTCTTTTTTGTTGATTTTTTCACAAACTGAAACAAATTGTTTCTGTCCAGCTTGTTTATCAAAAACAACCATATCATTTTCAAATTCACTGAGTTCATTCTGATATATCTCAAGTTTTATTTGATTAGGAAATACCAATAATATTTGTTTGTCCTTTTTCAAATAACCGGAAATTTCTTTCTTAATAAAGCTAAAATCATCTCCAAAAATGAATTGATTATCACTGTTTTTTTGAGAATTAATTGTTTGACTATTATCTACATTTATTTTCTTTAAAATCGATCTGTTAGGTAAGGCGATTTTTAATAGTCCGGACAAAGATAAAAAATAATAATCGGCTAACCATTTAATTAATTCCCATTGCTCAGTAGTAACAATACGATGATTACCAACTGCCACTTCTAAAGGCTTAAAATTGAAAGCCGCTTTTTTTATGCTTATTTTGTTTATTATTGGCTGGGAATCAATAATCAAACCCAGAACCTTTGCTCGTCCCACTTGGATACTAGCCAAAGTTCCAAAGTCATATTTTTCAACACTAAAATAACTCAATAATTGAGGCTGAGAACGCGGTAAATTCAATAAAGGCACAACCGTATTAAGATACATCAGCTTCATTTTATCAAAACAACGAAAAATAGACAAACAGATATCATTATCTTAAAATATCATTATGAAACAATTGAGATTATTTTTTGCCATAGACTTGCCAGAACACCTCAAAGATTCATTGTTAAAACAAGCGCAATTAGACAATGAAAATATTTGGCGCTGGACTTCCAAAGATAATCTTCATTTAACATTGGAATTTATCGGTTCTACCAATGAAGAAGACTTGGCAAAAATAATAAGAATAGGGGAACAATCCTGTCGAGGAATTAATCCATTTGAAATCAAAATAAAATATCTTTGTTTTGGACCGGAAGGAAAAACAGCCAAAAGAATGGTCTGGGCAATCTTAGAAGCATCGGAATCGCTAAAAAATTTAAAAAACTCTTTGGAACAAAATCTAACTGAGGAGGGGATAGACTTCCAAATTGAAAAACGGAAATTCCAGCCTCATATTACTTTAGCCCGACTAAAACAAGGAGAAATCGGTCCAAGTTATAAATATCAAAAAGAATTTACCACGGAATTCGAAGCAAAAGAATTTTTATTGATACAAAGCGATTTAAGTTCCTTTGGACCTAAATACTCCGTTATACAAAATTTCCCCCTTTAAAAAAACAAAGAAAAACTATATAATTAAATTAAATACGGAATTTAAACAAATAACTAGTATGGAAATAATTAATGAGAATAAAAAACAAAAAATATTCAAAATAATTGGCATTGTATTGGTTTGTCTTGGTATTTTAGGCGGGACTCTTTTTGTCGGCATTAAAATAGGAAAGAAATACTACCCCTCCATAAGTCTCGTAGAGGGTTTAAGCAATAAAGAGACCGGGAAACCGGCTGATGTGGATTTCAGTCTTTTCTGGGACGCTTGGAGACTAGTCCAGACCGACTACGTCAAATCTAATGATTTAGACAAGCAAAAGATGGTTTATGGGGCTATACAAGGCCTCTTGGAGTCCCTAGAAGACCCTTATTCCACGTTCTTTTCGCCTACAGACGCTCAAAAATTCAATGAGGATGTTGGGGGCAGTTTTGGAGGAATAGGCATTGAAATGGGCATTAAAAAGGGTATTTTGACTGTAATTTCACCCATAGAAGACACCCCCGCATGGAAGGCTGGCCTTAAAGCAGGAGATCAAATCACAAAGATTAATGGCAAATCAACTGCAGACATAACTGCAGATGAAGCTGTTAAACTTATCCGCGGAGAAAAGGGAACATCAGTTGTTTTATCAGTTATTCATAAAGACTCCGAAACTTCCACGGATATTTCCATAGTCCGAGATACTATTGTGGTTAGCGCCGTTAAACTTTCTTTCTTAGAAAATAACATTGCTCATTTAAAATTATTGAGCTTCAGCGAAAATGCTCCTTATGAATTTTATCGCGCCATTCTACAAGTAGCAGAAAAAAGATCGCCAGCCATGATTTTAGATTTACGCAATAATCCCGGTGGATACTTGGAAGTTTCGGTTGATATCGCCAGCTGGTTTTTACCCAAAGATTCGGTAGTAGTCAGAGAAAATATCAAAGGTGAAAGCGAAGAAGTTTTAAAAGCTGGAAAAAATCAAACCCCAATCAATATGCCAGTTGTTGTTCTTATCAACGAAGGATCTGCTTCAGCTTCAGAAATTTTAGCCGGAGCCTTGCGAGATATTAGAAATGCTAAGTTGATTGGAATAAAATCTTACGGCAAGGGATCCGTACAAGAAGTAAAAGAACTCTTTGATGATTCTATGATAAAATTGACCATTGCCGAATGGCTAACACCCAATGGCACATCTATTAACAACAACGGGTTAGAACCGGATTATAAAATAGAAATGCCAAAAGATGAAAATTCCAAAGACGATCCTCAATTGGATAAAGCTTTAGATATTGTAAAAACATTAATGTAATTTATTAAAATATGAAAGTAGTTTTACTAAAAGATATACCTAAAATAGGAAAAAAATACGACATCAAAGATTTATCCGATGGATATGTTAGAAATTTTTTGTTACCAAAAAAACTAGCCGAAGAAGCTACACCTAATAAAATTTCTAAAATTGAAGGGATGAGAGCTGAACAAGAAAAAGAAAACAGAGAAAAAATAGAATCATTCAAAAGACAAGCCAAACAAATGGCTGGCTTTAAATTAGAATTCATCTTAAAAACTGATGGCAAAAGTGTTTTTGGAGCCATTAACGGAAAAGACATAAAAGACAAACTTAAAGAAAAAGGAATCATTATTAATGAAGAACAAGTTAAGATGGATAAACATCTTAAAGAAATGGGGGAGCATATTGTTAAAATAAAATTCAGCCCAGAAGTTGAGGCTGAATTGAAAATAGTTTTAAAATCAGAAACAAAATAAAAAAAGCCCCTAAATAATAGAGACTTTCTTTACGGTTCTCACTTTACCGTTAAATCCTGTTTTTCTATGAGTGGTAAATTTTACTTTGCCAGATTTCACAGCATAAAGAGTGTCGTCAACACCAACTCTCACATGATTACCAGCAAGGACTTTTGATCCCCTCTGTCTAATGATAATGTTGCCGGGATTAGCTTTCTGACCATCAGAAATTTTAACTCCCAAGCGTTTAGCAATAGAATCACGGCCAAGCTTTGTAGAACCACCTGCTTTTGTATGTGCCATATGACATTTATGTTAACATAAATGAAAATAAAATGCAAATACTAAAATGATTCAATTTCTCCAAAAATATAAAAAAGAAATTATTGTAGCAATATTCGTGTTTTTGATTGCCACTTTAAGCTTTGGATTGGGCTATCTAACAGCCACCAAGTTAGAAAAGACCGTGCCGATTATTTTCGAAAAATGCTCCGAATAATTCATACATAAATTTCTTTTATCACACTCAACCACAATCCTATAGATAACTTACGATCGTAAGTTATCCGTATGGTTTAAAAAAATAGCAAAAAATATAAAAATAGGGGACTAGCCCCTATTTTTTTTAATCCTTCAAATCTCTTTTTATCTTTTCTAAAGACTTTTTCATCGCCTTCAATATTTTTACCGTGCGAGTTTTAGTCTTAGCGGATTCAATCTCTTGTAGAATATCACTTGGTAATTTTTTTAATAAAGCTTCAAATTTTTTCTTATCTAAGCCCAAAACCTCTGACCAGATACCGCGTTTTTCTAAGATAGGCTGAATTTTCTCCCAATCATATTCTTCTTTAATCTGACTAGTTTTGACAATAAAACCTTCATCACCAAACACTCTATCAAGACCCTTTTTCTCCAAATAAATATTTATTTGTTGCTTTATAGCAGCTAATTTATCATCCGTTTGATCATTCTGACTCTTCAAAACAAAATATTCATTAACCATCTTTTTAACTTCTTCATCGGCAGGAGTTTGCTGCTGATACAAATGAGACCACATTGGGCAAATATTTTTATAAGAACAATAATTGCACAAAGCGGAAGGGATGGGAGGGAAATAATTCTTTTCAATTTCAGCAATATTTTTTAATACTCTGGCTTTAACAGTTTCTATTTCTTCTTGCGTGCGTTTCGTGCTCATTTTTTCTCCGTGTTTCAAAAAATACAAACTTAAATTTATATTTTCCAATTGAGCTAAATTGGGCCAACGTCCAAAAAATCCTAATGTATAAATAGAAAGCTGCAAATTACCATCGATTACGGATGCGCCGGGCATTTTTTTATTGGTTTTATAATCAATAATCTCAAATACTCCTTCTTTAATTTTATCTACTCTATCAATTACACCGGTTAAAATATGGCAAGTTTCTTTACTGGCGTCCTCAACACGAGCCTCAAAGCGTGACTCCAAAGCAATAATGGTAGATTGATGATCCGGAATATTTTTCTGATAAAACTCCCTCAAAATTCTTTGCCCATCATTAAAATAAGCATTTTTTTCTCTTTCATCTTGCCAAGAAACCTTTTGAGAAGCATCTTTCCACTCTATAGAAAAATAACTAAGGACATCCTCTAAAGAAGGGAAAACGGGGGACTGATCGTATAAAAACTTCAAAGTAGAATGTAGGGTGGTACCGAAAACCTGTTCCTTGGTTTTAGGAACCTTTATCTTCTCAATAATTTGATACTCAAACCTCTTAGGACAAGTTTCAAACACGTCCAAACTAGAATAAGAAATACGCATGAATTTATTTTACAATTTTTAACAGAAAATTAAAAGCTGATTTATCACGGGGGGAGCGCTCAAAAACATGGCTTTTTCTATATTGGATGTGTCGCACAACACAGATTTTGCGACACATAAAGTAAAGCAAAGCCAGGCTATTACTCTTAATGGTTTAAGCCCTAAATTGACTAATTACCCTATAAGTAAATATCCCACGGAAAAATTCCCAAATTGTTTTTACCAAAACAATAACTACATCTTTTATTTTTGTCAGAAAACCCTTTACATCTACTACCGTATTAATCTTATCCCAAGCCTTTTTAATGGAATCTATGGCATTTTGCCACCAAGCCGGGTTAATCTTTACATCCTTCTCCCCGGTGACAATATCAGCCCCATCTTGAACAACATCAGAACTAATATCTTCAGCGCCATTTATAAGGTTTTTAACTGACTCCGGCAACATATTTTTTAGCTTTTCTGGATTAACTAAATCAGGGGCAATAATAGGTTCATTGTTGTTGATATCAAAAGCCGCAAAGATTGGGCTTACTTGGCCGAATAATATAATCACTACCAATAAACTAATTATAATATTATGTCGCACAATTTTTTGTATTAAATAATCGCGACTAAATGTAATTCAAAGGATTGACGGTAGCGCCGATTGGCGTTAAACCGCAAGAGCTAATTGAACTCATTCTAAAAGTAGGAGAGAAATAAACTGAAAAATGTATATGAGGACCAGTGGTAAAACCGGTATTGCCCACATATCCAATCAACTCTCCCCTTTTCACCGTATCACCAACATTTACCAATTGCAAAGACATATGAGCATATAAAGTCGTTAAATAATTTCCATGCTTTACAACCACAAACTTTCCAAAACCACGACGATAACAATATTTATCCTGATTACCAACCGCTATTACCTCTCCATCTTCAGCCGCGTAAATAGCGGTACCAATACTGGCAGCAATATCGATACCATTATGAGCAACGCTTTTATAATTACCATTCTTATAAAAATATTGGGAATCGGTAGTAATACCGTATTTTTGAGATATTCTTCCTTTAACCGGTTGTTGCAATATGCCATTTTTGCCCTGAGGCAACAAATTAGGATCAATTTCCGCCTTCAATGCTTCTTCCAAACGACTTATCTCGGATTCAATGCTTCTACGATTTTCTTCAATTTCACTCAATAAATTTTGATAATTTTTTTCTTGACTCTTCGTCTGCTGCAAAAGTTCCGTCTTCTCGGTTTGCATATTAGAAGCTATTTTTTTCTGACTACTTAAATTAATTTGCGCTACTTCCATAGATTTTTTCTTAGCTTCTGTTTCTGATTTTTGATTTTTCAAATCCTGTTTTAACGCTTCTAATTCCAATAAAGCATCTTCTATACCCTTACCAAAATTAACCATATTTTCCAAATCTAGCATGGTATCGGATAAGCTTTCATTTTTCAAAACCATAGCGATTAAAGTTGCGCCATGTTCCTGTTCATATAAGTTTCTAATATTCTTGGCCATGATCTCTTTTTTGAAATCCATTTCTTGCTCCGTATTGCGAGTCTCTAAGCTTAACTTGTCTATTTCCAAAGTCAAAGTGTCTATTTGTGTATTAGTAACTTTAATTTTGAAGTTCAAATTATTCATATTAGCCTTAATTCTTTTTAATTCCGTACTCAAAGTTCCTTTAGTAGCCTGTGTTTTTGCCAATTCTTCATTATACTTCGCTTCTTCTTGTTCCAGTTGATCCAATAACTGCTTTTTAGTGTTAATCTGCGCTTGTAACTCGTCATAATTACTGGAAAAAGCCGTTTGGAAATTGGCAAACAAAATTACAAAAACAAGCAATATTTTTATCGCTGATTTAAAAAATCGTTTCATTGTATTTTATTCTTTGCTATTTCTAAGCGACGTAATGTTTCTTCTTTACCTAAAATTGGGATTATTTCAAAAGGACCGGCAGAATTCTTTAATCCACTCAAAGCCACACGCAAAGGCCATAAAATCTCTCCTCTGCCACGTTTCTCCGCTTCCGGCATAATTATCGCTTCTAATTGGTTTTTATTATATTCATCTTCCTTTAAATTAGTAAGCATACTTATTAATAATTCTAAAGTTCCCTTTGTATTCTCCAAAATACTATCTTTCCAAATCAACAATTCTTTTGGATAGTCGGACAAATTAAAGAAAAATCCCACCATCTCTGGCAAATCTGATAATTTTTTTATTCTATCTCTATGTGATTCTATTACTTTTTTTAAATATTCTTGATTAGAAATAATTTTTTCACCAAAAACATTTTCCAAATATGGTGAAGATCTTTTCGTCAATTCATCAATGGGCATTTTTTTAATATGCTCGGCATTTATCCAATTTAATTTATCAACGTTAAAAATAGCGCCACCTTTTTGAATTCTTTTTACGTCAAATAAATCCAAAATTTCTTCTTTGGTTAATATTTCTTTTATTCCTTCTCCTGATTTTTCTTCCGGATGCCAGCCCAAAAAAACTATAAAATTAAATAAAGCTTCGGGCAAATATCCATTTTTTCTATATTCCGCTACCGACACATCTCCAAAACGTTTAGACATTTTTGATTTATCCGGAGCCAAAATTAAAGGCAAATGACCAAATTCCGGGACGTCCCATCCAAACGCTTCATATAAAATAATCTGCTTCGGAGTATTAGAAAGATGATCTTCCCCTCTAATAACATGCGTTAATTGCATACGATGATCATCAATAACCACGGCAAAATTATAAAGAGGTTCGCGAAGACTCTTGGCAATCACCAAATCACCGAACAAAGAACAATCAAATTCTACTTTACCCCTAATCATATCGTTAAAAGCCACCTTTTTGTCAGGGGTTTTTATTCTAATGACATACGGAGTATTATTTTTTAATTTTTCTTCTACCACTTCCGGAGAAAGATTACGACAACTACCATCATATCTTGGCGATTCACCACGAGCGGCCATTTCTTGTTTCTTTGCTTCTAATTCTTCAGGCGAACAAAAACAATAATAAGCCTTTTTTTCGTCTATCAATTGATGCAAATATTTTTCATACAAATCCAAACATTCCGTCTGTCGATAAGGCCCGAAGTCTCCGCCTACTTCAACCCCTTCATCCCAATCCAATCCCAGCCATTTCATTTGTTCAATAATATCTTTTTCAAACTCAATCTTTGACCTCTCTCGATCAGTATCTTCAATACGCACTATAAATTTGCCATTATATTTTTTAGCAAACAACCAATTAAAAAGCGCGGTTCTGGCCGTACCAATATGGAAATATCCCGTTGGAGACGGAGCTATGCGCACCCTAGGATTTTTTATTTCTTTTCGAGGAGTCATCATAAATTAACTTTTAAAATTTTAAATATTTCTCTAGCAATATTCTCTGAAGGGTTCTGTTGAGAGAACATATTGGCGCGATTGCCCAAATCATTCAATTTTTCTTTATCATGGAGTAAATTAACCACTTCTTCTAAAAACATATTGGGCAATATATTTTTTTCTTCAAAAACAATTGAGGCTCCGGCTTTTTGATAAGCAAAAGCATTTTCGCGTTGATGATCGGAAGCTGCTTCTGGCAAAGGAATAAGAATAGAAGGCTTTTTGGCGGCGGATAATTCAAAAATTGTTCCGCTCCCGGCCCGAGCGATTACCAAATCGCTACAAGCCAATGCTAAAGCGTATTCATCTTCATTAAAAAAACTTTTAGCCTGATAATATTTTTGATAAGACTCTGGGAGGTTGCCAATAATTATTTTAGCCTCAGCCACCACTTCTCTAAAATTCTTTTCTCCTGTTTGATGTAAAATTTGGATATTATTTTTTATAGAATCATACAAAATTTCCAAAATTAAATCATTGATTCTTTGTGATCCTTGAGAACCGCCTAAAATTAAAATAATCGGTTTATCACTGGCAAAACCAAAATGTTTGACCCCATTTTCTTTTTGAGCCTTCTGAAGCAAATCCGTTCTAATGGGATTTCCCACTAAAGCCGTTTTTTCTGTCGGGAAATAATCCAAAGCCTTTGGGAAAGAAACTCCGATTCTGGCGGCGAATTTGGCAGCAATTTTATTACTTAATCCCGGAACAGAATCCGATTCATGTATAAAAACTGGGATATGATAAATCCAACCGACTATCACCACTGGCACTGAACCATATCCGCCCTTGCTGAATATCACATCCGGCATAAATTTCCAAACCAACCACAAGCTCTGAAAAAATCCAAAGAATACTTTAAAAATATCAAAAAAGTTTAAAATAGAAAAATAACGACGCATTTTTCCAGCTGAAATTATTTTTACTTTTATCCCCTCTTTTTCCAACTCTTCTTTAGCAAAACCGTCAGCACCCAAATACAAAGCATCAATTGTTAATAGTTTTTGTCCAGCAATCTGTTTTAAAGAACGAAAAACACTTATCAACGGATAGACGTGTCCACCAGTGCCCCCGCCTGTTAATAGAATTTTTACTCTAATGTCTTTGATTTTATCCATATTAATAAAGAAATATTTTGTGTAAAATTATCAAAAATAAGCTGAAATTTAAACCTTTCGCGTGTACTTAGATATATTAGCAATTATTCCCATTGAAGTCAAAAGAACCGCTAAATTAGTGCCTCCATAGCTCATAAACGGCAAAGGTTGGCCCGTTAAAGGTATCAATTTACACATGGCGGCTATGTTAACAAAAGCTTGAATTGTTACCATAACTATCAACCCGGACACGACCAATTGTGAAAATTTATCAGGGCTATTTTTGGCGATTTTCATTCCTTTCAAAAACAACAAAATATACAAACCAATAATTAAACTAGATCCTAAGAAGCCGAACTCTTGAGCTATAACGGCAAAGATAGAATCCCCCATCGGCTCCGGCAAAAAACTATATTTACTTACGGCGTTATTGTATCCCACTCCTGTTAATCCTCCGGAGCCAATAGCTATTAAAGCCTGGTTGATGTGATAATCGCGCGTTTCCGTTTGATCACCTGTTCCCAAAAAACTCATTACTCTAGTCATTTGATGACCGCCCAACAACATAAACAATCCAAAGCCGACTATTGCAATAGCAGCGGATGCAAACACAAATCTCATTTTAACTTTACTCAAAAAATAAATGGCGCCCAAAGACACGATCGTGATAATCGTCGTACTCATTGATTTCTGAAAGAAAAACAAAACAAATATTACCACCAATAAAAAAAGCAACGGCAAATATCCTTCACTCCAACTATTTATCTTTTTTCCTCTTTTAGAAATCCAAGCGGAAAGATAAATTATAGAAGCGACTTTCAATAATTCACTTGGTTGGAAATTAAAAGAACCGATTTGCACCCATCTGCGAGCGCCATTCAATTCCATACCCAAGGGTGTAAATACAAGAATCATTCCTGCAATCGCTAGAAGCATTATAACAAGCGAAAATTTTTCCCAATAACGATAATAAATGAAACTTGTAATAACAGCTCCAATTACACCGAACACTCCGCCAAGTAATAATTGATGTTTTAAATAATAATATGGATCATTGAAATCATTCTTACTCATAATAAACGAAGCGCTCAAAAGAACGGCAAAACCAATTACCGTTAAAACAGCAACGATAGTTACAAAACTTATATCAACTTTAAATTTCATGCGTTCTTTAAAATTTTTCCAGCTTTTATTCCGGTAAAACGCGATTTATTTACAACCAACTCTCCGTTAATAATTACGAATTCAATACCCACGGGCTCTTGATACGGCGATTCTATAGAAGCCGAAGAATTAATTGTTTGCGGATTAAAAACAACCAAATCAGCTAAAAATCCTTTCTTTATCATTCCCCTATTTTTTATTCCCAATTTTCTCGCCGGCTCCAATGTTATTTTCCTTATAGCCTCAGGCCAATCCATTAATTTCTTATCATTTACTTCCGCCAAGAACTTGGGAAAAGCCCCAAAAGAACGAGGATGAGGCAAAAAATTCGGCTTTTTATTGGCATAATTCAATCCCTCACCATTAGAAGCGATGATACTCAAAGAATTTTTCATAAGCCAATAAGTAGGCATGCGTGAAAGACATTGATCGGTCACCGTTACCCTACCCTCTCCGGCTCTCATAATTTCCATCATCATTTCTTCCGGAGAAATCATTCTCATACGAGCTAATTCGTAAACACTCTTACCCACAAAAGCCAACGTCTTAGGCATTTCAGAAACTATCATAAAAGAATAATCGTATTTCTTTTTCTTCAAATCTTCAACAATTCTTTTTCTGGAAGAATCATTTTTTATGTTTTTCATCATATCTTCCAACCCTCCTTTAATTGCCCAATCTGGTAAATAAAGATAAAGAGGACCGGCGATAGCAGTATACGGGTAAACATCAAAATTAATATCTACTCCTTTTTCTTTTAATCCCTGAATTACCGCCAAACTCAAATTTAATTCTTCCTCCCAACCACGATATGCTTTCAAATGACTAATCTCGATTTTCGGCATTTGATAATTTAAATGAGCAGCCAAATCTTCTAATTCCGAAATGGCAGAAAGTAGATTTTCTTTTTCTGAACGTAAATGCGTAGCATATAAAACGTTATATTTTTTTACAATTTTTAAAATCTCCAAAATTTCATTAAATGGAGTAAGACGAGCATGACTAAAACTCAATCCAGTAGAAACTCCGAAAGCGCCCTCTGCCAATCCCTGCTCGATAACATATTTCATTTGTTCCAATTCCTTTTCCGTAAGATCTCTCAAATCATCTCCAATAATTCCCCTGCGCACCGTAGCATGACCGATCAAAGTGCCAAAATTAACGCCTAATTTTTTTTGACTTATTTTATCTAAAAATTCCGCCACACTCTGCCAATCAATATTAATCTGATTAATATCCGTCCATTTTCTAATACTCTTCAAATCTCCACGAATCAACGGAGCCAAAGACGATCCGCAATTTCCTCCAATAATTGTTGTAATCCCCTGTTTCAATAAACTTTCTTGTTCTGGTTGTGTAAAAATACTAAGACAATGATCGGAATCATTATTAATATCAATAAATCCAGGAGCTACAATAGAATCGGAAGCATCAATCATTACTTCCGCTTTTTTATTTTTAAAATTTCCTATTTTAGATATTTCACCATTCTTTATCCAAACATCTTTTCTTTCCCCCTCTTTACCAGAGCCGTCAATGATTAAACCATTTTTTATTAAAATATCCATAAATATATTATACCATTTTTTAATAATCAAATCCTGGTTTTTTGTGCATAAATCCATCGAAAAAGAGCCAGCTTTTACGCTATAAAGACCAAGCCCAGGGGTTGACTTTTCTTCAAATATCTGATACAATAAAGGTAGCAAAAATTTACATAGATGGATAACAAACAACGAACTACAAGGAGGTTCGAATGAAAAAGATGATCGTTTTCGGTCTCTGTCTGGCGTGCATTTGTGTTTCGTTCGCCATGGCGAACGATTCCTGGGCATTCGGCATCAAAGCCGAATCTCAAGAATTGGCACTGAAGTGGCAGCCCACCAATCTGATGGACTACGCTGATATCAAGCCGGCATACGCCTACAAGTATAAGCTTGATGTCGCTGCTGCAACGGGCAAAACGAGTTTGCAGGGATTCTCCCTACAGCTCGGTAAAACTTTCTTAAAAAAGAAAGTGGAGCTAACAGGAGGTATCGGACTCGCAAAAATGAATGCAGACATGGATCGTCCGGAATACACCACAGAATCTTCGTTCAAAACGATTTACGGAGACAATACCCAAGATAAGGAGGTTTGCCTTGGGGAATCCGTAAAGTCGGATGGCAAATACAAACCTTTTTGGTTTGTGGGTGCCAAGGCTAACCTTCTGGAAAAGAAAAGTCTGAGATTCGGAGTTGAGGGAAAGTATCTCTCATTTTCAAATTCCAACTTTTCCCTTCCACTCCAAAGCATATCCAATGATTGGAGGGAGGCAAACATGGAGTTCTCCATTAAAGGGAATTCCGTGAAAGTTCAGATGGCCGAAGGGAAGCTTTTCGGAAGTCTCAAGGTTTCCAAGAGTCTGGAAGTGTCCGGCGCCGCGGGGTACTTGTGGAGCAAAACGGAAATTTCCGGGGTGAGTACTTATAAGTACTCACAGGACCTGACGAATGTAAATTTCGTTCAGAACTGGAAGCTCAAGGGAAAACCCGAGAACTCGGCATTCGCCGAAATGAGCGTTATGGCTGTACTGACGAAAAACCTCAAGGCTATCGTCAGCGGCAACATCGGAGCCAAAAAAGGCATCTCCATCGGAATCTCGTATTCCTTCGGAGGAGAAACCCAGGCTCCCCGCCAAACCATCACCGCCAAATCGACGCCCAGAATCGTGACACCAAAGCATACCCCTCAAAAGGTATCAACTCCGGTAGTCAACAAACCGACGCCGAAGAAAACCGTAAAGAAAATTGCCCCCAAGGAGAGAGCAAAGAAACCGGCGGTCAATACCAAAACTGCCACACCTCGTAGTGCGACCAAAACAGTCGTAGTCGTACCGGACTCGCTAACATGCGTATTCCGCTGGACGACACGACTATTGGGTCTGGACCTCGTCAACATAAATGTTGAAACGACGGTCCCACCGATCAAACAAAAAAAATAGGAGGAATCCTAAAAGAGCCTTGATGCTAATCATCTTGGCTCTTTTTATTTCTATAAAAACAACAAATAAATCAATTTTTAAACAACTTGACACAATACAACTTCTAGTATAATATCACATACAGAACTATAAAAAATCAAAAAACAAGAGGTCAAAAGGAGGCCACACATGAAAAAAATCACAGTTTTTGCTTGCTTGTTAGTCTTTCTGTTTTCTTTTTTACCGGCGACTGATCACGAAAACGGCATCAGCATTGCCCTTAGTGCGGAAACCATTCAAGTTCCCGTTTCCATCAAAGAATTCATTTTTTCTCGTTACGAATTTCAAATGAATGATTTGAATATAATCAGCACGGGATCGTTAAAAGATATCAACGCCACAGAAAGCCAAAATAGACTTTTCTTACAATTACTCATCAATAATACCAAACTCTTCAACGCCTACGCCAAAGCAGGAGTTGCGCAATTTACGGAAAAAATTGATGGCGGGTTTAAAAGTAAATGGCAAGATGAATACAGATTCCCCAACGAAAAAGGCTTTAACTACACTGAACACGTAGAACAAGGAATCGCTTCTCAACCGTATAATTCTTTTTTCTGGGCAATCGGATCCAATATCTTTATTTATAGAAGCAAACAATTAACTTTACTGACCAACATCGAATACTCCAAATCCCATTTCAAAGATTTGTCACTTAACCTACTCTACAATTACGAACAAGAAGAATTCAGATACATCGATGAATTTTCGGTAAAATTTAATCGCGCCGAAAATGAAATGGTAAAAATTGGAGTACAAGCTTGCACTCAAGGAGATGTTGCTCCCTGGATCAATGTAGGATATCTTTTTTACAAAACAACCTACAAAGGAGCCTACACGAGCAAATACATCACCGGCTTGAATTTCGATTCTGAGATATCAGACATCCAAGAATTCACCACCACATCCAAACCGCATACCACTCTATCAATTTCCAGCGGAATCAAAGTAAAAATCAATTCCAAGTTTAGCGCCAAAGCCTTTGCTTCTTTCGGAGCAACACAGGGCTATGGGTTCTCCTGGGAAGCCCTCTTGTAATAAAACATAAATCAAAAATCCTCGGTCAATACGACCGAGGATTTTTTTATATAATTTCTATTTTTTTAATTGATAAATCATCCCAACGCTTATCTTTAAAATCATCTTTTCTTAAAATACCTGTTTGCGCGCCAACATGTTCCACTACCGAAGTAGCATTAGCGCTTCCCAATTTAATCGCTTCTTCTATATCTTTTTCTTCAAACACGCTGCGATTTCCCACTTTTTTTAATTTTTTTCCAACAAAAGCAGAAACAAAACCGGAAGCAAAAGAATCTCCAGCACCAGTTCTATCAACTACTTTTTTCTCTTTATATGTCCCCACTTGCCACATATGCTTTCCATCTGAGATAGTCAGCCCCTTAGGACCTTTAGTCATCACCACCAACCCCTCAATCAAATCATCTAAACGTCTAAATAGTTTCTTTTCATCTTTATAAGGAACATCAGCCAAATAAGATGCTTCTTCTTGATTTAAAACAAAAACATCAAAACGTTTTAATAATCTCGGCATTAAACGAAAATTTTTTAATTCCCCCATTCCCGGATTAGTAGCTAAAAACATTTTATTCTTGGCAGCAAAATTAACAGCCTTCATCAACAAATTTTTATTTCCCGCCAAAGACGACAAATACATCCAATTGGCTTTTATTTTACCACCCCAAGGAATTTCTTTTTCTGAAATTTCATCCCCAGCTCCTTTATGACTTAAAATGGTTCGCTCCCCTTTGTTATCCAAAAATATTGTAGAATAAGCAGTTATATCTTTTTTACTTATTTGAAAATATTTAGCATCAATCTTTTCATTGATTAATTTATCAATAATTTCTCTTCCACTGCCATCATCTCCAACGCAAGAAATACAAGTCGTATCATAACCCTGCCTAGCAAAAGTAACGGCCACATTAGCTCCGCCACCACCGATAGTAAAAGTTATTTTAGGCACCTTAACTTTTCCCGCATACGGTAAAGCAATTCCTTTACCCACCTTAAACTTATTTGTTTTTACTTCCACAAAAGGAACCCCTTCAAAAAATAAATCCCTTGTGGCTGAACCGATTACTAAAACATCTTTCATATTTTTCTTGTTATAACTTTTTTCACGGCTTCTTTTATATTAGTAACCCCCAACCCAAACGCTTCTATAAGTTCGGAGGGTGAACCGGATTCTCCAAATCTATCTTTCACTCCAACAAATTCCATCGGTACTGGATAATTCTCCGACAAAATTTCCGCCACAGCCGAACCCATTCCTCCAGCCACTTGATGATTTTCTACCGTTACCACCGCTCCACATTTTTTTGCCGCCTCAATAATCGTGACGCTATCCATAGGCTTTATAGTATGATTGTTTATTACCATAATTTCAATCCCCTCTTGCGCAAGCTCTTCTGCCGCCAACATAGCATTATGTAAAATCGGACCGCAACCAATTATCGCTACAACTGGTTTATCCGCATCGCGCCAGACAATTGCTTTTCCGATTTCAAAAGGAGATTCCTCTGTAGTCATAATTGGAGTTTTTTCTCTTTCAAATCTCAAATAAACCGGACCAACATGCTTAGCTGCCGCATAGGTAGATTTCTTTGATTCAATAGCATCGCATGGAGCAATAACTACCAAATTAGGAAGGCAACGAGTGATGGCGATGTCCTCTAAGGCTTGATGTGTCGCTCCGTCCGGACCGACTGAAACTCCGGTGTGCGCTCCCACAATTTTAACATTCGCCTTTGAATAGCAAACACTAACACGCAATTGATCCCAATTTCTACCCGGAGAAAAAACGGCATAAGTCGCCACAAACGGAACTTTTCCGACCATAGCCATACCAGCGGCTAAACCCATTAAATTTTGTTCCGCTATTCCAGTTTCTATAAATCTATCAGGGAAAGCATTTCTAAAAGTAGAAGCTTTCACTGATTCGGTAATATCAGCGCAAAGCATTACAATATTAGAATCTTCCTTGCCTGCCAAAACAGTACCCTCACCGAAGCCTTCACGAGTAGTTTGCTGTTCTACATCAGAAGACAATATTTTTTCATTTAATTTTGCAATTGGATTTATCATATTTTTTATCCATTTCTATTTGACCTTGACTTTTTTATTATTTTGCTATATACTAAATATAGTAGCTCGAAAACTTTATTCAAAGGAGGAAAGAATGAACGCAGCCACGACAAATTTGATTCTGCTTTTTCTCATTTTTCTCTATGGACTCGAATTGTTCACCAGTGGACTCAGAAGAATCGGACCACGATTTTTTATCAACAAACCGGGGACTCTGATTCATGTTCTGTGCGTTGTTGTAGGAGAGATCACAATCATCTTCTCCATATGGGTTTTTTTAACCCTACACGTCCCTTCTTTATTCTAACAGCTAAATCCACCCTGCTCTTTAGGGGGTGGATTTTTTATTCCGCCTCACTCGTTATCTGTCCGCCTAAACTGCGTAATTGCTTTAAAGCTTCTTCTGCTTCTTCTTTATTAGGAGTTTTTCCGTGCCACTCCGGCTTCCATTCCATAAAATCAACACCCTTACCAGGAATCGTATGACAAATAATCATTACCGGTTCTTCATAAATAGATTGCGCGTGCTTTATGGAATCTATAATTTCTTGAATATTATGTCCATCAATTTCTAAAACATGCCAACCAAATGCCTCATATTTTTCTTTTAACGGCTCCAAAGGCATCACATTCTCAGTGAATCCATCAATTTGAATATTATTTCTATCCATTAAAAAAGTAAGATTGGATAATTTATGTTTTCCGGCGAACATTGCAGCTTCCCACGTTTGCCCTTCTTGTTGCTCCCCATCGCCAACCAAACAATATACTTGCCATGATTTCTTATCCATTTTAGCCGCATAAGCCATGCCCACGGCCATTGAAGAACCTTGCGCCAAAGGACCGGAAGAATTGTCTATTCCCGGCAATAATCCCGCTTTAGGATGACCTTGTAAACGAGATCCAAATTTTCTCAACGTTTTTAATTCCTCAACCGGAAAATATCCTCTCTCTGCCAAAGTTGCATAATGAACCGGACAAATATGCCCATTGGATAATACGACTCTATCTCTGTCTTCCCATTCGGGATTTTTCGGATCAATATTTAAAACATCGCCGAAATACAAAGCTGTAAAAACATCGGCCATGCCTAAAGAACCGGCCGAATGACCGGATTTGGCTTCCAAAAGCATCTCCACCACATCGCATCTTATTTTTTGAGCGACTTCATCTATTTTTTTTAGGTCAAATTTGACCGGACACTTCATAACCATAACAGATAGTAAAATTTCAAATTATTCAATAAATGTTTCTTTGAAATTTATTTTTTATTAGACTTCATTTTTTATAATTCATTTAATTTTATTCGCGTTTTTGGCCCTACTAAACCAAAACC
>DAONDV010000005.1:0-36847 GCA_035402745.1 Minisyncoccota bacterium
TGGCTCCAAGACCCATCAGCAACCCTCAGAAATGAGTAGGTGCTAAATCCAGCCCTAATCGGGGAAAGATAATTGGTCGACTCTTTCTTTTATTGGGAAAGAGTTTTTTTGTCGTTTAATAAATAAAAAATATGAAAAAAACAGCAGAATTTGTGAGTCCAAAACATCCAGATAAAATGTGCGACTTTATTGCCGATAGTATTCTGGATGCATATTTGGAAAATGATAAAAATAGTCGTGTGGCTATAGAGGTTATGGGCGGGCATAATCTAATAATTATAAATGGAGAGGTGACTTCAAAATCTAAGTTAAATATTGAAGCCGTTGTTAAAAATATTGTAGGGGAAAATTATAAAGTTATTGTTAATATAGTTTCACAAAGCCCTGAAATCGCTAGGGGCGTGGATGTGGGTGGAGCGGGCGATCAGGGTATTATGAAGGGTTATGCTACGAATGAAACAAATACGCATATGCCCTTGGAATATAATTTGGCGCGAGAATTGTGTCAAAAGATATTTGAGATTTATCCTTATGACGGAAAAACACAAGTAACGATAGAAGATGGCAGACCAATTACGGTGGTCGCTAGTTTTCAAAAAACAAAAAATGAAGATCTTTTGAAACTTGTGAAAAATATTATCTTGGCTGATGAATATCTCATTAATCCAGCAGGGGAATGGAATCAAGGGGGATTTGACGCCGACACCGGACTTTCGGGAAGAAAATTAATTGTTGATAATTATGGTCCGGAAATGACAATTGGTGGAGGTTCTTTTTCCGGAAAAGATTATACGAAGGTGGATAGATCCGGTGCTTATATGGCCAGAAAGATTGCTGTCGATTTATTAAAAAAACGTAATGCTAAAGAAGTGTATACAAAACTAGCGTATGCAATAGGAAAAAATGAACCGGTAATGGCCGTAGCTATTGTTGATGGGAAAGAAGAGAATATTGTGGGGTATGACCTTAGTCCTAAAGGGATTCGTGAATATTTGAAATTGGATAAGACGAATTTCAAAGATACCTGTACTTGGGGTCATTTCGGTAGGGGTTTTACTTGGGATTAGCAACTATTAAAATAATGTTTGTTCTATAGTAATCCACCGCCTTGGGTGATGGGTTAAATTTGCTCTGATAAATACTGGGGAAATTGAGGTGTTGATATGATTTTTGCCATTTGGACAAATAGAAAAATAGAGTTAAAATAAAGATGGTATATAGCGATAATTGATTCATATTTTATTTATAAATTATGAAAGCGTTAATAGTATTTGACTCTAATTTCGGAAATACCAGAAAAATTGCAGAGGTGATTGCCGGAGAATTGGGGAATGATGCCGCTGTTGTCGCAGTATCTGATTTTGATCAACAACAATTAATTGGTGTCGATCTTTTGATTGTGGGTAGTCCGATTATTGCTTGGAAACCGACGGAAAAGATTTTGGAGTTTTTGGAAGATTTGAATAAAGAACAATTAAAGGGAGTAAAAATTACAGCTTTTGATACCAGGGTTAAATTATTTATTCACGGCGATGCAAAAGAAAAAATTGCTACAAAATTAGAAAGTCTTGGGGCAAGAATTATAATCGGTCCTCAAGCTTTTTATGTTAAGGGTAAAGAGGGGCCTTTATTGGATGGTGAATTATATCGCGTTGCGTCTTGGATTAAATCTTTGAAATTAAAGTTAAATTGATAGAGAAGAATAATATTGCTATAAAAAAAATTATTTTTGTGTTAAACTAGCATAGTCGAAAATGAAATAAATTTAAATTATGAAGAATAAAAAGGTTTTAATAATTTCCGCCATTGTATTATTAATAATTGTTGTGCTTGGAGTTTGGTTTTATTTCGATAGATCAAATGGTTTAAATCTTGGAAAAGATGATAAAAATTCAGAAATGGAACAACAGGGCTCTTCTCAAAATAATATGTTGGTAAAAGAAAATTTTTCCATTATTTTGCCACAAGGTTGGATGGAAGGTAATGCCATCGAGGGAGTATCCGCTTTAGCATACAATGTTAATGAGAATATCACGGACGCAGCGGCTAAGGCTGCGAATTTTACGAGTTATCTTTCTATCGCCTCCGATGTTTCTCAGGGTCGCAGTATAGCGGAATATGTGGAATATACCAAAAGCGCATTGCGAGGAGTAATTCCAGAGATTAATTTTGTCGGGGACAAAGATTTGACTATTGATAATAGACCGGCTCATGCCATTGAAGCAGAACTTGCTCAAGAGGGAATTGATTTTAAGATTTTATTAGTTATGATTCAGGGCGAAGGAGATAAGATTTGGATAACTTCATTTAATACATTAAAGAGTACCTGGAATGATTATAAAGATGCTTTTTATCAAGCTGCGAATACTTTCAAGGTAAAAATAAATTAAAAAAAGTAATATATTATATTATTAAGCCTCGGTAGCATATGCGCACCGAGGCTTATCTTTTTTAGTAATTTTAGTTTACAATATAAATATGACAAAAATCTTGAAATGGGAAATTGGTGGCGCAGTGTTTATCTCTCTTTTTGGGAGTTTATTGCATTTTGTTTTTGAATGGTCCGGTAAATTTTGGTTGGTGGGCGCTTTTTCTGCTGTAAATGAAAGTACTTGGGAGCATTTGAAATTAGCAGTGGTGCCAGCGGTTATTTGGTTGTTAGTGGAGAGAAAAATTTTAAAAAGAGAGGCACGCAATTTCTTTTTTGCCAAGGAAATGGGATTATTTGTAATGCCGATTTTGATTATTATTCTTTTTTATTCTTATATCGCTATTTTGGGTAATAATCTTTTGGCTTTAGATATTAGTATTTTTATATTGGCGGTGATTATCGGACAGTTTATCAGTTACAAGATCATGCAGGCTCCCGAGTTTTCTCAGAAATATAATAAAGCAAGTATCGCATTGATGGTAATTTTGGTAGTAATTTTTATTATTTTTACTTATTTCCCACCCAAATCTTTTCTTTTTCATGATCCAGTGTCGGGTGGATATGGAATTGTTGGAAAAAGTAAGGATGGAGAGTTGAATAATTTTTCATCATGGGAACTGATTACACAAGCTATTAATAATTGTGAGGTGAAAAGAGTTTTTCGAGCGCATAGTAGGGATGTGAGCGCGGAACTTAAAAATGGCATTAAATTAACTGCAATTGAACCCGATTTGGACGATATAATACATGTAGCAGTGGCAGCTGAGCAAAAGTGTGGTAAGATTATAATGGAGACGGAATAAGAAATGTAGATATATGACTAAAAAATTATTTATTAAAACAATTGGCGTTTGGTTTATTTTGACGTTTTTAGCGGTTCTTAATGGTAGTGCTCGTGTTTTTCTTTATGGACCGAAAATGAGTAATTTATTGGCTCATCAAATTAGTACTTTTATTTTTGTAGCGGTTGTTTTAGTAGTAGCTTATATTTTTATCAAAAGACAGGAAGATTTATCAAATAAGACATTGATTTTAATTGGTTCAATTTGGGTTTTATTCACTGAAATTTTTGAATTTTTAGCTGGGCATTATCTTTTTGGTAATTCTTGGGAAAAATTATTTGCTGATTACAATATTTTTCAGGGTAGAATTTGGATCTTGGTTTTGTTGACTACTTTTTTCGCTCCATATTTGGTCGGATTATTTTTGAGAAAAAATAAGTCATTATAATAAAATGACGCAATTTATTATAGGATTTTTATAAATTACAAAAGATATGCTTATTGATGATGTAAAAATACAAGTAATAGCCGGGCGAGGTGGCAAGGGGAAAATGGCTTTTAACAAGAATTTAATGGCCTTGGGCCCAGCGGGCGGTCGCGGAAGCGATGGCGCTAGTATTTGGGTAGAAGGAGTGGCTGATTTGAACGCTTTAAATTATTTTCAGAGCAAAAAGGTGATTAAGGCTAAAAACGGCGAAGATGGCAAAGAACAATTTTGTGATGGTCATAAGCCCGATGACTTGATATTAAAAGTGCCTGTGGGAACGGTAATTCATAACCTTGATAATGGTTCTGAATTGGAAATTAATTTAATTGGTCAGCGCGAGCGTATTGCCAGGGGGGGCATCGGTGGAAGAGGTAATTTTCATTTTCGTTCTGCGACTGATACCAGTCCCAAAAAAACGGAACCCGGTAAGTCTGGAGAATCTTTTAGTTTGCATTTAGAATTGAAAATGATTGCAGATGTGGGATTGATTGGTTTGCCGAATGTAGGCAAATCTAGTTTGTTAAATGAATTGACTAGTGCTAAAAGTAAAGTAGCGAATTACAGATTTACAACCTTAGAGCCTAATCTAGGCACTTATTATGAATTGATTTTAGCTGATATTCCCGGATTGATTGAAGGAGCCTCGCAGGGGAAGGGATTGGGTTTTAAATTTTTGAAACACGTGGAGCATACTAAAGTTTTATTTCATTTGGTTGCTGCCAATTCGGAAACTCCAGAGGAAGACTATAAAGTGGTGCGTCAAGAACTTAAATCATATAATTCAAAACTTTTAGACAAAGAAGAATATCTTTTTATAAGTAAGAGTGACGAGGTTTCAAATGATGTTTTGGAGTCCGTAGTGAAAAAGATGAAGAAATTAAATAAAAATATTTTAGCATTTTCCATTTTAGATTCGAATAGCTTAGTAGAAGTTAAAAAAATATTAAATAATTTGATTGCTGAAAAAACCAAGTAAACATTTTTAGATTGAAATTGGGTTTGACATTCTGGACTTAGGGTCTAAAATAGAAGTAGATATTTAAATTTGGGGGGTAATTCCATTTTAGTTTTTAAACTATAATGGAATAAAAGGAGGGGAAAGTGGAAGAAGTATTTGACGAATATTGGAGGGAATATTTGAGAGAAACTGTGAGAATTTGCCAAACGATGCTGGGAGATTCGGATATGTTGGACAAATTATATTCGGTTGTTATATCCATTCAAAACTGTTTTCAAAGGCATTATAAGGTTATGGTTGCCGGTAATGGCGGAAGCGCTGCCGATGCTCAACATTTTGCCGCAGAATTAGTGGGAAGATTTCGTCTTAATCGGATGGGTCTGCCGGCTATCGCTTTGTCTACCGATACTTCTATTATTACTGCCGTGAGCAACGATTACAATTTTAATGAGATTTTTTCCAGGCAAATTGAAGCATTGGGAAAACAAGGAGATGTCTTTGTGGGAATCTCAACCAGTGGCAATTCGGAAAACGTTGTTAGGGCGGTGCAGGAATGTACGAAAATCGGAATAACGACAATTTGTTTATTGGGAAATGACGGTGGAAAGTTGAAAGGTTTGGCGGATATTTCTTTAATTATTCCTTCTTCAATTACTTCAAAGATTCAAGAAATGCATATTACATTGCTTCATCTTATTTGTGGAGAAGTGGAAAAAAATATGCAAATCACCAGAAATACGTGAAAACGATTTAAAGCGATTTGCCTCATTGGCAAATCGCTTTTTTTAATATTTTTTGTTATTATATATTTAATTTAATGACAGCTTTAATCTTCTCGATTATCATTTTCTTTTTTATCCTTTTGGGCGGTCTTTTAGCTATTAAATTAAAGGATAAAATTCATTATATTATCAGTTTTACGGCCGGAATCTTGTTGGCTGTAGTTTTCTTTGAGATTATTCCGGAAATCTTTCAAATTTCAATAGAAAAAAATATGAATATTATCATACCTATGATAGCTTTAGTTATCGGTTTTATGTTTATTCATATTTTGGAAAAAGTAGCTGTTTTACATAGTCATCATGAAGAAGAATATGCCAGTCATAAACATCCCTTAGTGGGCATGGCCAGTTCTTTAGGTATGGCTTTTCATAGTTTTTTAGATGGTGTGGGTATTGGTTTGGGTTTTCAAATTGATTATCGTGTTGGTATTTTGATTGCTTTGGCTATTTTGGCTCATGGTTTCTCTGATGGATTGAATACGGCGAGTTTGATGTTGGTTAATAAAAATAACTTAAAGAGAACAATGGGTTTTTTATTAATGGATGCTGTGGCGCCCATTTTGGGAGTTTTGGCCACTCTTTTATTTGTTATCCCTGATAGTTTTCTAGTCTTATATTTGGGATTTTTCGCCGGTTTCATTTTGTATATTAGCGCAGCCGATCTTTTGCCGGAAGCGCATAGCCAGCACAGTTCTTATAAATTAATTGGTCTTACAACGGCCGGAATTATTTTTATTTTTATCATAACGCGTTTAATCTAAATTAAAAATGAAATAAAAAAGAGAACCAATCAATATCTGGTTCTCTTTTTGTTTTTTAATATTTTTTGTACTTTTTTGGGTAGGACCCATACGTGTGGATTAACTTGACGCCATTCCACGGTAATGAGGGTGCTTAAATCTTCATCGGTGACGAAAATCCAATTATTCGTTTTTAGAAAGAAGCGACTAATTTTTTTATATTTTCTGAAGATTTCAAAACTGATTCCGGGCTTTTTCTTAATTTCTGTGACGTTGGATAAAAAAGCAAGCAATGTATTCATCCAATTTTGGGGTAAGGGATCTTGAGAGAATTCTTTCCATCGTTCAACGAAGCGATTATAAGCATGAATGCTGATATAGATTTTGGACAAATCCATTCACTCCTCGCTGTTATAATGAGTTTTTAATCATCTTTTGCTTCCCTAAATATAGTATGAATTTGATTATTTTGCAATCATAACTTATAAGATTTGCATTTTTAATCTTTATGTGATATAATAGATGTATTGATGGATTGCGTTCCGGCGCAATTTTTAATTATCTATTTTTATGGAAATAAGAAATATAGCTATTATCGCGCACGTTGATCATGGTAAGACAAAATTAACCGATGCTTTAATGAAACAGACTGGGATGGCTGCTGAGGGGGTAAGCATGGATTCTAACGCTTTGGAAAAAGAGCGTGGTATTACTATTTATTCAAAAAATACTTCAATTTTTTATCCTCCAGCCGATTCCGGAAGGGAGGTGACAAAAATTAACATTGTAGATACTCCGGGTCACGCTGATTTTGGTTCTGAGGTAGAGCGTGTTTTGCGTTCCATTGATGCTGTAATTTTGGTGGTAGATGCGCAAGAAGGTCCGATGCCTCAAACAAAATTTGTTTTAAAAAAATCTTTGGAATTGGGTTTGAAGCCGATTGTAGTTATTAATAAAATTGATAAACCTGCTGCGCGACCAGAGTGGACTCATGATGAAGTGTTGGCGTTGTTTATGGATTTAGGCGCTAGTAATGAACAATTGGATTTCACTACTATTTTTGCTATTGCGAAAGATGGTGTTGCCAAATTTAATTTGAATGATGAATCAAAAGATTTAACTCCTTTATTGGAAACTATTATTAAAGAAGTTCCTTTGGCTTCTTCCGAAGAATTGAATCAAAAGCCGTTAAGAATTCAACCATTTAATTTGGCTTATGATAATTTTTTGGGCAGAATGGCTATTGGTAGAATTTATGAAGGAACATTGAAAGTAGGGAGTAATGTTTTTATAAAGAAACCGACGGGGGAAACAAGAAGCGGTAAAATTACCAAGATTTTTACTTTTTTTGGATTGGAAAGAAGAGAAGAGCCGGAAGCGGTGGCGGGAGATATTGTAATGGTTGCCGGTTTGCCGGATATTTATATTGGTGAAACGATTTGTCTCAGCGCCGATCAGGAAGTTTTGCCGGCTATTAATATTGATGAGCCGACTATTTGTTTGAATTTTTTGGTAAATAATTCTCCTTTTGCTGGTAAAGAGGGAAAGTTTGTAACAAATCGTCAAATTCGTGAACGCTTGGAAAAAGAATTGGAAGTGAATGTGGGATTGAAAATTGATTTTAATTCTAATGATTCATTTAAGGTTTATGGAAGGGGAGAATTGCACATTGCGATTTTGTTGGAAAATATGAGACGCGAGGGTTATGAATTGCAGGTTTCTCAACCGCAAGTTATTTTCAAAGAAAAAGATGGGCAAGTTTTGGAACCATTTGAAGAAATAACTATTGATGTACCCAGTGAAATGATTGGGGTAGTAATTGAAAAATTATCTCGCCGCAAAGGAAAAATGATTGATATGAAGCCGGAGCAAAGTCATACCAGAATTATTTTTGAAATTCCAACTCGTGGATTTTTAGGATATCGCGGAGAGTTTATTGTGGATACAAGTGGAGAGGGAATTCTTTGTAGCCAAGTAATTGGTTTTCGTCCGCGCGTGGGAGAGATTGATCATCGCGTGGTCGGTTCTATGGTTTCTATGGAAGCTGGAAAGGCTTTGGGATTCTCTTTGTGGAATTTGCAAGATAGAGGCGTTCTTTATATTGGGCCCGGTACTGAAGTTTATGAGGGTATGGTAATTGGTAATGTTTCCAAGGGATTTGATATGAATGTAAATCCTACTAAAGGAAAACAATTGAGCAATATGCGCGCTTCTGGATCTGATGAGGCTATATACTTAACTCCTCCGTGGGAATTATCTTTGGAAAGAGGTTTGGAAGTAATGAACGAAGATGAATATTTGGAAGTCACCCCGAAAAGCATAAGATTACGTAAACAGTATTTGACGGAAAATGACAGAAAATTAGCGCAAAGAAAAAATTAAAAGTTTAAAAAATCGCCCCTAGATGGGGCGATTTTTGTATTTGACCAAATCAATAATTCCTGCTAATGTATAACCAGCTATTAAATAATTTCTAAAAGGAGGTTTTTATGAAAAAATTCTTTTGGAGGCATCCCGGCTGGAGTGTGTTTTTAGCTTTGGCTTTTGTTATTTTTGTCTTTTTCCGTCACATGAGTTTTCCTGTTATTGTGGCACCGTTATTGGTGGCCTTTATTGCCTGGCTTCTCTTGTTTATTATGTTTATGGAATTTCAGAATAAATTTATTACTTTTATACCGATAGGAGAGAGTGGGCGCGTCATTAAAGTGGTCAATGGAAGAGTTGTTGAAGAAGCGCAGTGCATTTGGGGTAAGGAAGGAAAAGAAAGCGGAGTCTATAAAGTACCACAATTGGACTTTGATGATCATTGGAGACATCGTGCTTTTAATTTCATCCTGATTCTTCGGAATGGACTATTTGAAAGGATGGAGATTCCAATCAATATAGCCATTCAATCATCGGAAAGACAACCCAATACTCAAGAAGTTTATGACCATGTTATCAAGCTGGGATTTAAAAATTTTGATGAACTTATAAAAAGAATAATTTTTGAAAAGGATGTAGTTGAACCGGCGAGTGCGCATATGTTGCGTTTTATCAGTGGTGATATCACTTATAGGGAATATGTTTCTGGGATTACGTATTGGTTTTTTTAAAGATAAGCCTCAAGAATTTATAAAAGATATTTTTTCTATTTTTGAAAAAGTTGAGATTACTATTGATTTTAAACATCAAAGGTATATATCTAAAGCAGTAAGCGCATAAATAATTTAGAGACCATTTTACAGGTGTAAAATGGTCTCTTTTGTTTGCTATGGTTATTTGGTATACTATATTTGTCAGAATAATTTGTTTTTTATTATGAGAAAAAGCGAAATTTTAGTTTTATTTTTAGTGATAGTTTCTTTTGTTATCGGTATTTATATTTACCCACAAATGCCTGAGCAAATGGCTACTCATTGGGGGATTAATGGCCAAGTGAATGGATATATGTCAAGATTTTGGGGAGTTTTCTTAATGCCTATTATTTCTCTGATTATAGCCGCTCTTTTGATTTTCTTTCCCAGAATAGATCCTTTAAAGGGTAATGTGGAAAAATTTAAAAAATATTTTGATGGTTTTATTGTCCTGTTGTTTTTGTTTTTGCTTTACATATACGGACTTAGTATTTATTGGAATCTAGGACATGCTTTTGATATGGGTAGGTGTATGATTCCGGCTTTAGCTGTGCTCTTCTATTATTGCGGTATTTTGATTAAACAATCTAAGAGGAATTGGTTTATTGGCATTAAGACCCCATGGACTTTAAGTAGTGATGAAGTTTGGGATAGCACTCATGAGATCGGAGGAAAATTATTTAAAGCCTCGGCTATTATTTGTTTGTTGGGGTTAATTTGGCCATCTTATGCTATGTGGTTTGTTTTGGTGCCTATTATATTTTCTACTTTGTTTGTCTTTATTTACTCATATTTTAAATATAGAAAAAATAAAGTCGTTTAATATTTAATAAAAAAATGAAAAAAGTAATTTCGTTATTAATTGTAGCGTCGTTTTTATTTGGTAGCGCCAGTGTTTTGGCACAAACGGAGGAAAACGTTAAAGTTGGTATAGAGCCGGATAGCGCATTCTATTTTTTAGAAAATTGGAAAGAGAAAATCCAATTGTTTTTTACTTTTGATTTAGAAAAGAAAGTTGAGCAATATACCAAATTGTCAGAAGAAAGATTGGCTGAATATCAAAGAATGTTGGATAAGGGTAAGGATGAAATTGCGGCAAAGGTTTTGATTAAATATGAAGATCAATTAAGCCGCGCTTTGGAAAATGCCAAAAAAATTCAGGAGAAAGAAAATGATTTGACTAAGGATAGGGTTAAGGATGTGTCCGATAATATAGCTAAACATATTGTTATTTTGCAAAATAATTTAGCCAATGCTAAAGATTCAGCTAAACAAGGATTGCAAAATGCCATTGAAGCGGCCAAAAAAGTCATTGAAAAATTTAAAAATGTTGATGATGAAAAAGATGTAGTGGGTGGTGATAAAGATGAGCATGATTGTATTGGTTCGGCCGGTTATTCTTGGTGCGAGGCTAAGCAAAAATGTTTGAGAGTTTTTGAAGAATGGTGTGCCGATCAGGCTAGAGAATTGGTTGTTAATGATATAAAGGAAGAGTCGGGTGTAAAGTTTCAATACCAAGGCGAATCCGCTTTTACTTGGATGATTTCTAAAGATGGTCAGATGTCTTCTTGGCCGATGATCGGGGCTTATTATAAGGCGGAAGAAGTGAGTATGGAGCAATATAATGAAATAGAAAAATATCTTAATGAAAATTTAGAAGCAGATAAATATAATCAGGCTGATGGCGTGCTTGGTGGATTAAGGGGTTATTTGAGTGGTTATATGGCTTGCACGATGTCTTTTAGTTTTCCTAATTTTATACAAAAAGAAGGAGAACCGACAGTACCTTTAACGGATAAACGCACGATGGAGATAAGATGTGGTTTTTTCAATAATAATTTAGTAAATACAGCGAATAGATTTGAAAAAAATGGTAATTTATCCAGAAAAGATGATAAGTGGATTTTGATTTATGAAGAAGTCGGCAAACCCGCTTTGACAACGGAATTGGTATTTAATGCTAATAGTATTTGTGAGAAAGGAAGACAAAAAGATGTTTGTGTTTTGAATAATTTGGAATTGGGTAGTAGGGTGAGGATTGTGGGATTTTTGGAAAATGGTAAATTGACCGTTTACACTCTTACTTGGTTGGGTAACGAATAAATTTTTTTTAGTTAGTTTATTTTTTGATGCGCTTAATATAGAGATAAATTGACTTGGAGTTGGTTATCTGTTATATAAATAGACAGGACTTTAATTGATATTAAGGAGGGAATGATGCCTGTATATCATGTTACTTTGCGGGGAGAATATAAAGATTGGTCAGGAAATTGGCGTGATGAGGGTATCCAGATCGTTGAATGTATTCATGCTGTAAATGATGAAGACGCGAAGAAACAATTGAGGTTGTTAAAGGTGAGTAGATATCCGGATTATTATTCTGATGGTAAACCGTCAAGGCGATATGTTGTAACGGAATTTGTGGAGTTGAGAGCAATTCCCTTCGGATAAAAATATTTAAGGCGACTATTTTAATAGTCGCCTTTTTATTGATTTTCATAAATAAAGTTATAAAATAGATTTATGTCAGAATTATTGGAATTACAAAAAGCAATAAAGAAGAGTAGTAATAAGAAGAAAGCGGATGTTTTACAGAGATTTTTTAAAACCGGTAAAGGACAATACGGAGAAGGAGATGTATTTGTGGGAATTGTTGTTCCGGTACAACGCATTATCGCTAAAACATATCAAAATCTAGCATTACTCGATATTCAGAAATTATTAGATTCTAAAATTCATGAAGAGCGATTAATAGCTTTATTGATTTTGGTTTTTCAATTTCAGGAAGTGGACCTCAAGAAAAGAAGGATTGTTTTTGATTTTTATTTAAAAAATACGAAAAATATTAATAATTGGGATTTGGTGGATTTAACCGCTCCGAACATCGTTGGACAATATTTATTAAATAAAGATAGAAAGATTTTATACAAATTAGCGCGATCGAAAGATTTGTGGAAAAAACGAATTGCTATTATTTCCACCTTTACTTTTATTAAAAATAATCAATTTGAAGATACTTTGGCCATTGCGGGGATTTTATTAAATGATAAACACGATTTAATTCAAAAGGCGGTTGGTTGGATGTTGAGGGAGGTGGGTAAAAGAAATTTAGGTATAGAGGAAGAATTTTTACAAAAATATTATCAAAAAATGCCAAGAACTATGTTGCGTTATGCCATTGAAAAGTTTTCTGAAAAAAAGAGAAAATATTATTTAATGAAATAAATAGGGTTGAAAAAAATGATTTTCAAATGTAGAATATAAAAATATGGATATAAAAAATTACGAATCTATCGGCGTGCAAAAGCCAAATATTCTTTTGCCAAAAGAAAATATCGATTTATCAAAATGGTCTGTAGTGGCTTGCGATCAATACACTTCACAACCGGAATATTGGGAGGAGGTTTATAAAAAAGTTGATGGTAGTCCTTCTACGGCGGCGATTATTTTTCCAGAAGTTTATTTGGAAAAAGACGGCAAATCAGAGAGGATTAAAAATATTCAGGAAAATACCAGAAAATACATTCAGGACGATATTTTTAATAGCTTTAATAGCTTTATTTATGTTGAAAGAAATATAAAAGGCAGAATTCGCAAGGGTTTAATGGTGGCTTTGGATTTGGAACAATACGATTATAACAAGGGATCACAAACATTAATCCGCGCTACTGAAGGCACGGTTTTAGATCGTTTGCCTCCTAGGATGGAAATTCGTGAAGGAGCTTTATTGGAATCTCCGCATATTATGGTTTTGATTGATGATCCGGAAAAACAAATTATTGAAAAAATTGGACAAGAAAAGAATAATTTGCAGAAAATATATGATTTTGAATTAATGATGAATGGCGGACATATTTCCGGATATTTAGTTGATGAAAAATTTGATGGAATAATAGTTAATGGTTTGGAAAAATTGGCCGATAAGCAAGTTTTTCAATCAAAGTATAGCGTAGGAGATGATAAAGGGGTTCTGTTGTTTGCTATGGGTGACGGAAATCATTCTTTAGCTACAGCTAAAGCTATCTGGGAAAAGAATAAGGCAACTGTAGGGATGGATCATCCTTCTCGTTGGGCTTTGGTAGAATTAGTTAATGTCCACGATGAAGCTTTGGTTTTTGAGCCTATTCATAGGGTAGTGTTTGGATTAAAGAAAAATCCATTAATGGAAATGGAAGGATATTTTAAGGATAATTACGCGTATTTTAATTGCGCTGACAAAAATGAAATGGTGAAGAGTGTTGATGAGGCAAGCGGAAGACAAAGAATCGGAGTAATCTTTAACGGACAATTTGGATATGCGGAAATAAGCAACCCACAACTTAATTTGGCTGTTGGTACGTTGCAAAATTTTTTGGATCAGTTTTTGAAAGATGGTAATGCTGAAAGAATTGATTATGTTCATGGCTTGGATGTAGTCTGCGATCTTGGCAATAAAGAGTCCAATGTAGGCTTTTATTTACCGGGTATGGATAAGAATGATTTGTTTAAAACGGTTATTTTAGATGGAGTTTTACCAAGAAAAACGTTTTCTATGGGCGAAGCGGAGGAAAAGAGATTCTATTTGGAATGTAGAAAGATAGCTTAAAACGATAAAAACATAATTTGACAAAGATTAGTGTGAATGGTAGGATATTTTTAGCTTTTAACAATTTCAAAAAAAGGAGTAATGACAATGTATACTGTCTACGTGGCTTTGATGAAGCGAGGTGAGTTTGCTACCTTTAAAGAGGCTTTTAAGTGTTTTTTTGAAGAAGCGAAGAGAAAAATGAGTGGAAAGGATGCTTTGAGCTTACAAGCCTTGGAAACCGCTTGTTGGATAGAGGGTGGTATGGCCTCGTTTGCTTTATACTTTTATTGTTGTAAAAATTTGGCTCATGCAATTGGTTTGCTTAATGAGCATGGAGAATTGCAAGAGGATTATGAGCCCGGTATGACCGAAGAGTTGGTGAGAGCCATCTTTATTGATCTTTTTGCGCGCAATGGAGAAATCAATTGCTTCTTTTCTCCGCAAGACATTAGGACCAAAATCATTGCTCCTTTAAAGAACGATAAGTAATAAATTTAAAAATGCCTCGAATATGAATCGGGGCATTTTTGTTTTTTGAAAATATTGATATAATAATAAATATGAAAATGTTGTCCTGGAATGTAAATGGCATTAGAGCTATTCATAAGAAAGGATTTCTGGAGTGGATTTTGAAAGAAAATCCCGATATTTTATGTTTACAAGAGATTAAGGCGGAAGAAGCGCAAATACCAAAAGAGTTGCAAGAAATTCCCGGTTATTTTCTTTATGTAAATTCGGCTCAGAAAAAGGGATATAGTGGCACCGCGATTTATACGAAAATAAAACCGGAAAAAGTGGAAAAAAATATCGGTTTGAAGCAATTTGATGAAGAGGGGAGATTCTTGAGGCTGGATTTTAAAGATTTTATTTTAATAAATTTTTATATTCCCAATGGCGGTCAGAATAAAGAAAACATGGATTATAAATTGAAAGCCTATGATTTTTTGTTGAATTATTTGAATGAATTGAAAAATAAAAAAGTTATTTTGGCCGGTGATTTTAATATTGCTCATCAAGAGATTGATTTGGCTCAGCCAAAAGAAAATCAAGATAGCGTGATGTTTACTCCGGAGGAGCGCCAACAGATAGATAAAATATTAAATTTGAGATTTATTGATACATTTCGTCAATTGCATTCAGAGGGGAATAATTATACTTGGTGGGCTTATTATTCTTTTGCTCGACAGAAGGGTTTGGGTTGGCGCATTGATTATTTTTTTGTTTCCGATAGTTTAAGAAAACAGTTAAAAGAAGCCTTTATTTTAAATAGTGTTGCAGGTTCTGACCACTGTCCAGTTGGTATTGAGGTTTTATAGTTTTTATTGTATTATTTAATTATGAAAAAGTTATATCGCAGTAGAGAAAATAAAGTCTTTTGCGGTTTAGTCGGAGGATTGGGGGAGTATTTTGACGTAGATCCAAAGATTTTACGAGTGGCTTGGATAACAATTAGCATTCTCTCCGCTTTTTTCCCGGGCGTATTGGCTTATATATTCTCTTGTTTGGTGGTGCCTATGGCGCCTAAAAAAGAAGAAAAACAAGGTTAAATTAACCTTGTTTTTTATTTATTATTTTTTTTGAATAAGACCTAAATGATAAGTTGTATTTTTGTATTTAAAAATCATTTTTTTATTGATTATTAAGTGAGTGGTGACAGACTGATCAAGGATTTTATGTTATAATAATCTTGATGCGTGCAATAAAAACTAAAAAGATTAAATTTCTTAATTTTGAAAGCATTCTCTTGTTGTTTCTTTTTTTGTCTTTAATTTTACATTATACAAAGATTGTTCCGGCTAGTGTTGATGTTTGGATTTTGATTGTTATGGCCGGTTTAGCCTCTGTTCCGGTAATTTTTAACGTCATTCGTTCTTTAGTGGTTGATAAAAAATTTTCCATTGATTTGTTAGCTGGTATTACCTTGGTTTTTGCTCTTTTGAATAAAGAATGGAGTTCGGCCGTGTTCATCAATTTAATGCTTACTTCCGCAAGACTTTTTTGGGATTATACGAATAATCGAGCTCGACGAGGAATTGAGAGTTTGATAAAAATGCGTCCGCAAAGAGCTAAAATTAAAAAGAATGGGAAGATTTTAGAGGTGAAAATAGAAGAGCTGAAGGAGGGCGACTTGGTTGTGGTGGAGTCGGGTGAAAGTATTCCAATTGATGGAGTTGTGGTTGAGGGAGATGCTAATGTGAATCAATCATCCTTAACCGGAGAGTCCCTTCCTATTTTTAAGAGGGAGGGTGATAAGGTTTTTAGTTCTACCACTGTTGTTTCCGGTAATATAGTCATTAAAACTGAGAGAGTGGGGGAAGAAACGGCTTTTGAAAAAATAATAGAATTAGTAGAACAATCCCAAATTAATAAATCACATACTTATTCTTTAATAGAAAAATTTACCAATTGGTATATAGTTTTAATTTTGATTGCCAGTATTTTTGTTTATTTTATTTCTAAAAATGTAAATTTAGTTTTGGCTATGATGTTGGTTGTTTGCGCCGATGATATAGCCATAGCCATACCATTGGCTTTTGCAGCAGCCATCGGTTTAGAGGCTAAAAGAGGCGTTATCATCAAAGGGGGTACTTATTTGGAATATATGGCTAAGGTTAAAAAAATCGTAGTTGATAAAACCGGTACTTTGACTAAAGGAAATTTAAAAGTGGTTCAAGCTCAGGCTTTTCCGGGTAAGAAAAGAGAAGATCTTTTATTTTTTGGTTCTATGGCGATAATTTTGTCGGATCATGCCAGTTCTAAAGCTATTGTTGATTTTGTTAAAAAAGAAGGGGTAGAGATTAAAGAGCCTGATGGTATGAAGGAGTTTAATGGTCGTGGCGCTATTGCTCACTATCAGGGGAAAAATATTATAAGTGGAAAGCTTTCTTTTATGGGAGAGGAGAAGGTTGAATTAAAAGATTCTGAAATATCGGAGATTTTAAATATTGAGAGTTCCGGACATAGTCTAACTTTGACAGCTTATGACGGAAAATTGTTGGGATATTTTGCTTTGTCCGATGAAGTGCGTTCCGGTATTAAAGATGATATTTTACGATTAAAAAAGATGGGTATAGAAAAAATTATCATGCTTACCGGAGATAACGAACGTATTGCGGAGAAAATAGCAAAAGAAGTTGGTATAACGGAATTTCATGCCGGTCTTTTTCCGGAAGATAAGATTAATTATTTGAAACAATATTTAAATCGGGGTTATAAGGTAGCAATGATCGGAGATGGGCTTAATGATGCGGCGGCATTAGCCTTATCAGACGTTGGCATTGCTATGGGTAATATTGGTTTTGACGCTACTATTGAATCGGCTGACATTGTTCTAATGAAAGATGATTTTTCTAAAATTCCCGAATTGGTTACTTTGGGTTTGTTTATTTTGAAAATTGCTAAGCAAGATATAATAATTTGGGCGTTGCTTAATATAATCGGTTTGTCTTTGGTGTTTACCGGAGTTTTCGGTCCTACTCAAGCAGCAGCTTTTAATTTTTTATCCGATTTTATTCCTTTGATAAACTCTATTCGTGTATTTAGGTGGTATTTTAAAGATTCAACGATTTTATTAAATAAAAAATAATATTTATATGCATAAGGGACTTAGCGATAATCAAGTATTAACATTGAAAGAAAAATTTGGAGACAATGTTTTGGAATTCAAAGAAACGGCTACTTGGTTGTCTATTTTATTGTCACAGTTAAAAAGTCCTTTTGTTTATGTTTTGGTAGGAGTAGCTTTAATTTCTTTATATTTTCGACAATATGTCGATACTATTTTAGTTGTGTCAGTATTGATTCTTAATATTTTAATGGGATTTTTTCAAGAATATAAAGCTAAAAAGATTTTGGATTCTTTGAGAAAGATCTTAAATCCCAAAGCCATTGTTATTAGAAATGGACAGCGAAAGGAAATTGACATAAAAGAACTTGTACCTGGTGACGTTGTGGTTATAGGCGCTGGTGATAGAATTCCGGCGGACGGAATATTTGTTAGCAAGGGCAATTTGTTGGTTAGTGAAGCAATTTTAACGGGAGAAGAAGATGCTGTGGAAAAGAGAGAAAATGGTATTTTATATATGGGGACTATGGTTCTTTTTGGAAAAGGCATAATGAAAGTAATGAAAATAGGCGCAGAAACGGAGATGGGGAAAATTGGTAAAAGTCTGACCGAGATTAGAGAAGAAAAAACTCCTTTGAGTTTGAAGTTGGAAAAATTGGCCGTTAATCTAGTTTACATTGTTTTGATTATTTGTTTGCTCATTTTTGTTTTGGGATTATTAAATCATCGCGATGTTTTTGAAATATTGAGAATGGCCATCGTTCTTTCAGTGGCGGCCATTCCTGAAGGATTGCCTATATTTATTACGATTATTTTAGCCTTGGGAATGAAAAAAATTTTAAAAAGAAGGGGGCTAGTTAAGAGATTAATTTCCATTGAAACCCTCGGTTCTACCTCGGTAATTTGTACTGATAAAACAGGAACTCTAACGGAAGGGATGATGAGGGTGGAAAAAGTTGAATTTTTGGATAGAAACAAAGCATTATTGGCCTTGGTTTTAACCAATGAACAAAGAACGAGTTTGGAAAAGGCCATTTGGGATTATTTAGTTGAGGACAAAGAAGTTGATTATCATGAATTATTTGAGACAATTGAAAAACCATATGAAGAATCTTTTAATAGCGAGAAGAAATATGCTTTTTCCATTGGTAAAATTGATGGTAAGGATATCGCTTTTATGGCAGGAGCTGCGGAAATCGTTTTGTCTTTTTGTGAAATAAAAAAAGAAGAAAGAGAAGTAATTTTAGCAAAAATTGAAGAATGGGCCGATTTGGGATTAAAAATAATGGGCACGGCTTTTAAAACCGGTGGTAATCTAAAAGAAAAAGAACAATTTTCTTGGTCGGGATTGATTGGCATAGCCGATCCTATTAGAGAGGGGGTGAAAGATGTGATTGAATTAGCTGCAAAAGCTGGAATAAAAATAAAAATTGTAACCGGTGATTATAGGAAAACGGCCGAAAGAATTGCAATGAATTTGGGATTTAAAATTAATGCTAATAATGTAATGGAAGGACGTGAGATGGAGATCATCTCTGAAGCTGAGTTGAAAAAAAGAATAGACGATATTATTTTATTCTCTAGAGTAACACCTATTCAAAAACAAAGGATTGTAAAAGTGTTGCAGGAAAAGGGAGAAGTGGTGGCAATGACGGGGGATGGGGTTAATGATGCGCCGGCTTTAAAGGGGGCTGATATTGGTATAGTTGTTAATAATGCTTCGGATGTTGCTAAAGAAGCGAGTGATTTAATTTTATTGGATAATAATTTTCAAACCATTGTAGCGGCTTGTGAAGAAGGAAGACTAGTTTTTTCTAATATCAAAAAAGCCGTTGGCTATGCTTTATCCAATTCTTTCGTGGAAATTGCTTTTATTTTCGGTAGCGTTCTTTTGGATTTTCCAACGCCTTTGACTATCGCGCAAATTTTATGGATGCATCTTATTTGCGATGGGCCACCGGATATGATGTTGGCGTTTGAACCGAAGGAAAAGTCTTTATTAAGCGTTTCTCCTAAAAAATTAATAAAAGAAAAAATCTTTGGTGGGCATGTTAAATTTTTGGTGTTTGCCATTAGTTTTGTGGTGGGGGTATTAGCCTTGTTTTTATTCTGGTATTTTTGGAGGGGGCAAGAAGCAAATTTAAGCTTAGCGAGAACCATTGCTTTTATCACTATTGCCGCAGTGGATTTGATTTACATCTTTTCTTATAAAAATTTAAGTAAACCTATTAATAAAATGGAAAATTTTTTTAAGAATAAATTTTTGTTTTTGGGGGTAGCTTATGGTTTTGTACTTCTTATTTTAGCTGTTTATGTCCCATTTTTAAATAAAATTTTGGGCACGGTTCCGTTGCGTTTTTCGTATTGGATCCCGGCTATTTTTGTTGCCGTGATAACTACTGCAATGATTGAAATAGTCAAAATTATTTACAATCGTATTCAAGAAAAAAAAGAAACCAAATAAAGAATATAGACCTTGCTTCGGTGTGATTTTTTTTGTAATATAAAAAATATGAATATTAAAAAGATTTTGCCGACAATAATATTTATAATGGCGGTAGCTGTTATTTTTATTTTAGTTGTAATTTGGGATAATAATAGTAATAATAAGTCGAATAATAATATAGGAGGAACACCAATTATGAAAACTTATGCGCAAGCGCCGAATATGATTATTGATGTAAATAAGACATATTCTGCTATTTTAAAAACTACGGCAGGAGATATTGAGATTGCTTTAAATGCTAAGCAAACTCCCATTACAGTGAATAATTTTGTTTTTTTAGCAAAAGACGGCTATTATGATAATGTTATTTTTCATAGAGTAATTGCCGGCTTTATGATCCAGGGAGGAGATCCAACGGGTACTGGTCGCGGAAATCCTGGATATCGTTTTGATGATGAAGCTTTTGAAGGAGAGTATGAGAGAGGAACAATTGCCATGGCTAATTCCGGTTCTGATACTAACGGTAGTCAATTTTTTATCATGCATCAGGCTCAAGATTTATCTAAAGATTATGTAATTTTTGGAAAAGTAACAAATGGTTTGAATGTGGTTGATGAAATAGCGACTGCTGAAACTAAATTGGGGGGTGATGGAGCTATGTCTTCACCGATTAATCCTGTTAAGATTTTATCGGTAGAAATTATTGAAAAATAGATTAGTCAAAGCGAGGGTTATCAATTGATAACCCTCGCTTTACTTTTACCTTTTTTGGGGGTATAAATAAGTTAGAAGATTGAGATTTTAAAATTTTTAAAAAAGAAGAGGAGGAGAAATGACAAAGTGTAGAAATGGTGAGCATATTTTTGGCCCGTGGGAAGATGTCGATTCGATATCAAAAGAAGATGAGCAAAAGAAAAGGCAATGTTCTATTTGTGGACAGAAAGAAAAGATGATTATTTCTGGCGGAGAAAGTTCTCCAATTGTGGTTCCTGACGATGATTTGGATGTAAAAAAATAATTTAAAGGAGCGCTAAGGCGCTCCTTTTTGTTTGGTTTGAATTTATTTTTATGGTAAAATATCAAGGTATGGTGGAGCAATTCCCGAAAATAGAAAGATACGCAGAGCAAACTCCGGAAGAAGCTTATAAAGAAATAAATGCAATTTTAGACTTATTGTATAATGATTTTGGTAATTTTGAGTCTTTAGAAAAAGAATGGGCTGATAAGTGGTATGATGTGAATACAATGATTGAAGTTTGTAAGAATGAGGATTTACCAGACGCTTTGAATAAATTGAAAGAATTTAATGAAGATTTTCGTAAAAATTATAAAAAAGAATAATATGAATAATTCCATTCAAGCTATTAAAAAATATGTTCGTTTGGCTAACTACGTTACAGTTAGTCAAATTTATTTGCAGGATAATTTTTTATTGGGACGTGAATTGAATTTTGATGATATTAAATCCAGATTATTGGGGCATTGGGGTACTTGTCCTGGAATTAATTTTGTTTATGCCAATTTGAATTATTTAATTAAAAAGCACAATCAAGAGATGCTTTTTATTCTTGGTCCTGGTCATGGTTTTCCGGCTTTGCAGGCTAATCTATTTATTGAAGGCACTTTACGCAAGTTTTATCCGGAAGCTACTTTGGATGAAAGTGGTTTGAGTTATATTTCTAAAAATTTTAGTTGGCCATATGGATTTCCTAGTCATAGTAATCCTGGGGCGCCCGGTGTGATTTTGGAAGGAGGGGAACTTGGTTATTCTTTGTCGACAGCCTATGGCGCAATTTTGGATAATCCCAATTTAATTGCAACTTGTTTGGTTGGTGATGGTGAGGCAGAAACCGGGCCATTATCTACTTCTTGGCATTTGAATAAATTTATTGACCCTAAGGAAAATGGGGCGGTATTGCCGATTTTGCACTTGAACGGTTATAAAATTTCCGGTCCTACGGTATTTGGAAGAATGTCCAATAAAGAATTAAAATCTCTTTTTTACGGTTATGGTTATGATCCGATTATAGTTGCTGGTTTGGGAATTTATGCCAAGATGCAAAGGGTTTTGGAAAAATCATTAAAAAAAATAAAATCAATTCAATCTAAGGCTCGAAAAGGTAAAAAAATATCTAGTCCGCGTTGGCCTATGATTATTTTGCGCACGCCCAAGGGTTGGACGGGTATCAAAGAATTGGATGGTAGGCGAATAGAAGATAATTTTTTATCACATCAAGTAATAGCTAAGGAAGCAAAGACTAATATCGAGCATTTGGAGGCTTTGGGGAAGTGGTTGCAGTCTTACAAAATTAATGAACTTTATAGTAAAGAAAAAGGCGTGGATGAGGGAATTTTATCTATTATTCCTGAAGGTCGTTTGAGAATGGGGGAGATGAAGTATGCTTTTGCTGGAAAAATGAGAAAAGATTTGATTTTGCCCAATCCGGAAAAATTTGCGGAAGATGCTAATATTCCTGGTACAATCGGTTCGAGTAGTATGCGTAGAATCGGTTTGTATTTAAGAGAAGTTTTTGAATTGAACGCAAAAAATAAAAATTTTCGTTTGATGTCTCCGGATGAAACCTATTCTAATAAGTTGGATGAAGTATTTAAGGTTACTAAACGCGCCTTCGTTTGGCCCAAGAAAAAATGGGATGAAGATTTGAGTGTTGATGGGCGAGTGATAGAAATGCTGAGCGAACATTCGTTACAGGGATTGGCTCAGGGATATGTTTTAACTGGGCGACATATGGTTTTCGCTTCTTACGAGGCCTTTGTAGAAATTGTGGCTAGTATGGCCGATCAATATGCTAAGTTTTTGAAAATAGCGCGAGAAATTGAATGGCGCGGAGATGCTCCGTCTTTCAATTATATATTGACTTCTTCTGGTTGGCGTCAAGAGCATAATGGTTTCTCTCATCAAAATCCCGGTTTTATCAGTAATATGCTTCAAAAGGGAGGAGATTTCATTAAAGCTTATTTTCCGGCTGATGGTACCAGTGCTTTGGTTGTTTTGGATCATTGTTTGAAGTCAAAAAATTGCATTAATATTATTGTGGCTGGTAAGACATTAGAACCGCGTTGGCTTACGCCAGATTTGGCCAAGCAGGAATTGGATCGAGGTATGATGATTTGGAATTTTGCCAGTGATAAAAATCCGGATATTGTTTTCTCATCAATTGGCGATTATATGACTAAGGAATGTTTGGCGGCTATTGATTATCTAAAGAAAGAATTTCCGGATATAAAAACGCGCTTGGTAAATGTTGTAGAACTTTCGTCATTGGGTTTTGGCAGGAGCGGAAATAATCAAGAAGATTTTGATTTTTATTTTACAAAAAATAAGCCGGTAATCTTTAATTTTCATGGTTATCCGGAAACCATTAAACATTTGCTTTTTGGTAAGGGAAAGAATGAAAGATTTTTTGTTCATGGTTATATTGAGAATGGTTCCACTACCACGCCTTTTGATATGCAGGTGAGAAACAAAACAGATCGTTTTAGTCTAGTAATAGAAGCTTTTAGAATCCTTGCTGGTTCGGGCAAGATTAATAAAGATAAAGCGGAAAAAATAATAAAAAGATATGAAGATAAATTACGTTATCACGATGGATATATTAGAAAATATGGAGTCGATATGGAAGAAATTGAAAACTGGCAATGGAAAAGAAACTCTTAGTAATTAATGTTGGTACGGCCTCAAAAAAATACGCTTTTTATTTGGGGGCGCAAAAGATATTGTCCTCTCATTTTGAAAAAGAAAATGGGGAATTTATTGTTACTCATAAGGATAAGGATGGAAAAGAAAATAAACTTGTAATTACGGAAGCGGATTTTCAAAATAGTTCTGCTAAAGAAGTGGATTATTTAGTAGAGAGTGGACTGGTGAAAGATAAAAAAGAAATTAGCGCCGTGGGGTTTAGGATTGTTTGCCCGGGGGATTTTTTCAATCAAACAAGGAAGATTGATACTGAATATAGACAAAAAATGAGAGCGGATGTTGTTAAGGCGCCGCTTCATATTTCTTCTATTGCTGATGAGGTAGATAAATTCGCCAATGCTTTTCCGGAGCTTCCTATGTTTGGAGTCTCCGATAGCACTTTTCATCTTACTTTATCAAAAGAAGCTGAAAGTTATGCTATCGCCAATGATGTGGCCAAGGAATTGGGTATTCAACGATACGGTTATCACGGCATTTCTATGCAATCAGCATTGTTGAGATTGAAATCTTTGTTGGGAGAAATACCACAAAATATTGCTATTTGTCATTTGGGTAGCGGTTCCAGTATCACAGCCATAAAAGATGGAAAAAGTTTTGATACTTCTATGGGCTTTACTCCCTTGGAAGGTTTGGTGATGTCTACTAGGGTAGGAGATATTGATGCTGGCGCTTTGATTTATTTGATGAAAGCTAAAAATTTTTCCCCAGATCAATTGAGTGAATTTTTAAATAAACAATGTGGACTTGGTGGAGTGAGTGGAAAAAGTAACGATGTCAGAGAATTAATAGCTTTGGAAGAAGGTGGTGATGAACAGGCGAAAATAGCTTTGGATTTATTGGCTTATCGCGTGAAAAAATACATCGGTTCTTATACTTTTGCTTTGGGTGGGTTGGATGTATTGGTTTTTGCTGGCACTATAGGCGAACGTTCTTGGATTATACGTCAAAGAATCTTACGGGGTTTAGAAAATTTAGGATTGGAGGTGGACGATGCTAAAAATAAAAAAATTACGGAAATTAATGGAGAGGGCGAGATTCAAAAAGATGGTTCACGCATAAAGATTGTAGTAGTAAAGATTGATGAGATGGCGGAGATTGCTTTGGAGGTTGGAAAAATATTGTAAATAAAGAATATTGAAACGGCTCGTTCGTCAATTGACGAACGAGCCGTTTACTTTAAGTCGCTTTTGTGATAAAAATAGTTTAGTTGTTTTAAAAAAATAATTTATTATCAAAAATTAAAGGAGGCAGGATGTTGAGAGAAGATATGTTAGGAGTTTTGAATAGTTCTGATGCTATTGATTGTGACAGTTTTTCTCCTGATAGATTTATTGAAAGTCTTAGGGGTCTTTTACGAACTTATTTGAATTATAGCCTAGATTATTCTTCGGTGAATATGATTTTTCATTATTTATTTCAATCTTTTTTTAATGAAGTTTTTAAAGAAAATCCAGAATATTATAAAATAAAAAGAATGAGTGGGGGACATGAAAGTTGGCCCTTTGAAGAATATGTTAATGAGAAAAATCATGGATTGAGGCGTATAAGAAAAGAAATTTTCTCTCTTGATGGAGAAATCATTCAAATAGAGATTAAAGAAAACAGATCGGGTATGTTGGGAGATCTTCATATATTTGGTGGGTTTCTTTGTTGTGAAGTTTCTTTTTCTCCGGATGTTCGTGCGGCGCGAATGATGGATCGAATGTTCAAATATTTTATATTTAATGAAATAGAGACCAGAAGAGAGGATGTTCTAAAGATGACTAATGAATATTTTAAACAACAAAGAGAAAGGATTACAGGATTTTGGCGTTCGCAAGAGGAATTTTTTAATAAATTTTTGAATAAAGAAAAAAGTAATTAAGGTAATTAAAAACTCCCCCGATAAATCGGGGGAGTTTTATTATCTAAGGAAAGTCTTAGAACCTGCGGCCTCCGCGGCCACCTCTATCACCACCGCGGAACGGTCTGTTCTGCCTGTGGCATTCGCGGCATAAGAGCTGGTCCAATCTAGCTGGATCCGGTTCAAAAGGCAATTCAGTGATGTCAGCGCCACATTTAGCGCATTTCCAGTTACCCTGGTACATCTTTCTCTGAAAGCTACCGCCTTGTTCGTCATTGTAAGCCATTTTGCTTGTAATACTAATTAACGACTGTTATTGATATTCTAAGCAAAAGGGCCTCTAAAACAAGTGTTTTTCGATGCGATTCGCTCGAACTCTAATATTATCTTCATTCTATCAGAGTGGCGAATGTTTGTCAAATATTTCTTTTTGGCTATAAATGTGTTAAAATAATGTAGATATATAGTATTTTTATATGGTTTTTTAGGCCATATTTTTATTTTAGATAAATATTTAATTAGTTATGAAGCAAGATACTAAAAAAGAAATTCAATGGCTTTTACGCGATAAATATCATAATAAAAAAACTACGGCATTTTTGAGGGATGTGGAAAGCCTAGAAAAAGGAGAGCTGATTGATTATTTGATCGGCTGGAAACCTTTTGTGAATTGTAGAATTGATTTACGATTTAGACCGTTGATACCACGCTTGGAAACGGAATATTGGGCGGAGAAGGCGATTAAAGAAATGAAATCTTTTCACACCAAGGCCTCGGAGGATAAAATTAAAATTTTAGATTTATGTGCCGGTTCCGGATGTATCGGCATTTCCATTTTAAAAAATCTTAAAAATAGTTATGTTGTTTTTGGGGAATTAGACAAAATTTTGATTCAACAAATTAGAATCAATCTTAGATTGAATAAAATTCCTAGAAATAGATATCAAATTATTCATTCCAATCTTTTTGCTAAAGTTCACGGAAGATTCGATTTTATTTTAACGAATCCTCCTTATATTGCTTTGGAGCGAAAAAATAAGGTGCAGAAATCTGTTTTGCAAAGCGAATCTCATCTGGCTTTATTTGGCGGTCGTGACGGGTTATTTTTAATAAAGAAGATTCTGCAGCAAGCTCACCAATATTTGAATGAAGACGGACAAATTTGGTTGGAGTTCGATTCTTTTCAAAAACCAATCATTGATCAGTTATTGAAGAAGTTAAAATATAAAGATTGGCAATTTTTTAAAGATCAATTCGGGAAGTGGCGTTGGGTAGTTGCAAGATGAATAAAAATCAGCGATTGTTTTCGACAATCGCTGATTATTTTTTAATTTTCGAATAAAAAGATGGTGGAGGATTCTTGAGTTGAATCTGAGAGTAAGTAGTCGATCCTAATCATCATGGGAGTAAGAGTGGCGAATATTTTTTCTTTTATATTTTTCTGTATTGTTACTAAAGGAGTTTTTTGATTTTCGTCTCGTTCGATTATATTTATATTGAATGCAGATAATTTATTTTGGATGGACATTACTGAATCGCTTGTTGCTGAGTGGAAATTTGTTATTTCTAAGAATAATGGATTTTGATTTTTGAGAAATGGCTGTTTATTTTTGAAGATGATAATTGCGATTTTTTTATTTTTCAGAATATGATTGAATAAATGAATCAAGGCAGTGAGCGAGTCCCAGTCATTGATTGCGATGGTTCTTCCGGAAAGGAATCGTTTCCATGAATTTCTTAGTATTTGTTCCATTTTGCAACTCCTTATGTATGTTTTGGGAAAAAGCTACTTTTATATTATCTCTATTTATGAGATTGTCAATTTGACAGTCTCTTTGTTTTTTTATAAGCTGTAAGCAGATTTTTTACAAGGAGGAAAAATGATACCTCTAACGGAAGAAACGATTGTAGTTTTTCGTAATCGAAATGATGGTGAAATGAAAAAGGTTATTGATTTATTGTCGGAAAATAATGCACCGTTTGTTCAAGTTTTTACTCATGATGATTCGTTTATGTTGGTGCCACACATGTGTCATCAAATTAAAAAAGTTAAGGATATGATTGAATATATAGAAAGCTGGAAAGAAAAGAAGGATTAATATTTATTAGAGAATTAATTTAGTTGGGACGAAAGAGTATTAATGTTGAATAAAAAATGGCCCCTCACTCAAAGAAGTGAGGGGCTTGACTTTTATATTGGATTATATATAATGGAGATATACCGTAGAAGATGGGTGGCTGGAGAAAACAGCATAAATCCCGCAGAGGTAAATATGAGTTTTTAACTCGTTATTGTTCGCTACGGTAAAACCGTAGTTTTTATTTTAAAAAATATGTTAACACGAGCACAAAAATCACAAATAATCGATGAATTGACCGAAAAAACCAAGGCGAGTAAATCCGTCTTAATGGTTGATTTTTCTGGTCTTAAGGTTTCTGAAGCTAATATTTTGAGAAAATCTTTGAGAGAATCAGGAATCGAAATGAAGGCTGCTAAGAAAACTTTAGTACAGAGAATTTTAAAGAATGCAGGAATTAACGATTTTAATGTTTTTCAATTTCCAGCTTCTATTGCTTTGATTTTTAGTCCAGAAGAAGGAATGATAGCATCTAAGAGTGTTTATGAATTTTCTAAAAAATTGAAAGATAGAGCGTTTAAGATTTTGGGCGGATTTATGGATGGAAAATTTATTAATGCTGAGATGGTAGTAACATTGGCTAAGTTACCATCAAGAGAAGTGTTGTTGAGCCAATTATTATATGTGTTAAATTCTATGCCAAGAGCCTTGGTCGGGGTTCTTCAAGGAAATTTAAGAAAATTAGTTTTTGCTTTAGACGCTATTGCGAAAACTAAGAAATAATAAATAAAAATATGGAAAAATTTGAAAAATTAATTGAAGCGATTGAGAAGTTGAATGTAGCTGAATTGGCGGAATTGGTTAAAGTCTTGGAGGAAAGATTTGGAGTTTCCGCTACTCCCGTTATGGCTGCTGCTCCTGCCGCTGCTGGTGCCGCTGCTGCCGAAGAAAAAACAGCTTTTGATGTTGTTTTGAAAGACGGTGGTCAGTCTAAAATTCAAGTGATCAAGGTTGTAAGAGAAATTACCGGCCTTGGTTTGAAAGAAGCTAAAGACTTGGTAGATGCCGCTCCTAAACCAGTGAAAACCGGTTTGAAACAAGATGAGGCTAATGCCATGAAAAAGCAATTGGAAGATGCTGGCGCTATCGTTGAAATTAAATAAAACCGTATTAAATAATCAAAAACTGCCTGAAATACGGCAGTTTTTGATTTGTTTTAGCGTTGTTGCTTTTTCGTAAAAATAGGGTATATAATGAAGATAACAATAAAAATATGGACAAAAAAGAACTTATAAAACAAATAGAAAAAATACGAAATTCCCGTGTTATTACTTATTTAACTAGCGATAGGCAGGGTCCTGTCAACGCGCGTATTGCCGGTGATATAATTCCAATAATGAGCAGACAATTACGAAATATTGGCAAAGTTGAGAATATAGATTTATTTTTATATAGCGCTGGCGGGGATACAATGGTGCCATGGCGTTTGGTTTCCATGATTCGTGAGTATTGTAATAAATTTTCTGTTTTAGTGCCATATAAAGCTCATAGTTCAGCTACAATGATTTCATTGGGCGCTGATGAAATTGTAATGACTGATTTGTCAGAACTTTCTCCGATTGATCCTTCTACTGCCAATGTTTTTAATCCGCAAGATCCACAAAATCAGCAAAACAGAATTCCAATCTCAGTTGAAGATGTAATGGCGTATTTTGATTTGGCTAAAAATAAATTTGGGATTAAAAGCGATGAAGATTTAACTAAAATTTTTACAAAATTTGTAGAAGCTAATCCACAAATTCATCCTTTGGCCTTAGGGAATGTGAATAGAACTCATAATTTAATTAGGAGATTGGCAGAGCGTTTGCTAAAAAGTCATAATTCAAGAATGAAAGAAGATGAAATCGCGAAAATAGTTGATTATTTTACAGAAAAACTTTATTCACATCAGTATTTTATTGGTAGAAAAGAAGCTAAAGAAGAATTGGGTTTAATGAGTGTGAGTTACGCTGATGATAATTTATCTAAAGCAATTTCTGATTTATATGAAGAATATGCTAAGGAAATGGAACTTGGTATTTTATGGAATCCGGAAAATGAATTGGGAGTTAATGCAGTGCAAAATAATAAATCATATAAAATTGCCTGTATCGAAAATCGTGATAATTTCAATTATTACGAATTAGCCATTGATTATAAAAAACAACAAATTAACGTTGTTCAACAAACACCTCAGGGTCCTATTCAGGTTCCACAAGAACAAGTTGTTTGGAAACCAGTAGGTCAGGGGTGGAAGTAATTTTAAAATATATAAAATTATGTTTATTTTGAAATTTTTGAATGAAAATTCCGGATTGATAACATTATTGGGTCTAGCCGCTGCATACATAATTTGGAGATTGCAGAGGAGAATGTATAAAAGAGATATAGCTAAATTAATACTTCAAGAGATTAGGTTTGCCGAACAATTATTAAGAACTGCTAAAGATAATGATTATAATTATTATCTAGCTAATAAATTATTACCAACGAATAGTTGGAATAAAAATATTCATCTTTTTGTAAAAGATTTATCCGAAACTGAAATAGATTTAGTTAGTAAATTTTATTCTAATGTTTCTTATATAGATTCTATAATAAATTTCATTTCCAGTTTCAAAAATAATCAATTAATTGAAATGGGGGGAGTTAGTAGTGAAGGGGAGGTAACAATGGAAGTACGAGAAGAAAAGAAATTAAAGATTAAAAAGCAATTTGAATTAAATGCTAGTAATATTTTAAAGGATGTATCTGAAAAAGTGGAATTTATTTATAATACTCCGGCGGCGGATAAACTCAGAAAAATATATGAGAAGAAATGGTATCAAATTTTAAGTTATTAGAATTAAAAAAATAGTCGATTAATTTTTTATTAAAATAAATAAAATGGAAGATAAAAAACAAATAGAGTTAAAAATAACTATACCGGAAAAAGTGCAATCAGCTCTTTTTTCAAATGTGGCTCAGATCAATGCAACTGACAGGGAGGTTGTTATAGATTTTGCCTTTGTCCAACCTAACACTAATCAGGGAATTGTTGTGAGTAGAATAGCATTGACTCCAGAACATGCTAAATCGTTACAGGGTGTACTTGCTAATCTCTTGAAGAGGTATGACAAAAACGAAGGGGCAAAATAAATCGGATTTACTTATTCTTGATAAATGTAGTACTTTATCTCCTGAACAGATAAAGAATCTTAAGGTGCTTTCAAATACTAAGATTGTTAGAACTACTGATAATATTATTGGTTTAACACAGACGACACAAGATTCTCAAATAGTTCAAAGAGCTATAGAAATTTATAATTCAGGAGAATATCGCACGGTTAATATTCTTACAGAAGATCGTGGTGGTGATAACGACAAAACGTTTCAGACTGCTTATAGGAATATTTGTATCATAAGTGTGAAAAATGAGAATATTAATATTATTAATAGAATTAAAGATTTTTGTTCGGTGAGTGGTTTTTTAACAAAGATAGATCCTGATAAAATAACAAAGACAAAATATAAGGATCAGAATAGGCGACATATCACAAAAATTAAATAATAATTATTATTGCCTCTATAAATAAATTATGCTAAAATCCCGTATATACGGGATTTTTTGCGCGCATAGCTCAGTTGGTTAGAGCGTACGATTCACATTCGTAAGGTCTCTGGTTCGAATCCAGATGCGCGCACTATGCAATTTAAACTTCCGAAAAATTCAGAACAATTTGTTTGGACGAATCACTCTATTGATAAAATGAGGCAATATGGATTATCCGAACAAAGGGTGAGAAGTGTTTTGCATACGCCGAAAAGAAAAGAAGATGGTGTTGCTCCAAATACTTCCGCTGTAATGCAATCAACCGGAACAAAAAAACATCCGAGTGAAATTTGGGTAATGTATCAGGATATGTCCCGACACCCAGAGGGGTCAGGACTCCGACCTTCGACGAGTTCCGCTGTCGAAGCGTCGGAGAATATCAAAAATAAAAATGACGACGATAAATTTAAAAATAATTTGGTAAGCCGCCTTCATCAAGATTTCGGCGAGCCGAAGAAATTACGAATAATTAGTACTTGGAGATATCCGGGAATCAGTCCCATTAGAACTGTGCCGAATATTCCTGAAGAAGTATGGGATATTCTTGATGGCAGAGATGATATTAAATAAAGAAGATATTATCAAAAATCCACGAAAAACGTGGATTTTTTGTTGGTGGGGATTCGAGTGGCGAGGCGACCCTTTATCCACTTTCATTTATTTAGCTAGTGGTGTATCATAATAGAGAAGTGGGGAATTGTGGATAACTATGGGGATAAGATAGGGTGTTTGGGGATAAGTCACAATGTTGTTTTTGGAGAAAAAATCTCCGAAAAATTCAAAAAAGATAGGCAGGCAAAAGGATTTTTCATATTTTCATAAAAATTTTTCACAATTTTCACGCCATACAGATAACTTACGATCGTATGTTAAATGTATGAAATGAGGAAAGATAAAAAATAGATTCATTATGTTTATTGGAGAGTTCAAACACAATTTAGATATTAAAGGGAGATTGGCAATTCCGGCAAAATTTCGCAAGGATCTTTTTGATGGAGCAATTATAAACAAGGGGATTGAAAAATGTCTTTCTATTTATACAAGAAAAGGATGGGAATTATTCGCAGAAAAGATAAAAAATTTGCCGACTGCTAAATCGGATGCTCGCGCTTTCAATCGTTCATTTTTTTCACAGGCGGCGGAATTGGAATTGGATAATCAGGGTAGGGTATTGATTCCAGATAATCTTCGTAAATTGGCAGCTTTGGATAAAAAAGCGGTAGTGATTGGTTTATATGACAGAATTGAAATTTGGGATGAAGAAACTTGGAATGAATATCGAATGAAGACGGAAAAGAATGCAGTAGAAATCGCGGAGCAATTAACTGATTTCGGCGTATAAAATAATTTTAAATTTTTATTTGAATTATGCATTTACCAGTTCTTTTAAATGAAGTAATAAAATTATTAGATCCTAAAGAGAATGAAAATTATATCGATGCCACTTTAGGTGAGGGAGGTCATACTTTGGCCTTGCTTCAAAAAACTTCTCCCGCAGGAAAAGTTTTGGGCATTGATTTAGACCCGGAGACATTGGAGATAGCGCATCGCAAATTGCAAGCGTTCGGGGATAGATTGGTTTTAGCCAATGATAATTTTAAAAATTTAGAAGAAATTATTGATGATAAAAAGTTTAAAGAAATTTCAGGAATTGTTTTTGATTTTGGTATGAGCTCTCGCGATATAGATGAATCGGGCAGGGGATTTAGTTTTTTGAAAGATGAGCCGCTTTTAATGAACTTTGGCTCGGATGCGATGTTGACTGCTGAAAATATTGTGAATGGTTGGCCAGAAAGTGAGTTGGAAAAAATCTTTTCACTATATGGAGAAGAAAAATTTGCCAGACAAATTGCCAAAGGAATTATTGCTAGAAGAATAGTAAAACCAATTAAAACTACTTTTGATTTGGTGGAAGTCATAGAAAAGGCAACTCCCAATTTCTATCATCATGGAAGAATTCATCCGGCTACCAGAACTTTCCAAGCTTTGCGTATAGCAGTTAACGATGAGTTAAATAGTATTCAAAAGGGGTTGGAGGCTAGTTTAAAAATATTAAGTTCCGGAGCAAAGATCGCCGTTATCAGTTTTCATTCTTTGGAAGATAGAATCGTTAAAAACTTCTTTAGAGATAATAAAAATACATTAAAAATATTAACTAAAAAGCCGGTGGTTCCGGCCCAAGTCGAAATTTTAAACAATCCTAGAGCACGTTCCGCTAAATTGCGAGTTGCTCAAAAAATATAATGACAGTTATTAGTTATCGCAACAATCATTTTAATACATCAAAAGTTTCCACTCGTTCCAATAATTCTTTGGAGGCAAAAAAAGTGGAGGGTTCTTCATTTATCCAATGGTTAAATGCTTTTATTTTTTGTATAATTATATTTATAGTAGCCACTAATATTTTATGGTCCGTTGGAGAAAATAGTTCTCGTTTAGATATTCAAAGCAAAGAAAAAGAAATTATTCAATTAGAAGAAAAAAACTCGGAATTGAAAACACAATTGAGCCAAGTGAACACTCCTGTCAATCTTGAAAAAATGGCGTCTAATTACGGACTAGTAAGAGAATCTCAACCGAAATATTTTTCCATAAAAGAAGAAGTGACTCCTCTTGGATTCAATGCGACTAACAATCAGGAAAATTAATAGTTTTTTTAAGGGCATTCTTGAAAATTGGAGAATGCATCTTATTTTTTTGGTATTTTTGGGACTCGGCTGTGTTTGTATCAGCCGATTTTTTGATTTACAGGTTTTGAATTATGATAAGTTTTCCGCTCAAGCTGTGGCGCAAGCGCAGTTCAAACAAAGCGATTGGCAATTCTTGAGAGGTAAAATTTATTTTCAAGACAAGAATCAGAAATTAATTCCTGTGGCGATTAATAAAAATTTTCCTCAGATTTATGCGGTTCCGGAAGAAATAGAAAATCCGTCTGAAACGGCTCAGGCCATTGCTGGTGTCACCGGTCTAAATGCTGAAGAATTGGCGAATAAATTTTCCAAACCAGATGATTTGTTTGAATTGATTCAGAAGAAGTCCGATCCGGTTATAGCGCAAAAAATAAAGGATTTAGGATTAAAAGGAATATACGTTAATGATACGACTAGCCGATATTATCCATATGGAGAAATGGCTTCTCAAGTATTAGGATACGTAAAAGACGATGTGACTGATTTTCATGGTCAATATGGATTGGAAAAATATTATGATAGCGAGTTGTCTTCCGAATCGGAAGCTAAAGGCATATTATCTTTTCTTTCATTAGAGAATATTCTTTTTAATAATAATAATTATGATTTGGTAGGTACGATTGATTATAATATTCAGAAGAAGGCTGAGGAATTGTTGAAAGCCGGAGCGGAAAAATGGGGCGCGGAAAAAGGTAATGCTATTGTGATTGAGCCGAAAACCGGAAGAATTTTGGCTATGGCTAATTATCCCAATTTTAATCCTAACATTTATTCAAAGTCTTCTAATGGTACATATATCAATTCCAGTATTCAGTCGACTTATGAGCCCGGATCTACTTTTAAGGTGATGACTATGGCGGCCGGATTAGAAACAAAAAGAGTTACTCCGCAGGCACAATATTATGATAGTGGAGAAGTAAAGGTGGATGATAGAACTATTAAAAACTGGGATTTGCAAGCTCATGGATGGCAAACTATGACCGACGTTATTGCTAAAAGTTTAAATACGGGCGTGGTTTTTGTGGAGGGTAAGATGGGACACGATTTATTTTACCAATATGCTTTGAAATCGCATATTAATAAAAAGACAGAGATTGATTTGCCAGGAGAGGTAAAAGGTAATATAAATAATCTTAAGGGTTTTCAGGATGTTTATTTCGCTACAGCGTCTTTCGGGCAGGGTATTACTGCTACTCCTCTGGGAATGCTTTCTATTGTTTCTGCTATTGCTAATAAAGGCATAATGATGAAGCCGTATGTAATAGAGAAGATGGTAAGTTCGGACGGTGGTAATGAGACGTTGGTTGAACCGCAAGAAGAGACTAGAATAATGGAAGAAGAGACGGCTCGTTTGATGAGAATAATGATGACAAATTCCGTAGATGTGAATAAAGCCGCGACTATTAAAGGTTATCAAGTAGCCGGTAAAACTGGTACTGCTCAAATGCCTGATGAATATGGTCGTTATGGAAATGATACGATACATTCGTTTGCTGGATTTGCTCCGGCGGAAAATCCGCGTTTTGCCATTTTGATAAAATTGGATAAACCGAAAGCCGATTTGGCTGGTGCTACAGCCATTCCTATTTTTAAAGAATTAGCACAATTTATTTTAAACTATTATGAAATTGCTCCAACTTTGTAAAAAAATATTAATATGGAAAGTGAGATTGTTAGCTTCATGGACTTTAAAGCGATATAAGCCTACGGTAATCGGTATTACCGGTAGCGCCGGAAAAACTTCTTCCAAAGAAGCTATTTTTGCTGTTTTAAGAAAAGAATATGTCTGTCGCAGAAATGTTAAAAATTTCAATAATGAATTAGGCGTGCCATTGACGATCTTGGGAGATTATCAACAATCCGGAAGATTTTTCTTTTGGTCTGGGGTTATCTTAAAAGGATTTTGGCATTTGATTATTAAAGATAAAAAATATCCGGAAGTTTTAATTTTGGAAATGGCAGCCGATAGACCGGGGGATATTAAATATTTGACTAACTTAACTAAGCCCAATGTCGGTGTTATTACCGCTATTGGCGATGTGCCCGTTCATGTAGAGTTCTATTCTAGCCCAGAAGCGGTAGTTAGAGAAAAGGGGAAGATGATTGAATCTTTGCCGGAGGACGGTTTTGCTATTTTAAATTTTGATGATGAACGCGTTTGGGAATTAAAAAATAAGACCAGGGCTAAAATATTTTCTTTTGGGTTTAATCAAGGAGCTGATATACAAATTGGCAATATGGAAAATAGAATGGAAAATGGTAGGCCGGAGGGAATTGCTTTTAAAGTCCAATATGGCGGTAGTTTTGTGCCCGTGAGATTAAGCAAAACTTTTGGCAAACCGCAGGCTTATGCTGCAGCCGCAGCCATTAGTGTTGGAATCGTATTTGGATTACATTTGGTGGAAATTAGCGATGCTCTTTCCGAATACGAAGCGCCGGAAGGAAGAATGAAACTAATTGATGGAGTTAAGAAGACTTTGATTTTGGATGATAGCTATAATGCCTCTCCACTTTCTATGGTGGCATCTTTGGAAACATTAAAAAGTTTGCCAGCCAAAAGAAAGATAGCGGTTTTGGCGGATATGTTAGAAATAGGAGATTATGCGGAAGATGCGCATAGAAATGTAGGAAAAGTTGCTGCGGAAGTTGTTGATCATCTATTTTGTATTGGTTCTCGCGCGCATTTTATAGCAGAAAGCGCTTTAAAGGCAGGATTAGATTCTAAAAAGATTCAAATCTTTGATAATAGTGAAACGGCCAAGAAAATGATTGAGAAAGAATTAAAACAAGGAGACTTGATCTTAGTGAAGGGTTCTCATGCGATGCAGCTTGAAAAAGTTTTAGAAGAGATTAGAATGATGTAATTGCTGGCGCTATGACGCCAGGATTGGCCCTATCGTCTAGTGGTTAGGACGTGGCGTTCTCAACGCTAAAACATGGGTTCGACTCCCGTTAGGGCTGCCAACTGGGATTGCGTGGCGATTCCTGAAGAAAACTCAAATATTAAAGC
>DAONDV010000006.1:0-33402 GCA_035402745.1 Minisyncoccota bacterium
GAGCATTTTTATTTGTCATTGTTATATAGCTCTGGAATAGTGAGTTATTTTGTAGTATTATATATTTTATTATGTCTAAGGTATTAGAAGTAAAAAATTTAAATAAAAATTACGGAGATATTCAAGCGGTTAAAGACGTTAGTTTTGATATTAATGAAAATGAAATTTTTGCCTTAGTCGGTCCAAATGGAGCCGGCAAGTCAACAATCTTAAAAATTGTCGCCACCATCTTAAATCCGACTAGCGGTGAAGTTTTGATAAATGGAAAAAATATACATCACAACGCTGATTCTATTAGAAAAATGATTAGTTATTTGCCCGAAGAAGCTGGCGCGTATAAAAATTTAACCGGAATTGGTTATTTAGAATTTATGGCGGATATTTATGCTGATAATATTCAACAGAAAAAAGAATATTTGGAATTTGCCAAGGAAATCAGTGGATTGAAAGATCGTCTTCAAAGTAAAATAGCTACTTACAGTAAGGGTATGACCAGAAAATTGCTTTTAGCCAGAACTGTAATGTCAAGGCCAAAATTGGCTATTTTAGATGAGCCAACATCTGGTTTGGATATAATGAATGGCTATGAAATCAGAACAGTTATTAAAAATTTGGCTAAGACCGGCATGGCCGTATTGTTATCCAGTCATAATATGTTGGAAATAGAATTTTTGTCCGATCGCTTGGCTCTTATTAATAAAGGTGTGATTAAAACGAGTGGTACAGCCGAAGAATTGAAAATGAAAAATCAGGCTAAAAATTTAGAAGAAGTCTTTATGAAAATCGCTTTATAAAAATATTAAGATGAAAAAATTTTTTGTTTTAGTAAAAAAAGAAGTAAAAGAGTTGTTGACTATTCAAATGATTTTGCCATTAATTATCATGGTGATTGTTTTTGGCTTTATCGGTCAAGTAATGTCTAAGGAAACGGCAAAAATTGCCGCGCCTCAGTCTATTTTATTGCTTAATCAAGATACACAGGATTCTTTGGATACTATCTCCGGTATTTTGAAGGAAAATAATTTTACGGTTTCGGTTTTTGATAAAAATGATGTATCCGAAGTTATTAAGGAGGCGCGCGATAAAAGGATCCCGGTTGTAATGGTTATCCCTGAAAATTTTTCGCAGGGTTTGAAAGATTTCCAACCTCAGCAATTATCAATGTATAAGGTTGTTCAAGATTTTTCTTTGATGGCTTCTGCCAGATATAATATGGTAGATCAGGCAGTTAAAACCATTAATAATTATTTTAGCGATGAATGGCTAAAGGAAAAAGTGGGATCTATTAAACCGGAAATTTTAAAAACTCCAATCGCCGTTAAAGAATTTGTCAGTATTGATGATAAGGTTGCTAATGTGTCATTTTCTGCGGTAATGGGCTTTATACAGAAACAAACGACTTTTATTCCCATAGTGCTTTTTTTGGTAATTATTATGGCGGCACAAATGGTTGCTATGACTGTGGCCAATGAAAAAGAAAATAAAACTTTTGAAATTTTATTAAGTTCACCAGTTAGCCGAAAGACGATAATTTTCGCCAAGTTGGTGGGCGCGGGTATTGTGGCTTTACTTTTTGCCGCTACTTACATGATTGGTTTTAGATATTATATGCAGGGGATGACGGGCGGCGCTTTGTCCGGAAATGAAGCTGATGGTATTGTTAGTTCTCTTCAGGCGTTGGGTGTGGTGGTGACGCCGATGGGGTATGTGCTTTTAGGATCGTCTTTGTTTTTGGGAGTATTAGTGGCTTTGGCTATCGCTATTATCCTGGGAATCTTAGCTGATAGCGTAAAAAGTGTGCAGGCGGTTACTACGCCTCTTATGGTTTTAATTCTTTTGCCATATCTTTTAGTTAATTTTACGGATTTCGGTGGTTTGGCACCATTCGCTAAATGGATGATTTATGCTATTCCTTTTAGCCATCCTTTTTTGGCTGTGGGAAATTTGATGACGCAGGATTACGTTTCTATTGGAATGGGAATCGCTTATCAAGCGGTAATTTTTCTTTTCTTTGTCGTTTTGGCTGCTAAGATATTCTCATCCGACAAGATTCTTACTTTAAAATTGAATTTTAAAAGAAAAAAATAGGGGAATATTGATATTTTGGAATTGGGGATTTATACTAAAAATGTATAAATGAAGAAGATTCTCCGTATTATTTTCGTCATAACTATCGTGTTGGAATGCGCTGGGGCATTGGGTTTTTTGCCCATCGCTCAGGATTTTACTTGGCTGGGTCTTATGATCACGTTCATTTTTGCCTGGGCAATGCTTGAATTGTTCCGCTTCCCTTTATTTATTTGGATGTTCGTTTTCTTGTTTTTGATTCTTGATGTTTTTTCTTCATTACTGGGTCTTTATTCTACAATTTCTTCTTGGGATAAGTTGGTGCATACTTGTGGCGGAGCTTTGGTTGCGATCGGGTCTTTGGAGGTAATTTTGCAACTTCTTAAAAAAGAATATATTCGCGCCAAATATCCAAAATTGTTTATTATTATTAATGTATTTTTTTCTGTAACCTTTTTGGGCTTTTTGTATGAATTTTGGGAATACTTAGTTGATAAATTTCAATACGGATATGTTAAGAGTTTAGTGAGTGTTTATAATTCCATAGAAGATCAGTTATTTAATATTTTGGGAGCAACATTGGTTTTGATAATGTATTTTTCGTGGCAAAAATATAAAGAACGTTTAAATTTTAATGGAAAAAATAAAGCATAAAAAAGTTATCGTGGGAATGAGCGGAGGAGTGGATTCTACCGTTGCGGCAGCCCTGTTGAAACAACAGGGCTTTGAAGTTGTGGGCGCGACAATGAAATTGTGGAAGAAAAAATATGGCCCCAGTGTCCATAAAAATGCTTGTTATGGTCCGGGGGAAAAGAATGATATTATTGCTGCTAAGAAAGCTTGTAAGAAATTAGGTATTCGCCATATTGTTTTGAATTTGGCCGAAGAATATGAGGAATATGTTTTAGGTTATTTTAAAAAAGAGTATTTAGCCGGAAGAACTCCTAATCCGTGTGTAGTGTGCAATCAAAAAATTAAATTCGGTTTTTTATTAGAAAAGATTGTCGAAGCGGGTATTTCTTTTGATTTTTTTGCTACTGGTCATTATGCCAGAGTTCTTTTTGATACTAAGAAAAAAAGATATATTTTGTTTAAGGGAAAAGACTCAACAAAGGATCAATCTTATTTCCTTTACAGGCTTAATCAAAAGCAATTGAAAAAGGCTTTTTTCCCTTTGGGAGAATATAATAAAAAAGACATTAAGCAAATGGCTGTAAAATTGGGGTTAGGAGAATATGCCGAAAAGGATGAGAGTCGGGATTTCGCTGAAAGCGGGGATTATAGCGGCATTATTGGAAAATCTCATAATAAAAAAGGTGATATTGTAAATGAGGAAGGAGGGGTTGTGGGGGTTCACGATGGTTTTTATAATTTTACAGTTGGGCAGAGAAAAGGATTGAATATTGGGGGATTGCATCAGCCTTATTATGTGATGGGCATTGATCCTTGTAAAAATCGGGTAATTGTTGGAACTAAAGAATCGGTTTTTTCCAATGATTTTTTCGTTAGTCATACTAATTGGATAGCATTCGCAAAATTAGAAAAGAAAATTGACGCTCAAGTAATGGTGAGATCCAACGGAGAATTAATTGATTGTCAGATTATTCCACAAAAGAAAAATATTTTTATAAAACTCAAGAAGCCTTGTTTTGCTGTGGCTCCCGGTCAATCAGCGGTATTTTATATCGACGATATGGTTTTAGGTGGAGGAATTATAGAGAAAAAATAATAAAGTTTTTGTTTGTTTGGGTGTGTAGTTTGAAAATGCTATAATCAATTATTATGTTGGATAAAGATGCGCAATTGATAGCCGATTATTTAAAAGGCGATGATAAAGCGCTGGAGATTTTAATCGTTAAATATTTGAGACAAGTTTACGGACTTGTTTTTTATTACGTAAAGAATGAATCCGATGCTAGCGATCTCACTCAAGATGTGTTTTTGAAAATGTGGAAGAATTTGAAGAAATTTAAAAAAGACGAGATTTTTTTAAACTGGTTATCGGTGATAGCGAAAAATACCGCTTTGGATTTTATTAAAAAGAAAAAAACCATTCCTTTTTCTGAATTTATGAATGAAAATGAGGAAAATGTTTTAGTGGAAACATTAGCTGATATAAAACCGACTCCTGATGATGAAGTCGCGCAAGCTGAAATTACGCGAGAATTATATGCGGCATCCGGTAAATTACCGGAGAAATATCAGCAAGTTGTTTCTTTGCATTATGAGCAAAACCTGACTTTTCAAGAAATTGCCGATTTATTGGGTGAATCAATCAATACCGTTAAAAGCCGCTATAGGAGGGCTATTGCCATGCTTAGAGAGGGTCTAGGAGGCTCTGTATAGTAAATAGGGCCCTTGTTTTAAAGAGGCGCACCAAAGTGCGCCTCTTATTCGTATTATTAATATGGGCTAGGATGGGATGGTGAAATTTTGAAAGTTTTGAATATCCTAGTATTAAAAAATAATTTATTGTTCAATTGAATTGAAATTATGATTAATAATCAACAAAATAATAATATTCATTTTAATGCGCCAGAGCCTCCGGCCGATCTTTTCCATAAAATTATTATGCGCATTAAAGAGGAGCATCGCTTGATGTCTATTAGACGTCGTATTTTTGTTTTTTCTTCTTTATCAATTATTTCTATCATAGCATTGATTCCCGCATTTAATTGGGTTCAACAGAGTTTTTCTGAATCGGGATTTTTCCAATTCTTATCGCTAATCTTTACTGATACTAGTGTTGTTTTGGCATATTGGAAAAGTTTCACTTTGGCTTTGATTGAATCATTGCCGGTAATTACTTTATCCGTCTTTTTGGTTATAGTGGCGGTATTTTTGAGTTCTCTTAAATCTTTAGCAAAAAATATTAAAGTCGTTTTTAGTTATAGGAGATTATTTAGTAATAGTGAATATAAATAAAAAATATGAATATTAATTTAAATTTAGAAGGAGTAGCGAAATTTTTTCAATCTAAGTGTTTCAAGTGTCTTATTATTGTCGTAATTGCGGCTGTTGTAATTTTATTGGCTTTTAAGGCTGGCACCATGGTTGGTTTTAGAAGGGGGGATTTTTCTTGTCATTGGGGTGATAATTATCACAAGAATTTTGGTGGTCCGCGAGGTGGTTTTTCCGGAATGATGAATGATAGGGATTTTATGCCAGGCAACGGAATATTTGGGCAAGTTATTAAAGTTGAGGGAGATTCCTTGATTATTAAGGGCCAGGATAATTTAGAAAAATCTGTTTTGGTAAATGAGAAAACATCGATTATGAAATTTCAAGAACAAATGAAGATGGCTGATTTGAAAGTTGACGATAGGGTTGTGGTTATGGGTGAGCCAAATGAATCAGGACAAACTATAGCGAGATTAATAAGAATCATGCCAGTCCCACCGACTGATGCTCCAATGGTTCCGTCTATGTCTCCAGGATTATCTCAGTAAATTTATTTTATTAATGAGCGAAGGAAATATAAAAAGCGAGAATTTTTCTGCCGCTCATGCTCGGTAGAGGAATTCTTGGTCCTTCGTACTTTGTACGAAGAAGTCGAGTTTTTAGATGATAATTATATATGTTTAAATTTATAGTTGATTTTTTTAAGAAAGTTGTGTCATTCGCCAAAAGAAGAAAAATTTTAGCTGTGGTAATCGGATTAATAATAGTAATAGGCGGTTATTTTGGAATAAAGATTATTATTGGTGATTCTACCGTTTCCAAATATGTTTTAGCAACAGTAGAAAAGGGAAGTTTAATTACTACTATCTCCGGTAGTGGTCAAGTTTCTGTTTCTCAACAGATTGATGTGAAGCCGAAAGTTTCGGGAGATGTTGTTTGGGTAGGGGTGACTGCTGGACAAGAAGTATATAAAGGACAAGCTTTATTTAGCATTGATAGTACTGACGCTCAAAAGGCGGTAACTAATGCTGAAATCAGTTTAAACGAAGCGAAGATGCAATTAGAGAAAGATACGGCTCAAGCGCCAATTGATTATGAAAATAAATTGGAGGCTTTAGAAACTGCTAAGGATGATTTGGAAAAAGAATATGACGATTCTTTTAATCAAGTGTCCAATGTTTTTCTTGATTTGCCGAGTATTATGACCGGAGTCCGCAATATTTTATATGGTACTAATTTGAGCAATAATAATGCTCAACAGAATTCTAATGTTTATAAAGGATTGTTTAGTCAAGAAGATGGAGATCTTATAAAGTCTATGGTTGATGCGGCAGAGAAAGATTATGCAACCGCTAAAACTGCTTATGATGCTAATTTCGCTGTTTTTAAAAATGTTTCTCGTTATTCCGATAGAGATACAATAGATGCTCTATTAACTCAAACTTTAGATACTGTGAAAGCAGTGTCTCAGGCTATTAAAAGTGAATCTAATATTTTAGATACAATTGTTGATGTGTCTGGAAAGAAGGGGGTCAGTGTCGCTTCTGGTATTACTTCTTTTCAAACTAATTTAAGAAGTTATTTGAGCACTATCAATAGCGATTTAAGTTCTACGTTATCTCAACAAAGCACTTTAAAAAACGCTAAGTCAAATATTGTTGATTTGGAACAAGAAATAAAAATTTTATTGCTTAATAATGCCACCGGAGATAATCCATTATCTTTGCAAAAATCAAAAAATAGTTTAGCTAAACAAGAAGTGGAATTGCAAGATTTAAGAAATGATTTGGCAGAATATACAGTAAGATCAACTATAGCCGGTACAGTGGCGAACGTAGATGTGAAAACGGGGGATTCGGTTTCTTCGGCTTCAGCCTCGGTGACTATTATTAGCAATCAATATACTGCGGAAATATCTCTTAATGAAGTTGATGCTACTAATGTTAAAGTTGGGCAAAAGGCTACCTTAACTTTTGATGCGGTGGATGATTTGACTATTTCCGGAGAAGTGACGGAGGTGGATACTATTGGTACCGTTTCTCAAGGTGTGGTGACTTATAATGTTGTGGTTGCTTTTGACACGCAAGATGCAAGAGTGAAATTGGGTATGAGCGCAACAGTTTCTATTATTACTGAGGTGAAACAGAACGTATTATTAGTTTCTAGTTCAGCGGTTAAATCATCTGGTGATGTGTATTATGTAGAAAAGTTTGTTGGTTCTGATGCTGCTAATATTTCTGCCGATCAATTGGAAAAAACACAAGTAGAAGTTGGTTCAACTAATGATACTGATACGGAAATTGTTAGTGGATTGGCAGAGGGTGATCAAGTACTATTGAGAACAGTTTCTAATACTACCACTTCTTCTACCACTAAAACCTCATCATCTTCTAATAATAACGGAATGGGTGGCGGTATGCCGCCAATGGGATTTTAATTTGAAAATTTATGATTGAATGTAAAAACATTACAAAAATCTATAGCGGTAATATTGAACAGACCGTGGCTTTAAAGAATGTTTCATTCACTATTGATGAGGGGGAATTTGTGGCTATTATTGGGCCGTCCGGTTCTGGCAAATCAACATTAATGCATATGTTGGGAGCTTTAGATACTCCCACTAGTGGAAAATATTTTTTGGATGGAAAAGATGTTTCTAAATTGTCCGATGATGAGTTGGCTGATATTAGAAAAGATAAAATCGGTTTTGTTTTTCAAGCATTTAATTTATTACCAAGAACCACCGTTTTAAAAAATGTGATGTTGCCTTTGATGTATGCAGGGGTTCCTTTGGAGGAAAGAGAGAGGCGAGCGAAGCAGGCTTTAAAAGATGCTGGTCTAAATGAAACGCATTTTACGCATTTATCCAATCAACTTTCCGGAGGACAAATGCAAAGGGTGGCGATTGCGCGCGCTTTGGTAAATAATCCATCTTTGATTTTAGCTGACGAGCCAACCGGTAATTTGGATAGTAAAACTGGCGATATTGTTTTGGATACTTTTAAAAAATTAAATGATCAGGGTCGTACCATAGTTTTGATTACACACGAAAGATATATTGCCGATCATGCCAAAAGAGTGATTGCTATTAAGGATGGCGAAATTGTGGAAGATACATTGCATGGAATTAAAAATAAGTCCTTAAACGATATTAAAGAATAAAAAATTATTATGATTATTAAAGACTTATTTAAAGAAACATTTTCGGCTTTATTAATGAACAAAGCTCGTTCCGGATTGACTGTCTTGGGTATTGTTATCGGCATTGGCTCCGTAATTGCTTTGGTTTCTATTGGTCAAGGAGCTACCAGTTCAATTAAATCAAATATTGAATCAATGGGTTCTAATTTGGTAATGGTTACGCCTGGAGCGCAAAGAGGAACCGGAGTGAAAATAAGCGCCGGTCGTGGCTCCGCTAAATCTTTGAAGGCAGAGGATGTTGAAGCAATCTCTAAATTGTCTACGGTTGAGACCGTGGCTCCTGTGGTAACCGGGCAATATCAAGTTACTGCCAAAGGCACTAATACTAGAACTAGTGTAGTTGGTATTACTACTGCTTATGCGGATGTGAAGAGTCTTGAGGTGGAAGAAGGAGTTTTTATTACTGAACAAAATAATAAAAGTAGTTCCAAGGTGGCGGTTATTGGTCCTACTGTGAGAGATGATCTGTTTGGAGAAGACGCTACCGATGTAGTGGGGCAGAACATTCGTATTAATAATATTATTTTTAAAGTGGTTGGCGTTACGGTAGCCAAAGGAACTTCCGGTATGAGTAACGCCGACGATATGATTTATATTCCGCTTTCTACAGCTCAACGTTTTTTGAGTGGTAATGAATATTTATCTACTATTAATATTGAGGCCATTGATCAAGATTCAATGTCGGTTTTGCAAGCGGAAGTTACCAGTTTGTTGTTGGATCTTCATAATATAACTGATTCCACTCAAGCTGATTTCACTGTCACCACACAAGAAGATATGATTGAAAGCGCTTCTTCTATCAGTGAAACATTAAGTATGCTTTTGGGTGGTATCGCGGCCATCTCTTTAGTGGTGGGCGGCATTGGGATTATGAATATGATGTTAACGACTGTAACGGAAAGAACTAGAGAGATTGGTTTACGCAAGGCTATTGGAGCAAAGAGAAAAGATATAAATATGCAATTTCTTGTAGAAGCTATCATGCTTACTTTTATTGGCGGCATTATCGGAGTTATTCTGGGAGGTTTGGTGGCTTTTGTTTTAAATTATTTTGATATTATTTCTACACAAGTTTCTTTGTTTTCGGTGTTGTTGGCTTTCGGCGTGTCTGCTGTTATTGGCATTGTTTTCGGTTATTATCCAGCGCGTCGAGCTTCTAATCTTAATCCCATTGAAGCTTTAAGATATGAATAATATATCGTCGTTTTAAATTAATATGTCGATTAATAAATAAAAATTATGAATAATAAAACAAAAAAAATATTATCAATCGTTGTTATAGCGATAATCATCGGGGCCGGATGTTTCTTTATTGGTTATAAAATTGGAAAGGGTGGAAACTCATTCGGTAAAAATGGCATGGATTTCGCCGGTGGAAATATGCAGCGGGGGAATGGCATGGCTCTGAAAAATGAAGGTATGGCATCCGGAGAGATTATTGCCAAAGATGATAGTAGTATAACAATAAAACTAAATAATGGCGGTTCCAAAATAGTTTTCTATTCGGAAACAACCACTATTAGCAAGACAGTTGATGGGGCTGCGAATGATTTGGAAGTAGGTAAGACGATTATGGTATCTGGTACTACTAATACTGACGGTAGCGTTATCGCTAAAACAATTCAATTACGTTCTGCTGTGGATTCTGCCATGGTACCCCCACAACAACCTTAGTATTTTGAAATAGAATATTATGATATAATAATAAGGCGATAGTCGTTTTGTTATTAAATAATAAAAATATGAAAGGATTTGTAACTAATATTGAAAAAGCTACCTTGGATAATAATAATTTTCGCCAAGTGCTTTATACGGGCAAACATAGCCAATTGGTTTTAATGAGTTTAAAACCAAATGAAGAAATTGGTATGGAGGTCCATAATGATAATGATCAATTTTTCCGTTTTGAAAAAGGAATGGGAAAGGTGATTATTGACGGTAATGAATATGAGGTCAGTGATGGTTTTGCGGTGGTAATACCAGCTGGCGCTCAACATAATATTATTAATGTTTCCAGTGATCAAGCATTGAAGCTTTATACTATTTATTCTCCGGCTCATCATCAAGACGGAGTTGTGCGCGCTACTAAAGAAGAGGCTGTAGCTAGTTCGCCGGAATTTGATGGAAAAACAACCGAATAGTTTTCATTAATATTAAAACAGCTCCTTTCTTGACAAGGGGGCTGTTTTGTTTTATTCTATAATTAGAATTTTAAAAATTATCACTAAGGAGATTCTAAGTGAAAAAAATTAAGTATTTTTTTCTGGGGGTCATGAGAGAGTTCGTTTTGATTGCCTTGTTCCTTGTCCCTTTGTTTTTTTGTATCGTTGATATAAAAAAATATATTTTTGATGTTTGGGGAATTCGTTTGCAATTATGGTCCGTGTTGCCATTGTATTTTATCATCGTAGTTGTTTTTCTATTTTTAGTTTTTCTACTTGCAGGGATTATGGTGTTTTGTCTTTTCGGATTAGCGAGTTTGTTCTCTATTTTGAGGAAAATTGTTACATTCCAGAAAGAGAGTAATTAAGCGAAATAAAGCCCGGCCTTTGTTATCAACAAAGTCCGGGCTTTTTTATTGGGTCTAAAAATGATAAAATAAGCAAATATATGATAGGGCTTGAAATTCGCATATTTTAATGTTATTTTGATTATTCTTTGAGGTAGAATATTTATGATCATTCCGTATATAGTTTTATTTTTCACAATGATGTTCTTGGGGGAAGAGGCGATGTTGGTCGCCGGTTCCTTGAGTTCGTTGGGCGTTTTAAGGCCTGATTTAGCTTTTGTTTTTTCTCTCTTAGGGGTTTATACCGGAGATGCTTTTTGGTTTTCTATCGGTTGGTATTTGGGCAATGGTTTTGTGAAAAAATTCGGAAAATTCTTTTTTGTCACTGCCGAACGTTTTCAAAAGATGCAGAGTCTTTTTAATAATAATGGAAAATTAGTTTTGTTTTTCTCTAAATTCGTTTTTGGTTTTAATCATTTAATAATGGCTGCTGCCGGAGCATCTCATATGAAAATAAAAAAGTTTGCTGTTTGCCAGCTTTACACTTCATTGATTTGGACTGCAATTTTTATGAGCTTGGGTTATGCTTATTCCAATTTTATCAGTTCTATTACAAAAAATGTAAAAATTATCGGTTTATGTCTTTTGGCTTTTTTCATTCTTTTTATGATTAGTGAAAATCAAATTAAAAAAGCGGCAGAAAAGATATTTAGTTTTTTTTCTTCAAAAAAAGATTAATAGATGCTTAAGGGCATCTTTTGCTCTTTCTCGGCATTTTTTATATAATAATAAAAGCATTGTGAAAATTTATAGGAGGGGGCAATGAAATACTCTGCACAAGGAAACTTGGCCGAAGCTTTGCCTCTTTTAATTTATTTTGCTTTAAGTCTTCTGATAGCTTTTCTTCGGAGTAAGATTTTTTGGGATTATTACAAAAGGGGAGTTGTTGATTTTTGGGCAAAAATTTTATTGCCTTATCCATATGTCTGGATTGTGGAAATGAGTTCTAAAAAACGGGGGGAAAAATTATCTGATTCTTTAGTGGTTGATAAAAAAGATTTTGGAACTTATTATGCCGATAGACTGATGCGTTTTAATGTTTTGATTTTTTTGTGGCCGATTTTTTTATTTTTTGTTTGGCTGGGAGCGTTGGTGCAATGGATTATTTTGATGATTTTTTGGTCGTGGTGTTTGACGAGAAAAGCATTTAAATGGTTATTTGCGATATTGGTTATTCTTATTTCGCAATGAGTATTTTCAATAAAAAAGCCCCTTTTTGAGGGGCTTTTTTCTATTTTCTTGCTTGTATTTGAGCTAAAAATATGATAAAATAAAAGTATTAAAATGGTAAAAAAAGATAATAAAAATCAAGCAAAAGAAGCGGTTTCATCAGAAGTGAAGCCGTCTTCTTATGGCGCTAAAGACATCATTGTTTTGGAGGGTTTAGACCCAGTCAGAAAGAGACCGGGTATGTATATCGGCTCTACCGGCATTGATGGATTGCACCATTTAATTCACGAAGTGGTTGATAATGGTATTGATGAAGCCATGGGTGGTTTTGCTAAAAATCTTGAGGTACGTTTGTCTGAAAATCATCGCGTTTCTATGCAAGATGATGGACGCGGTATTCCAGTTGATATTCACCCACAAACTAAAAGATCTACATTGGAAACAGTTATGACAGTTTTGCATGCCGGTGGTAAGTTTGAAAGCGGAGCTTATAAAGTTTCCGGCGGTTTGCACGGAGTAGGTGTTTCTGTGGTAAATGCATTATCAAGGTATATGCGCGCAGAAATTTGCAGGGATGGTGGAAGATTTGTCCAAGAATATGCTAAAGGAAAACCTAAGGCAGCTACAAAAAAAATTGGTGCTAGTGCTTTGCATGGCACTCAAGTAATTTTTGAACCGGATCCGGAAATTTTTGGCAATAAAGATGGGAAGATGCCAGAATACGATTTTAATCGTATCGCTAATCATTTGCGAGAACAAGCTTTTTTGACCAAAGGAGTAAGAATCAGATTGGTAGATGCTAGAAAGGGAAGTGAAAATAGCGCTGATTTTCATTTTGAAGGAGGCATCATTTCTTTTATTAAATATTTATTAGGAAGTGAAAAATCCATTCACGATAATATTTTTTATATTAATAAATTAGTAGAAAAAATTCAGGTAGAGACCGCGTTTGTTTATACGGAAGATATTCAATGTTTGGAATTGGCTTTCGCTAATAATATCAGAACTACCGAGGGGGGAATGCAATTAACTGGTTTTCGCACCGCTCTCACTAGAGTTTTAAATGATTATGCTCGCAAGGAAGAATATTTAAAAGAAAATGACGAGGGTTTGACCGGTGATGATGTGCGTGAAGGTATAGTAGTGGTAGTTTCCGTTAAATTGCCCGAACCTCAATTTGAAGGACAGACTAAGGCTAAATTGGGAAACCCTGAGGCGCGTACTGCTGTTGATTCCGCGGTAAGTGAGGGTTTGAAAGATTTTTTGGAAAAGAATCCACAAGATGCTAAGAAAATAATTGAGAAGTGCTTACTGGCTGCTAAAGCGAGAAAAGCTGCTAAGGCCGCCAAGGAGACTGTCTTAAGAAAGGGTATTTTAGAAGGTTTGACTTTGCCCGGTAAACTTACTGATTGTTCTTCTCGTCATCCTGAAGAATCAGAATTATTCATTGTAGAGGGAGACTCAGCCGGTGGTTCTGCCAAACAGGGAAGAAATCGTCAATTCCAAGCCATCTTACCTTTGAGAGGAAAGATTTTAAATGTAGAAAAATCTCGCTTAAGCAAAATTATCGAAAATAGAGAAGTAAAGTCTTTGATTATTGCCTTGGGTACGGCTGTGGCTGAAGAGTTTGATATCTCGAAACTTCGTTATTATAAAATTATTTTAATGACCGATGCTGATGTTGATGGAGCGCATATTCGTTCTTTGCTTTTGACTTTGTTTTTCCGATTTTTGCCGGAAGTGATTCACAAGGGTCATTTGTATATTGCTCAGCCTCCTTTATACCGTATTCAAAAGGGAAAGGAATTTCAATATGCTTATGATGATAATGAAAAAGAAGTTTTGGTTAAAAAGATGACTGCCGGAAAAGAAGGGGGTGTTTATATTCAGCGTTATAAAGGTTTGGGAGAAATGAATCCGGATCAATTGTGGGATACTACCATGGATCCGGCGAAGAGAATTCTAAAAGTTGTGACAATAGATGATGCGGAAAGGGCTGATAAGATGTTTGATGCTTTGATGGGTGATATTGTGGAGCCTAGGCGTCATTTTATTCAAGCTCGCGCTAAAGCTGTTCGTAATCTTGACATTTAGTTAATAAATTATTAATCTAATACAATATACGTATGACTAGTAAAATCGTTAATTTTTTAAAGGAAGTGAAATTGGAATTTCGACATGTTAATTGGCTCTCCAAAAGCCAGGTTATTCAATATACATTAATTGTAATTGGAATGTCTTTGGGTGTGTCTTTATTGTTGGGATTCTTTGATTTTGTCTTCAATTATATTTTTGTTAACTTTGTAATCTAATTATGACTAAACAACAAGATTCACAACAAAAAGAATGGTATGCTATTCATACTTACTCTGGTTATGAAGATGCGGTAGCTCGCTATTTGAAGCAAAGGGTAGAATCTTTGGATATGCAAGACAAAATATTTAATGTCTTGGTACCGAAAGAAAAGAAGATAAAAATAAAAAGCGGTAAACGTTATACCGTGGAGGAAAAAGTTTATCCCGGTTATGTCTTGGTAGAAATGATTTTGAGCGATGATTCTTGGTATGTGGTGAGAAACACTCCGCGCGTTACTGGATTTATCGGAGCTGATTCTACTAAACCGGAACCGTTATCCGAGAAAGAACTTTCTGAGATAATGAAACGTACCGGTATTGAAGAGCCTAAGTATAAAGTAGATTTGAAAACAGGCGATGTGGTAAAAATCATTGATGGGCCTTTCAAAGATTTTGAAGGTAAAATTGATGAGATGGATGAAGAAACTGGAAAGGTTAAAGTATTCGTTTCCATCTTTGGTCGAGAAACTCCCGTGGAATTAGATTTTCTACAGATTAAAAAGATTTAATTAATTTATTATGGCAAAGAAAATAAAAGCACAAATCAAATTACAAATTGCCGCTGGCGCAGCTAATCCTGCTCCTCCGGTAGGTTCTATTTTAGGGCCTCATGGTATTAACTTGGGTGAGTTTTGCGCCAGATTTAATGATGCGACTAAGGCGCAGGCTGGAAGTATTATTCCTGCTGAAATCACTATCTATGAGGATAGAACTTATGAATTTAAGTTAAAAACTCCTCCAGCTTCCGATTTATTAAGAAAAGCTGCCGGTATCACTAAAGGTTCAGGACAACCGAATAAAGCTAAAGTAGGAAAGGTAACAAAGGCTCAAATTAAAGAAATTGCTGAGAAAAAAATGTCCGACTTGAATGTGAATAGTCTAGAAGCTGCTATGCGCAGCATAGAAGGAACTGCCAAGAATATGGGTATTGAAGTGAAAGACTAAATTATTTTCAAAACCGCTTTGTCTCTTATGAGATAAGGCGGTTTGCGTTTTTATTTGTTTTTTTGTAGTATATTTGCAGAATATTAAAAATTCAAAAGGAGGATTCAATGAAAAATATTTATGCAGGAAAATTTATTTTGATTGAAGGTTTAAATGGAGCCGGAAAAACAACTCAGGCGAAACTTTTGGTTCAATGGCTAAAGAGTGTTGGAGTGACAGCCAAATTCAATCATGAGCCTACGAAGGAGCGATTCGGATATCTAATCAGAAAAATAGTCGATCAAGAACAGCCCTATCCCTCTTTTGTTTGCGATTTAAGGGATGGTATTAAGAAGTTGTTGCAGAAGGATTCATTGGCGCAGAGGCAAAAATATCCAGGACGTCCTTTGAAGCAATCTTTTCTTTTAATTTTGAAAAGAGCTCTTGAAAAGCTGATCAATCAAGTTGAACTAACCGAAGAGGAGAGACAAGTCATTTTTGTTGCTGATAGATTTTATGATGTTGTTTTGAATATTATTCCGAAATTGGAAAGTGGGACTTGGATTGTTCAAGACAGGTATGATGTCAGTAATTATATCCATAGTATGGCTAGTGGTTTATCTTTTGATGTTTTACATAAATGGCACAATTTTTGTATGGGAAAATTTTATTTAATTCCTGATTTAGTCATTTATTATTGGGCGCCCATGGATGTGGCTATGCGCAGAAATAATCAATCAGGAAAGATCATAGATATCTATGAAAAAAAGATTGAGTTTTTGAAGAGTATTGAACGAGCCGCTTTGGAGCTTTTCCATATTCCTACATTAGAACCCCTTTTGAAAAAAGGAAGTTATTGCAAAGGTATTTTGAAAATACAGAATGGCGATGAGAGGCCTTATTATTGGATTAATGCCGAAGGAACGAAAGAAGATGTTTTCAAGGTAACCCAAGAAATAATTACCCGTCATTTTGAGATGAAGTAAAAAGTAACAATAAAAACCCCGCTATAATTAGCGGGGTTCTCTTTTTATGGTTTTTTGATTGGAGTTGTATATCATTTGAAATTTTGCTATCCGGTATGTTAAAATACGTTTATGAAATATAAGCCAACCATCGGTTTGGAAATACACATGGAATTAAAAACCAGAACTAAAATGTTCTGTGGTTGTTTAAATGATTCCGAAGAAAGGGAGCCGAATAAGAATGTTTGTCCGGTGTGCTTGGCTCATCCTGGCGCTTTGCCAGTGGCTAATTTTGACGCTATTAGATCTGTTTTAAAAATTGGTATGGCTTTAAATGGTAAAATTGCGGAGATTTCCAAATTTGATCGTAAAAATTATTTTTATCCCGATTTGCCAAAAGCATATCAGATTTCGCAATACGATCAGCCATTTGTAGAAGGTGGTTATTTGGAAATTGATTTGCCGTTGGAAAGCGAAGGAGAATTGCCTTTAAAGAAAAAAGTTAGAATTACTAGAGTGCATTTGGAGGAAGATACTGGTAAATTGGCGCACTCTGATGATGGTAAAAATACATTTGTTGATTTTAATCGCGCTGGCGTACCTTTGGCCGAATTGGTAACTGAGCCCGATATTTCTTCTGGGTATGAAGCTCAGAGATTTGCGGAAGAATTGCGTTCTATTTTGCGTTATTTGGGGGTGGCTAATGCCGATATGGAAAAAGGGGAGTTGCGTTGTGAAGTAAATATCTCTATAGCACCGGAGAATGCGGAAAAGTATGGTACAAAAGTTGAAATAAAAAATCTCAATTCGTTTCGCTCCGTTGGTCAATCTATTGATTACGAGATTAAAAGACAAACGGAAGTTCTTGAAGATGGCGGAAAAGTTATCCAAGAAACTCGCGGTTGGGACGAAGTAAAAGGTGAAACATTTTCTCAGCGTAAAAAAGAAGAGGCGCATGATTATAGGTATTTTCCGGAGCCCGATTTGTTACCTATGGCTCCAGGAGAGATGTTTGATTTGGAAGAAATAAGACGCGAATTGCCGGAATTACCAGAAGCCAAACGTTTACGTTTTATGAAGGAATTTGGTTTGAAATATAAAGAAGTGGAAGCTTTATCTTTTGAGCCGGCTATAGCTCAGTATTTTGAATCAATGGTTTCGGAATTGGATACTTTTGAGAAAACCGAAGGACAACGAAGAGAGAAGAGGATTAAATTGGCTTATAATTATTTCGTGAATGATTTACAGAGTTTGATGGCGGGTAAAAGTATTAAAATTGGAGAATTAAAGATAGATCCGGAAAATTTCGCGCATTTAATGGATTTTGTTGATAAAAATATGATTTCTTCTGCGGCTGCTAAAATGGTTTTGATGGAGATGTTTGAAGCCAATCGTGAAGCCGGAGATATCATAAAAGAAAAGGGACTATTGCAAGTTTCTGATGAAAAAGATTTGGAAGTTTTTGTACAAAAGGTAATAGAAGAGAATCCTGTAGTAGCGGGGGAATTTAAAAATGGCAAAGAAAATGCTTTACAATTTTTAGTTGGCAAATGTATGGCATTATCCAAAGGTAAAGCCAATCCTAAAGTGATTCAGGAGTTATTAAGGAAAAAGCTATCTTAATGATTCATTGCTTTTGAACAAATTTTGTGGTATAATATGATAGTCGAGTAAAATATAAAATTTATATGGGAATTGAGAATTTAAATAACGAAGAAATGGGAGGAAAGCGGGAATTATCAAAAGACGAATTGGAGCTCGAATTTCATGCGGGGCCGATAAAAGAGGGAAAAATTCCGGCGACTACCGAGGAATTTCATAAACATGCCATGGGGGCTACGGCGAGTACCGGTCTTTTTGAATTAGAAAAATCCGAAAATGGTGATTTTCAAAAAAAAGTGGAGGAAATCGTAAAAGAAATACCCATAACGGCCAAGCCAATTGTAAGCGAAGAAGAGAAGCGATTTGAGCAAGAAAGAAATGAGGGAGATTTGGGGCATTTGATGATGTTGGAAAAAAAGTTGGAACATATTAAACAATATATTGCCGACAATAAAGATGAAAAATTAATTGCTGAAGCGAAAGAAGAATTGGCAAAAACTCAACAAGAATATGATATCTTTTTCAAAGAATATTCTGAGAGAGTAAAACAGTCGGTGAGTAAACAATAAAATTATGGAAAGAATTGAAGATTTAAATAAAATAGAACAAAAAGAGCAGTTGTATAAAGAGATTACTATTGAAGAAATCAAGGAGGCTGCTAAAGAGTTGAATAACGATCCCAAATTCAAATCTTTACAAGAAAAATTTGTTAAATTAACTGAAGCTATAAAAGATTTTGAGCAAGCGGAGAAAGAAATGAGAGAAGGGGGAAGTATTGATGAGACTTTAATAATCGCAGCCAAGAAAAAATACTCGGAGGATATGGAAAAAATTGAAAGTGCAATGATTGGTATGGTGTTGGAACAAATGGATGTAAAAGTGAAAAATGATGTTCCTGACGCTATAGATGAAATGTTTGCCGATATTCTTAAAGCGGAGGGAGATGAAAGTAAAGATCCTTCTTATGTAATTAGACATTGGGATCAACCGGAGAAGAACCCCGAAAATATTAGGAAATAATCAGAATTAAAAAATCCGTTCGTTTTCGCTGATTAGCGAGTGACGAGCGGATTTTTTTATTTTAGAAATTTTTTGATTAATTTTTCTGCCTCTTGTTGATTTTTAATCCAATGAATCTCTTGATCGCGTTTAAACCATGTCATTTGGCGTTTACTGAAATTGCAAATAGCTTTGTAGAGTTCAAGAATCATTTCTTCTTTGGTGATTTTTTCGTGAATATACAAACTGATCCAGCGATATTCTAATCCGAAATCATATAAACGTTGATAACTCACTCCTGATTTTTTGAGTTTTTTTATCTCATTAACCATTCCATGATTTAAGCGTCGGAGTAATCTTTTCCAAATCAATTCTTTCAATTGTTTTTGATCTCGCTTTACTCCCAATTTTAATACTTCGTAATTTCTATGTTTTTGTATTTGAGGTACTGGTTTTTTGGATGTTATGACAATCTCTAGGGCGCGAATCAAGCGGCGGGGATTGTTTTTGTCTATGGTTTTGGCGCGGTTGGGGTCGAGCTTTTTTAATTTTGTGAATAATTCTTTGACAGTTAATTTTTCTAATTTTTTGCGGAGTTGAAGATCTGGTTTGATGTTTGGAAATATTTGATTATCAATCACGGCATCAATATAAAGACCCGTGCCGCCGCAAATAATCGGAGTTTTGTGTTTAGCCAGTATTTTTTTGATTGCGATTTGCGCTTGTTTTTGAAAATCAGCTACGGAGAGTTGTCTTTTGGGCGAGGCAATGTCGAGAAGGTAGTGGGGAACGCCGCGCATTTCTTTTTTGGTAATTTTGCCGGTGCCAATATTCATTCCCGCATAGACTTGTCTGGAGTCGGCAGAAATAATTTCGCCATTATATTTTAAAGCCAAATTGACCGCCAAATCGGATTTACCCGAGGCAGTAGGTCCTAAAATTACTATTATTTTTTCTTGCTCCTTTATCATTATTGGTATTTTTGCACAAATTGCTTAAAATTTCAATTCATCCGCCAACTGGCGGATGAATTGAAGCGGGTGGTGGGATTTGTTGAGATTGGTGGGGGCAGAGAGTGGCTTTTAAAAAAAGGCAATTTATGGTAAATTTTTAGATATGTTGGGAATGAAAAGATTTCAAAGAAAAAAAGAGGATTTTATTTGTGAGCATTGCGGAGAAGGCGTTAAGGGCATTGGTTATACCGATCATTGTCCTAGGTGTTTGTGGTCTAAGCATGTTGATATAAACCCGGGAGATAGAGAAGCTGACTGTCAGGGGATGATGGAGCCGATGAGAGCGGTAGTGATTCGTGAGGGATATGTTATACATTATAAATGTGATAAATGCGGATATTTACATAAAGTAAAAGCGGCAGAAAATGATAATTTTGAAGAAATTGTGAGATTAAGTAGAAGTTGAATTTAACTCGTTTTAGTTAATTAGTAGAGACGAGACTGTGATTGACATTTTCTATATTTTATGTAGAATGTAGACAGCATTTAAAAAATAAACAAGGAGGAGAGAATGAAGAGTTTCTATGGAAAGTTGAAAGGTTGGGCAAAGTTTTGGTTTTGGATGATTGTTCTGGCTTTGGTAATTAATTTTTTTCAATTGGTTGATTATACTTTTCAAAAAAAAGGATGGGATTATTTAATGAATAATAAGGAAATTTCTTTGTTAACAAAGATTGTTTTTCCTGCTCCGTCCATTATTTTTGAAAATGATCATGTAGGATTTATGATGTCTACCATTGCTTATTACCCGCATGCGAAAAAGGATTATGGTGGTTTTAAAAGCTTTCCAGAATATTGGCAGCATTACAAAGCAATAAATACTTGGCCACAAAGAATTGGTACTGGGCTGGGTTATTTGATGGCAATATGTGTATTGGTTATCATTGAATGGTTGTATGTTATTTTTTGGCAGTTTGCCATTAAATTCTTGATTTGGGAACTTTTCATAAAAGAATTTATTTGGTGGTTCTGTTTAAAGGGGTTTGTTTGGGAATTTCTTGTAAAGGATATTATTTGGGGAGTATTTCTCTCTGGACGGTGGTTGAAATAAATTGTAATAAAAACCGCTTCGACATATTGTCGAAGCGGTTTTCTTTTACATTTTTGGTAATAATTTTTTGCAATTTTCTATGAATTTTTCGGTACTGATATTTTCCAAATCTTTTTTGCCTCGTTCGCGGATGGCTAAATTTCCTGATTCTATTTCTTTATCTCCAGCCACGATAATATAAGGTATTTTTTCCATTTCCGCATTTCTAATTCTTTTACCGATAGTATCACTAGATTCATCAATTTCCACTCTGAAATCATTTTCATCAAATTCCGCTTTTAATTTTTTAACAAAATCTAAATGTTTTTCACTAACCGGCAAAATCTTGATTTGCACAGGAGCCAACCAGAATGGGAAAGCGCCGGCATAATGTTCTACCATAGTACCGAAGAATCTTTCTAAGGATCCCATTAAGGCACGATGAATCATATAGGGCTGATGAGTTTTACCATCTTCGCCAATGTACTCCATTTTGAATCTTTCAGGCATATTAAAATCAAATTGGATAGTGGAACATTGCCATTCTCTGCCTAAAGCGTCTTTGATTTTAATGTCAATTTTAGGGCCATAAAAAGCTCCGCCACCTTCATCAACATCATACGCCAAATTCATTTCTTGCAAGGCATTCTTTAAAGCTTCCGTAGCTTCGTTCCACATGGTTTTGTCTCCTACGGATTTTTCTTTGGGTTGAGTGGCTAGATAAAGATGGAAGTTTTCAAAGCCAAAACTTTTGAGGATATAAATAGAAAAATCAACTACTTTTTTAATCTCGGCTGGCATTTGTTCTGGGGTGCAAATCAAATGAGCATCATCTTGAGTAAAACCGCGCACTCTCAACAATCCGTGTAAAACCCCGGCTTTTTCATATCTGTAAACAGTTCCTAATTCTGCCCAACGCAAAGGCAAGTCTCTATAGGAACGTAATTTGTTTTTATAAATAATAATATGAAAAGGACAGTTCATGGGCTTGATAAAGTATTTGTCTTTATCAATTTCCATAGGGCTGTACATATTATCTTTATAAAAGCCTAAATGTCCGCTGGTTTCCCAGAGGGTAGATTTTCCGATGTGTGGAGTGAAGACGATATCGTAGCCATTTTTATAGTGGGCTTTTCTCCAGAAATCTTCCATAGCTATGCGAATTCGGGCTCCTTTAGGATGCCAATATACTAAGCCTGGTCCGTATTCTTCGTGAATACTAAATAAATCCAAATCAACGCCCAATTTGCGATGATCGCGTTTTTGAGCTTCTTCAATCATCTTTAGATATTCTTCCAATTCTTTTTTGGATTCAAAGGCTATGCCGTAGATGCGGGTAAGCATTTGATTCTTTTCATCTCCACGCCAATAAGCTCCGGCAATGCGGTCTAATTTGAAAGCGTCAGTGGGGATTTCTTTGGAATTGTCGATATGAGGCCCGGCGCATAAATCAATGAAGTTTTCTGATTGATACAAAGAAGCCTCGGTGGCTTTGGCACGAGTTTTTTCTCCCGCTTCAGTTGAACCGGTTTCTTTCAATTCTTTGATTAATTCTACTTTGAACGGTTGTTTTAAATCTTTGAAGAGTTTTTCTGCCTCATCAAAGGAAACAAAGCTTTGTTTGAAGTCAATTCCTTTTTTGATTAACTCCTTCATCTTTTTTTCTATTTCTATCAAGTCTTTTTCTTCAATAGGTTTTTCCAAAAGGAAATCGTAATAAAAGCCATTATCAATGGTTGGGCCGACTCCCAATTGCGCTTTGGGAAATTTTTCTAAAACTGCCATAGCTAAGAGATGGCTTAAAGAATGTCTAATTTTTTCTACTTTTGAATCTTTTTTATCCATGCGAATATTATACGAAGAAATAAAGTCAAAATCAATTTATTATTGACTTTTAGCCATATTTATGCTATATTTATATTAGTATTAGATTTTAAAACTATTTAAAAAAAGGAGAGTGTCTATGATGGCAATGTCTATTGAGAGTCGTGTCGTGCGGGATTTTGTGCAGTCGAGTAGTCGGGGCGGAAGGAGTGTGGCGGAACAAGCGGCAATGTTGCACATTTTGTTTCCGCGAGTCCAAAGCTTTGATGAATCTCGAGAGGAGGTTATCAACGAATCGTTTTCATTCGCCGATGAGTTTATGCAAATTGTTGCCATTCCGAAATGGCAGTTGGTCGCAAAAACTTACGGTGAAGCGGTTCAAAAAGTACTGGGTCTGTTGAAAAAGCAGCGAGGAGGAAAATTCTGTAATCGCTGCGAGGGAATCGAAGAAAAGTTGTATCTCCATCGTTCCGAATTCACCGAATACGGAATGAGAAGGTTGAGCGGGCAGCAGAAGGGTTTTGACATTATGATTGTGCCGGTTCAGCTGGGGAGATCCTACAAGAACTTCAGCGTTCGTTTGGCTCGAGAGACCTTCGGAGATGAATTCGGGCTTGGTGTGTTCGAAATGGGATGTATTCTTCTGACGCATCCCGAAATTCTTCAGCATCGAGACGATTTCGGTATCGATTGTGCCGGGGATTACTATGATCCCGATGGTTATGGCGCTACGTCTCGAGCGCCAACTTTTTCCTTCACTATGGAACTCGAACTCGGTTCGCGTTGGATCGAAAGCTCGTATTCCAATCGTGGAGCGGCAACGGTATTCTTCATGTCTTGAAGAGGCAACTAAAAACGGCTACCTATATAATGTAGGTAGCCGTTACTTTTTTAAAATTATTTTATTAGATGAGCTTCTTCACAAATAATTTTTAATTCTCCGTTATTTCTATTGACCCTACCTTTAGTGATAACAATTTTATCTTTTTGCCAAACATCCAAAGTTTTTTCTAATGTTTTGGGGAAAACGGTGATTTCTATAGAACCGGTTAAATCTTCAATTTTAGCTATAATCATAGCCCTGCCCGTTTTGGTGATAATTTTTTTGAGTTCATTGATGATGCCGCCAACTTTTACCATGCGATCAATAAGGGCTGGGGTGATTTCCGCCAATGTCCTGGTAGTTTCTTTTTTGAATATTTCTTTTTTATAATTTAGAGGATTGTCGGAAATATAAAGACCCAAAAGCTCTCTTTCGTATTGTAGTTTTTCTTCCAGTGGCATAGGTTCCGTTTGTTTGAGACGAAGAGGAGAAAAACTCATCTCTTTGGAAAAAAGGTTTACTTGCGGGTTAGCGGCTGCTTTTTTAGAATCTTGATTGAAGCGTAATAATTCTTCCAGATTTTGCAAGAGATTCCCGCGTTCCGATAGAGTATCAAAAGCTCCGGCTTTGATTAAACTTTCTAAAGATTTTTTATTTAAGTCTTTGTGGCTTATTCTTTGAAGAAACTCCTCAATATTTTTGAAGGGTCCATTTTTTTTGCGTTCATGAATGATTTCCACCACAATATTTTCCCCGACATTTTTAACAGCTTGCAAACCAAAACGAATGGAGTTTTTGCCGGGTACTACGCTGAATTTTCTGAAACTTTCGTTGATGTCTGGAGCCAAGACGTGTATTTTCATATGTTTGGCCTCGGTGATTAATTCTGCCGCGCGTTCCGTTTCTGTGGCCTCGTTATTCATTAAGGCGGCCATAAATTCTACCGGATAATGTGATTTTAAATAAGCGGTTTGATAAGCGATGCGGGCGTAGCAGGCGGCGTGACTTCTGTTAAATCCATATTGAGCGAATGGTTCAATGGATGCCCAAATTTTTTCGGCCAAAGCTTTTGGCACGTTGTTTTTGGTAATCATACCATTGATTAATTTATCTCTCTGCTGGTCCATCAATTCTTTGATTTTTTTGCCTACGGCTTTTCTGAGCACATCAGCTTCGCCGATAGAAAAACCACCCAATTCAATAGCAAGCTTGATAAGCTGTTCCTGATAAATCATAACTCCGAAAGTTTTTTTCATGATTGGTTCTAGTTTGGGGTGGAGATAAATGATTTTTTCTTTGCCTGATTTTCGAGCGATATATTGAGGAATAAATTCCATTGGTCCTGGACGATACAAAGCTACCATAGCGATAACGTCTTCAATATCATTTGGTCTTAATTCCTTAAGATATCTTCTCATGCCGCCTGATTCCAATTGAAAAACACCAACGGTTTCTACATTTTGTAATAATTTGAAAGCTTTTTCGTCTTTGTCGGGTAAGCTGGATAAATCTACTTTGACTTGATGTACCGCTTCAATGATTTCCAAAGCATCTTGCATAGTAGTGAGGTTCCTTAATCCCAATAAATCCATTTTTAACAAACCCAACATTTCAATGGCATACATATCATATTGTGTGATAATGGAATTTTCATCTTGCGGAGCGCGTTGTAGAGGAGTGTAATTGGTTAAGGGTTCTTTGGTGATAACAATACCGCAGGCATGAATAGAAGCATGTCTGGCGCAACCTTCCAATTTTTTGGCGGAATCAATTAAGCGTTTAACATCCGCGTCTTTATTGTAAAGATCTTTTAATTCAATCACTCCTTCTACGGCTTCTTTTAAGGAGCTATTGGGAGGAATTAATTTGGCGATATTATCACAAAAACTATAAGCCATTCCTAAGGCTCTACCGGTGTCGCGAATAACTCCGCGCGCAGCCATGGTTCCAAAAGTTACAATTTGTGCCACGTGATCTTCGCCGTATTTTCCTTTTAAATATTTGATGACCGCATCTCTTTTGGTATCGGAAAAATCCATATCAATATCAGGCATAGAAATTCTTTCTGGATTAAGAAATCTTTCAAATAATAAATCAAATTTAATAGGATCAACATCCGTGATTTTTATTAAATAAGAAACTAAAGAGCCGGCGGCGCTTCCTCTGCCCGGTCCTACTACAACTCCGTTGTTTTTTGCCCAGTTAACAAAATCTTGCACGATTAAAAAGTAAGAAGAAAAACCTGTTTTTTTGATAACTTCCAATTCGTATTTTAAGCGGTCGGTAACTTCTGGTTTGGGATTTTCGCCAAAACGTTTTGTTACTCCTTCGTAACAAAGTTTTTCTAACAAGCTTTCCGGAGTTTCTCCCGAGGGCACTTCAAAATGGGGGAGTAAAGTTTTTCCGAATTCCAATTGTACATCACATAATTCGGCAATTTTTACGGAATTGGACAATGCTTCGGGGCAGTCGGCGTATAATTCTTCCATGGTTTCTGTCGGGCATAATGAAAAGTCAGTGCCTTTTAGGGTGAGGCGATCTTCGTCGGTGGTTTTGTTGCCAGTTTGCACGGCTAACATAATATCATGCGCTTCCGCATCTTCTGGATTTAAATAGTGCGTGTCATAAGTAGCCACTACTGGCACATTGAATTTTTTTCCAATTTCAATCAAAACTTTTTTAACTTTGGCGCTTTCCGGAATTTGTGGATGGTAGGGTAGTTCTAAATAAAAATCTTCGTGAAAAATATCTAAATATTCTTTTAGTTTTTCTTCAACTGTATCCATACGATTTTCCAGAATTAATTTGGAAAGTTCGCCGGTTAAACAACCGGAAAGGGCGATAATACCCTCGTGGTATTCTCTTAATAAATCTTTATCAACTCTTGGCTTATAATAAAATCCCTCCAAATGAGCTTTGGTGTTAATTTGTAATAGATTTTTATATCCGATATTATTTTTTGCTAAAAGAGTAATGTGATAACGTTTGGCATCAATTTGAGATCTTTTTTGAAAGCGGCTTTCGGTTGCTAAATAAGCTTCTAATCCTAGAATCGGTTTTAATCCGGCTGCCGTGGCTTTTTTGTAGAATTCTGGAATGCCGTGCATGGAACCATGGTCGGTTAGGGCTAGGGCTTCAAAGCCCAATTCTTTGGCGCGAGGCACTAAATCTTCAATCTTCGCTAAACCATCAAGAAGAGAATAATGCGAATGCACGTGTAAGTGAACGAATTTAGAATTCATAAGAATATATTATACATTTTTTGTTTTTAAAATTCAAAAAATATTTAGTTGACTATTTTGAATTAATGTGTATAATTAAGGATAGCTATTTAATTATTTCAAATAAGGAGAAATAATGACCAAAAAGATCGAACCGTTGAAGAACGTGAGCTCGGAAAGGTTGTTGGAAATGTTTTTCGACAACGGTGGTACGATGGAGAGGCGTAACTTTTGTATTCCTGTCGATTCTACCAGGGAAACGAGACGTGTTGCTAAGGTGTTGGTTTTTTTGATGATGCGGGAAGATGGCAAAAAACTGCTTGCCCAAACTCATAAGAGATTTTTGAGAGGGAAAGTAGATTCTTGTAATTTTCCTATCATCAAGATGAAAAGACGTTTCATGGAAATGATCAAAGGGAAAAAAACAAGGGAGGAGTAAGATGTCAGTAGAAAAAAAGAATGGTGGTATTCTGGTAATAGGCGATATTTTTGAGGAATTCCTTAATGCTTTAAAAGAAGTGTTCTGTGAATACGATGTGGAGGTGCTTGATCCCAGTAAATGTTCTGAAGATTTTCTTTTGAATTTTATCATGGATCGGTTTCAGCCGGTCGTTATTTTTCTCAGTGAGGATACATATTCTCAAGTTCCCGTATTTTATGATCGTTTGAAGACACAGCTTTCTAGCGTGTGTTTTCGGGTGATCTATAAGGTGGAATTTAACAGAGAAAGAAGCGAATATGTCGGAAAATTTTTGGAAAATATGAAGATGGGAATCATGGAAGATTTGCAGAAGAACAAAGAGTAATTAAATCCCGCAATGCTGAAGCATTGCGGGATTTTTTTATTTATTGAACTTTATTTTTTTTCTAAAGATGTTGAACAGTATAACAATAATTAGAATGCCAATTCTGACATAAATAGACACAGGAAGATAAAAGGCGACTAGTATAATTATTACGCCTGTAATGGCGTGAACTAAAAGATTTTTCCAATCTTTGAGATAGTTGTGAATAGCTATTATTATTTTTTTCATGGAAATTATTGTAGTGTATTTGTGATTTTTTTACAAATTCAAATAATTATTTAATAGTGAAGTTTACGTCACTACTATCATGGATATTATTATGTTCCGCGTCTTCTATGGTAATGCGATATTTATTTGATAGGGGCAGATCATTAACTCCCCAAACCTCTGCGTATAATTCTTGTACTGTCCATTCATAGCTACCCGCATTTAGAACATTTGAAGCAATAGCCGCGTTAAAATTTTGACTATCTTCGTCTCCGAAGATTGCTAATCTTATATTTACGAATTTTGTCTCTTTTTTAGCATTCCAAGTGATTGTAACTTTTTGTCCTTTTGTCCATACTTCTCCACCATTTGGTGAAATAACTGTTATCTTTTCATTTTCATTTTTAATAGTAGATACAATGCATCCTGTGTAATTTTTTTCCTCATCATTTTCAAATACTAATGCGCCATCGCCTTTGCTCCAGAAAATAAAAGATTCATTATCGTTGGCATAGCGACTTCCATCAGCGGAAATAGTTTGAGGTAGGGTAAGAACTCTTCCATCACTCAAGGATATTTTTACACTTCCTGTGGGGATGGGCATTTCACCGGGTTGCACTTTTATAATTTCTCCCGTGTAAAAAATGGCATTAATTATTTTGTTGTCATTACAAGAATAGACAACTTGAATAGGAGATGGCGTAGGAGAAGGGGAGGCTGACGATAAATCTCGATCTCCGTTTTTCTCCACATAACAAATCATTAAACATACAACGATAACTAATAAAACAAGACTGATAATAATATTTTTTTGTATTTTGTCCATATGCCTTTATTATACTAAAAAATCGCCTTAAAGTTAATGGCGATTTTTTAAATGGCTCCGGCGGTAGGATTCGAAGGTGTTGCCCGAAGGCATCCGGACAAACGGCCATATGGGAAGTTAGATTCTTACCACCCCGTCGAAAAAACAAAAATTCCCTAATGCATGAGGAATTTTTTGTTTGCTCCCCATATTGGACAAGTTTAGAAAAATGAATTGGAAAACTATAAAGCAAGAGTTAGAATTTAGTGGAATTGTAAATCTTCTTCCTACTGCCATATATTCTCAGTAAAAGTATCTATTTTCTCTATTAAAATGTCAATTTCCCTCATAGCTTGTTTCATAAGCATTGGAGTAATTTTTAGCATTCTAAATTTTATAAGGCCATTTTCTTTATTTGTTTTAGTGCCTACGCGTATAAATCCATTTTCGTCTAATGTGTCCCATTTGGCGTGGACTATTTTATTTCTTATGGTAGATAAATATTCCATTCGTTCTCTTATTAAACTTAATTGTTTCAAATTTTGTTTTTTTCTTTTCTCACTAACAGAATTGACCATTAAAAATGATAGATTATAAAAAAGTTCTATCTTTGCACACATTTTTAAGTCCTTAATAATTATATAACCCTCATCGTGAGAATAATCTCCACCTATAAGTTCCGCTATTTCTATATCTAAATTATGCTCAAGATTGCTAAACCTAATTAAGAATGTGCCAATATATTGAGCGTACTTCTCTTCCTTTTTGGCCATTAACTCATCACCCCACGAATTATCATATTGTTCCAATTCTTTATATTTTTCCTCAATTGATTTTAGTTGCAGTTTTTTCTTCATAGTAATATAATAAGGATAATTAGAGATAAAATTAACTAAAAACTGACGGGGAGTTATTCTATTTATTTGTTCTTTTGATGCTTAGTAGCATCTTCAAGAATAAATGTTCGAGCCTCACCCTTGTAGGGTGGGGTTTTTTCGCCTCTCGTAAGAGTTATTTCAACTCTTTTGAATCCAGCTGGTCTATATTGACCAGATTTTGGCGCAAGACATCCTGTTTTAACTTTGATCATAAACCAAAATTGTTATTAGAGGGACTCCGACACAGCCCCGTCTCAAAGCAAAAATGGATAATATTTTTACTCTGAGGCGGGGGGCGGAGTCCTTAATAAAAGGATTGCTCCCCGTCAGTTTTCAATGAACTTTCTTTACTTTAGTTTACAAAAGCAATAAAATAAAAACAAGCAGTTAGCAAATAAAGAATATGATGGAGAATTACTAAGGATATATATGACAAGAAACATCAAGAATATCACGACAAACTTCAATTATTAAATATTGAATTAGAAGAGCATACGAAAGCTGATTATGAGTATCAAACGACAGTTGCTGTCGTGCTTTCCGTAGCTCGTAGGGCTAAACAAATTTTTGAAAGTTCTGAACCCGAAGAAAAACGAACACTTTTGAATTATTTACTTCAGAATCCCACAGTAAAAGAAAAAACGCTAAGTTTTACCTTGCGTTCTCCCTTTAATGTGGTATTAGAATTATCCGATAATCCTTCTTGGCTCCGGCGGTAGGATTCGAAGGTGTTGCCCGAAGGCATCCGGACAAACGGCCATATGGGAAGTTAGATTCTTACCACCCCGTCGAAAAAACAAAAATTCCCCAATACATGAGGAATTTCTTGCTTGCTCCGGCGGTAGGATTCGAACCTACGACCTTCTCGTTAACAGCGAGCAGCTCTACCACTGAGCTACGCCGGAATAAAGTATAAAGACATTTTAATAAATATTCATAAAAAAAGCAATAAAAACATCTTGGCTCGTTAATTCGTTGAATAGATGTTATTTTCTTTGTTTTTATTGGTATTGCGTTAATATGAAAAGCTGTATTATAATTAAAAGAGGAAATATAGCGTTTTTTATTTTTAATTATTAGCAATTAAAATATAAAAACATGGAAAAAAAGAAAAAAATATTGGGCATATTTAAAGATGTCGCTATACCAAGTTTTTTGATCCTAATTATAGCTGTTGTTGTAAACTTTTTTGTTTATAAACTGGAGCTTAATTTTTTTCACAATATTTATAATAATGAAATAATTGAAACCAAAGCTTTAATAAATAGAAGATTTCAAAGCGCTTTGATGGCCGCCGAAGGCATCGGAGCGCTTTTTATTTCTAGTGAAGATGTGACTGAACAAGAATTTGAATTATTTGGTTCTACTATTGTAAAGAATTCCGCTTCTGGGATATTGGCCATGTCAATTACGGTTGAATGGGTGGATAGTCAAAATAACATTCGTTATATTTATCCGATGGATGAAGATAATGCCAAGATTGTTAATATGAATTTGAACCAATATCCTAATCGTTTATTGCCGATTACCAAGGCAAAAACAACCAAGTTGCCAGTTGTTACCGAACCTATTATGTTGGGGCAGGGATACCCCGGAGTAATACTTTATTCTCCAATTTTTAAAGGTGATGAATATCTCGGGCAGGGCGTGGTAGTGATTCGTTTGTCTAATCTCGTTGCTCCTGTGGCAGGAAGTGCTTCAATTTACGAAAAGAATGAATTTATTCAAACCGGTAGCTTTATTATACCTTTTGGAGTTGATGTAATTTTTGATAATGCTGGTAAGCGTATCGTAAATCCCCAAGGTGATTTAGTAGTAGATGCTATGGGGCAAAAATATTTAGATTTTCAAAAAGAGTCATTAAGTGAGAGTCTTGCTCTGGCCGATAAGAATTGGCAATTGAAATTTTCCCCGTCTTACGCCACAGAGGTGCATAAAAGAGTTGCGATTTATATTGGAGTCTCAGTTCTTGCTCTTTTGTTTATAACTGTTTTTTTGTGGATGCTGCATAAAAGAAGAGAAATGCTCATAGAAGAAATGGCCAGAGCTGAAGCTTTGATTGCTAGTATTGGCGACGGATTGATAGTCATAGATGGAAATGGAATAATTATTTTTGCCAACAGAAAAGCGGAAGAAATATCCGGATATGGAGCAAAAGATGCAGTTGGAAAATCCTATCTTGATTTTTGGCTTTTGGTTGATAACAAAGGTAATCCTATTAAACAAGAGGCCAGGCCTTTTTATCAGGCTATACTGACGAAGGGATTTATTAACATCACAATGGAGGATCATCTTTACGTATTGAAAAAGGATGGAAGTCGTTTTCCGCTTTCTTCTACAATTGCTCCGATAGTAATTGATGGAACAATCATTGGTTCTATTATGACTTTTAGGGATATAACCAAGGAGAGCGAGGTGGATAGAATGAAAAGTGAATTTTTGTCTTTGGCTACGCATCAATTATTAACCCCCATTTCAGCGACAAAGTGGATAGCCGAAACCGTTTTGAATGAAAAAATTGGTTCATTAAATGAAAATCAAAAAGGGTATATACAAGATATACAAGTTTCTATGAAGAGAGCGGGTGAGTTGGTTAATGCTTTATTAAACATATCCAGAATTGAATCGGGAAGATTAATGATTAAACCGGAGATGACAAGTTTGAGAGATCTGCTTGATGGTGTGATTAAGGACGTCGTGGCAAGGCTTGAAGAAAAAAATCAGAAAGTAGATACAAAAGTAGACTCTAATCTCCCCATGATTAATGTAGATCTGAGATTGGTGCGGGAAATTTTTATGAATTTTATTACCAATGCTATTAAATATTCTCCGAAAGACAGCGTTATCACTGTGAATATAGAAGTTGTTGGCAATGAAGTTGTTTCTAGCGTCAGCGACAATGGCTATGGAATTCCAGAAAGTGAACAGTATAGGGTTTTTGAAAAGTTTTATAGAGGAGAAAATATTGTGGAAAAAGAAAGGGATGGCAATGGTTTAGGTTTATATTTGGTGAAACAAATTGTAGAGGCGTCCGGAGGCAAAGTCTGGTTCAAGAGCGAAATAAATAAAGGAACGACATTTTGGTTCAGTTTGCCACTTTCCGGAAGTGTTGCGAAGGCCGGAGAAGTATCTATTACTTAATAGAAAGAAGGAAATTTATATTTTGACTTCTTGACGCGCAAATGGTATATTATCAGCAGCTTTAAAACTGCTGATAGTTTTTTGTAAATTAAATAAGGAGGGAAAATGGCTATTGTAAGGACAAGGGCAGACCTATTGAATCTTTTGGCGAGTTGCGCCGGTGATTATTATAAAAAGGTGATTCCTGAAATTAAACATATTATAACTGATAATAATGTTAAAATTGACAAGCCAATTTTGCAGATAATTTCTAATGCTGTTATCGTTGGTTTTATAAATTTTGTTGGCGAAGCTATGGGAGTTGATTATGGAATGCGTGTAAAGTATTTGCCGGAGGAATTAAAAAAGAATAAGAAAAGGAATGAGGAAATAAGGAAAGAAGAAGCCAGATTGCAGGTTCTTAGTGGTGGGGAGCCGATTATGGCTGCTTGCCCAGCGTGTTATCAAAGAGCTTCAACGCTCAATCCAATATTCAGAGATAGAGTGTATCGATTAGAACTTGTGGTTTTTGTGTGTCATGATTGCAAACTAATTTATGTTGATAGAAAGATAAATAAAAAAATAATCAAGAAATGGAATGAACAATGTCTTTATCGTGAACCTCTCAAGGTTTTGTACAGTGATTATTTGAAAAGACTTAATCTTTTCGTGCGTTCTTACATTAAGGAGAATCGTGGCTATAAAAAGAGAGTTTTTTCCTAAGAAAAAATAATTGTAATTTTAAAACACCCACTCTTAAGAGTGGGTGTTTTTTTGATTATATTATTTGTATTTATGAATTTAATTTTATTTTGATATTGAAAATGCAGAAGTATTGTGATATAGTATAAATACAATTGAATACGTAAATCATCAAGAGAATGGCGAGAGCACTGGCTCCAAGACCCATCAGCAACCCTCAG
>DAONDV010000007.1:0-5868 GCA_035402745.1 Minisyncoccota bacterium
ATAATTAAATAAAAATATGCTTATAGATTTATTAAAACAAATTAGAGAAAATCCCGAATATTTTAAACAAGGCGTTCAAAAAAGATTCGCTCAAGTTGATATTGATAAAATCGTATCTTTGGATAAAGAATGGCGAGGATTTTTAGGGGAGGTGGAGTTTTTGCGATCTGAACAGAAAAGCATTTCCAAAAATAAACAATTTAGTCAGGATGATTTGGAAAAAGCCAAATCTATGAAAACTAGGATTAAAGAATTGGAAGAACAGGTGCGAAACGCGGAAGAGGAATTGGATAAAATGCTTTGCCAAATTCCCAATATGCCTCAAGATGATGTGCCGGTGGGTGATGAAACTGCCAGTAAGGTTTTGCGTGAAGTGGGGGAAAAGCCAAAATTTTCTCCTGAAGATGGTTTTGCTCCTAAAGAATATCTAGATTTAGTGGAAGATAAATGGATTGATGTTAAGCGCGCGGCTAAAGCTATCGGCGCCAGATTTGGTTATTTAAGAGGTGACGCGGTTCTAATAGAATATGCCTTGGTGCGTTTTGTTTTTGATAAATTAGCCAAACATGGATTTATTCCGGTTGTGCCACCAGCTATGGTTTCTAAAAAATCAATGAAAGGAATGGGTGTGATTGATTCGGAAAAAGATTTAGCGGAAAGATATTATTTTCCAGAGGACGAAATATTTTTAATTGGCACCGCCGAGCAGGCGATTGGCGCGATGCATCAAGACGAAATTTTTGAAGAGAAAGATTTGCCTTTGCGCTATATTGCTTTTTCCCCATGCTTTAGAAAAGAAGCGGGTTCTTATGGAAGAGATACGAAGGGAATTTTACGCGTTCATTATTTTGAAAAGATGGAGATGTTTATCTTTTCTAAACCAGAAGATTCGCAAAAAGAACAGGAATTATTATTACAAATGGAAGAAGAATTGATGCAGGATTTAGGCATACCTTATCGCGTAGTGAGGGTATCGACGGGTGATATGTATAATCCTTCTTCTTCTAGTTATGATATTGAGGCTTGGATGCCCGGTCAAAATCAATATCGAGAAACTCATTCTAATAGTAATTGCACTGATTTTCAATCTAGGAGGTTGAATATTAAATATAAAACCGCCGATGGTCAAAAATTTGTTCACACTTTAAACGGTACAGCCTTTGCTATTGGTAGGATATTGATTGCTATTATTGAAAATTATCAACAAAAGGATGGCTCTATAGAAATTCCCAAGATTTTAAAGAAATATATGTAAATAGAAAAATTCTTCTTCACCAAATCGGTGGAGAAGAATTTTTTTATGTTTAAATTTTATGTTAAAATCTAGTAATGAAGACTTTGCAATCCCATCATTTGAAAGCACGACAAAATCAAAAGAGAAAGAGGGTTGTTTTGTGTTGTTTTATTGGATTTTTGTTGTTTATTGTTCTATTGGGTTATCTCGTTTTGTTTTCTTCTATTTTTAAAATAAAAATTGTTGAAGTCACTTCAACGAGAATTTTGGACTCGAAAACTATTCAGCAGGGGATTCAAAAAATATTAGATCAAGGATGTGTTTGGGGCCCTTTGGTTATTAAAAATAATGTTCTATTTATTCCCGCTAATCAAATTGATGATTATTTGAGAGGTTTTCCTGTTGTTGAGAGTTTTTCTCGTAATAAAGGATTTTTTGCTAGGAGTTTGGGGGTGGATATTCGAGAAAGGGAGGCGATTGGAGTTTTAAAGCAATCGGTGGGGGGAAATTATTATTTTGATAAGAACGGCACTCTTTTTATTGAAGCGCCCGATAGTGAAGGGGGAATAATTATAGGCATTGAAAATAATTCAAGTCATCAATTTAATGCCGGTGATCATGTTTTAGAAGAAAATTCTTTCGGAAATTTAATGAATATTACCAAATTGCTTGATGATAATTTTCTAAGTAATCGTATTGAATTGAAGGATGATAAAATACAGATTGTTGTGAAAATAAATGATACTAAAGAAGTTCCATTGTATTTTGATGCAAATGATTTAAATCGATCATATTCTGTTTTGACTTATTTTATTCAGAATAGTTTTAATTTTAATTTGGAGTATTTAGATTTGCGTTATTTGCCCAATGTTTATTATAAATAATGCATAATTTATATCTTGTGAATTGAATAATTATTTGGCGATTACTAATCCAATAATTTTTTTAGCTCCAGCTGATTTTAATATTTTAGCCGCTTCTTCCAGGGTGGTTCCAGTAGTATAGACATCGTCTAAAAGAATGATTTTTTTGCCTTCTATGATTTGAGTGCTAGAAGATTTATTATTAGAGTTTTTGACGGGAGACAAACCGAAGGCGTCCTTTAAATTTTCTTGTCTTTTTTCTCGTTTTTTTATTTCTGCTTGCTCGGCAGTTTTCTTTTTTCTGATTAAAATACCATTTAAAATTGGCCAGTTGAATTTTTGATTGATGATTTTGGCGATTTCCTCGGCTTGATTAAAACCGCGCCAATTAAGGCGGGAGCGGTGTAGGGGAATGGGAATAATGACCCAATTGTTCCAATCATTCAAAGATCTTTTTAGATAGATAATTATTATATCGGATAATGTGCGTGCGATACTTTTGGCAAAACGATATTTGTAATTATGAATTAGGGTTTTGACGGGAGTGATTTCATAATAAGTGGCATAACCCAGAAAGTCCAGAAATGATTTTTTGGCGGAGTGAGAGCATTTTTTGTTTTCTGCTCGATCCAGACGTTTAAAACAAATAGGGCAGAAAAGGCCAGAATTAATGGGTATTTTTGCCAAGCATTTAGAACAGAGATAAGAATTTTTTTCACTGCTTAAGAAATCCCCGCAAGAGATGCAATAAATGGGGAAAATGCTATCCAGTATTAAATTTTTTGCTTTTAGCCAAAACATATTATTGCTTGAGCGCTCTAATTATATTATAATTAATATAAGATAAAATATAAAATTTATGCGTTCTTTAGGTATTGATATTGGCACAACAAATGTAAAAGCCGTAGAATTGAATCAGTCTGGCGGCGAAACGAGATTGGAGAATTATGGCTTACTGGAAACATATGGTTATTTGGATCGTCCAAATGCTGCTATTCAAAGTAGTTATTTTAAAATTGTAGAAGAAATAACCGTTGATCTATTAAAGAAGTTATTTACAACTTTTAAACCAAAAACAAAAAAAGCCGTGTTATCTTTACCTATTTTTTCCAGTTTTGTTACCGTATTTGAATTGCCCCTGAAAGAAGAGAAAGATATTATGCGCGCTATTCCTTTTGAGGCTAAGAAATATATTCCGGTTTCTTTGGAAGATTTAGAAATAGATTGGGCGGTCATCGGGCAATCCGGAGACGGTCAATCAGTGAGGAGTCAGATTCTGTTAATTGCTATTCCTAAAGAAATAATTGAAAAATATAAAAAGATTGGTAAAACTATGGGTTTGGATGTAGAGATTTTTGAATTGGAAAGTGTGGCTTTGGCTAGGGCTGTGATTGGTCAAGATAAGAATCCGGTTGTTATTGCCGATATCGGAAGTCAATCAACTAGCTTAATTACTGTTGATAATGGTTTTTTAGTGGCTAATGAAAGTTTAACAGTGGCTGGTTCTGAAATCACCCACGTGATATCTCAATCTTTGGGAGTAGCCAAAGAAAGAGCGGAAGAATTTAAGAGAATTAAAGGTTTTAATGTTGAACCGCAAGAGGCGGAGGTGGTAAATTTAATGCTTCCGATTATTGATTATTTTGGCAATGAAATTCATCGAGCAATTGGTTCTTTTAAAGAAAAAACACAGCGTGATGTGCAGCGCGTTATTTTATCCGGTGGCACTGCTAATTTGCCAGGTTTAGATGGATATTTATCTCAATATTTAAATGTAAAAGTAGAAAAAGCTTGGCCATTTGCCAATGTTCAATACGATCAGTTTACCGAACCTCTTTTAAGAGATGTAGGACCATCTTTATCGGTGGCGGTTGGATTGGCTTTAAGAGGTTTCTATTAATATGCGTTTTTTTAATTTTTTAAAAATACAAAAAGGACAAATGCTTGTAGAGATATTGATAGCCGTGACTGTGGCCGGTATTGTTATCGGAGGAGTGGCCACTATGATCGGCACAAGTTTGGTAACTAGTAAAAAAACTAGGCAGGTGACGGTGGCCAACGGATTGGCGCAGCAAGATATGGAGGCAATAAAAACTTTAGCGCAAAATTCTTGGCTCAGTCTTTATTGTCCGCCATTGGGTACTTGCCCCGGAAATAAAGGCGTCACTTCCACTTATAGTGTTATTTTATCCGGCAATTCTTGGGTATTTCAATCCGGTAGAGCAACAACTACTATTGATGGTATGAATTTTGGTCATTATTTTTATGTGGAAAATGTAAAACGTAATTCTGGTGGAGATATTGCTACGAGTGGGACTGAAGATCCTTCTACTCAAAAAGTTACTATTTATATCGCTTGGCCCGGAGAAATAGAATTTAATGTTTCCGAATATATTATGCGTACTGGATCGGCTTTCTTTGTGGATAGGGGATGGGTAAGCGGCAATTTGGGAAATGGTCCATACACAAGTAGTGTTGGTACTTATTCTACCAGTTCTGGAGCTATTGTTATCACGGATGGTGCTTTGGGGGTAGAGTAAATTGTATAAAAAAACAGTCTTGAATTTATTAAGGCTGTTTTTTATTATTTATTTTTCAATGATAAATATTTTATCCAAAGAAAATGAGGTGCCGTTTTTTAGATTATCATAAATATTTTTTATTGAAACGATATTGATATTGTCTCCAATTTTCAGTTCGTTGAATTTTATGTCTGTTTTTTGTGGTAATATTGGTTCTGATTTGTTTTCGGTTTCATTGGGAAATTTTAATTTGGAAATTTCCGTTTGCTCGGTAATTATCGCCTTGGCCGTTCCTTTGGTAACGCTTCCATTAGTCATTGGAATTGTTCCTTCCAGGGTTAAAGTTTTATCATCAATATTTTTAATTGTGGCTGAAAATCCGTAAATTTCTTGTATTATCTCGGAATTTTTTAACGTTTCGTTTTCATTAACAATATTTGTTTCATTGGGCGTATTATTTTCTGTCACATTTTTTTGTTTGCATAAAAAAGATATGGTTATGAGAAGAAGGGTAGCGATAATAATTATTGCGAGAATTATTTTTTGTTTTTTCATATTTTTTCGCCAATTGGCGGATGATTAATTGATTAACCGATTGAATCTTATTTCTATTATATCGCAATTATATAGAATAAAACAATGATTATTTATGTTATTAATGAATAATGATTATCTTTGGGCTTTTGCTGGCGAATTGTTCATTTTTTTTGTATAATAATAGATATAGAGCTTTAAAGGAGTAATAAGGGCGTTTTTTATAGAAAATGAATAAAATTTTTTTAAAGAAAAATATTTTAATCTTTAATGCCTTATTTTTTGCCCTTTTTATTTCTTTATTTTTTATTAATCAAGCGAAAGCTGCTTGTCCCGATCCCTTAACCGATCCCGGCTGTCAGGCATTATGCGTTGATTCTCTTAATACATATTCATATTGGGGAGAAGTTACTTGTTCGTGTAAGGGCTCCATTGCTTGTACTTGCGATGGAAATTATACGACATCATGTAGTAGTGGCAGTGGTTGTGTGAGAAATACCAATTGCGGCACAAGCGGTTATACTGGTACTTATCGCTGTCTTGGTACAACACTTCAAGCGGAGTACATAGCTAGAGGTTGTTCGTCAAATGCTTGTACTGCGGTAACTAGTTGGGTAGATTGGACTGAGTGTAGTAGTAGTGATGGTTGTTATGCTTATAGTACTGGTTGTGAAGATAGGGAATATTATTGTTCTTCCGGAGCCGGAGGGGATGG
>DAONDV010000007.1:5968-31694 GCA_035402745.1 Minisyncoccota bacterium
TGCGGATCTAGTTATTGGGGAACTGCATATTGTTCGGGTTCTATTTCGTCTCAATATTATTATTCCTTAGGGTGTAGCGGTGGTAGCTGTTATAATACTCCGATTTTATATCAAACACAGTGCCCGACTCCTGATTGTACAGCTTGGGCAGTAAGTGGTTGTAGTGGTACTTATATTCAAGAAAGTAGGACTTGTTATACTCCTACTTGTTCCGGTGATGGTGTTTGTGGTAGTACTCCATATGTTGAAACCAGAAATACAACTAATTGCACATATTGTTGCAGTAGTGGTTCTTGTACGGGCGTTTGTTCGGCCGGGGCTACGGGTTCTCAATCTTGCGGTAGTTGCGGGACGCAAACTAGAACTTGTTCTAGTTCATGCGCTTGGGGAAGTTGGAGTACTTGTATTGGTGTTTGCGCGCCTAGTAGTTTGACCGTTGCAGTTGCATCAGCTTCTCAAATCAATCTTACTTGGACAGATAATGCTAATAATGAAACGGGATTTAAAATAGAACGTGCTGATAATAGCGATTGTTCGGGGACTCCGACTTTTTCTCAGGTTGCTACGGTGGGGGCGGGCGTGACTACTTATTCCAATACCGGGTTAACGTCAAATGTTTTTTACTGTTATAGAGTAAGGGCGTATGATAGTAATACTAATTCCGCCTATTCCAATACTGCATCTTCTGCCTTGATCGCTCCTTCTGGTTTAACTGCTACCGCTGCTTCGGCTTTTCAGGTTAATCTCGGCTGGACGGATAATTCCAGTAATGAAACATCGTTTCGTTTGGAAAGGAAAATAGGATCTGCCGGAACTTATACGCAAATTGCCAGTTTGACTACTAATACTAAAGTTTATGTTGATGTGGGAGTGGCTGACGGCACTACGTATTATTATCGTGTAAAAGCTTGTCATGCTATGGCTTGTTCTTCTTATTCCTCTGAAGTTTCTGTTTCTACTATTTTAACAGCCCCTACAAGCTTAACTTGTACAGCTATTACTTCTTCACAAATTAATTTAAATTGGGTTGATAATTCAACGGGTGAAACTGGTTTTGAAATAAAACGCGATGTTTCTTCTCCTCCGAATGTAGTTGTTTTTACTACGGGACAAAATGCGACTTCTAGCAGTGATACTAATTTATTGGAAAATACCACTTATTATTATCGTTTAAGAGCGTACAATGCTAATTCGGGGATTTATTCTGGATATTCAAATACCTGTAGCGCTGTTACGCCTATTTATGTACCGACGGGTAATATAACATCTTCTATTTTTGATATGGGTAGTAGTAGCGGAGCAGCTTTTAATAGTATTCTTTGGAAGGGGACACAGCCTTCTGGCAGTAATATTTTGTTCCAATTCGCTTCTTCAAATTCGGCTAACCCTTCTAATTTTATTGGACCGGATGGGACCTCCGCTACTTATTACCAGGCTTCCGGACCAAACATTGTTATGAATCTTTCTACACGCTATCATAATAATCATCGTTATTTCCGTTATAAGATTTATATTTATCCTAATACTAGTAATGAGTCGCCACAGGTTACGGACGTAGTTATCGGGTATTCACCATAAAATATTTATGTTTAAAAGTTTTCGACAAAAAGGAATAGCGCTTTTACCGGCGGTTTTAATGATTGGCACAATTATGATAGAATTAGGATTGGCATTGACCTTTGTAATTTATTTATCCAATTTATCCAGTTATGGTGTTCGTTTGTCCCAAGAGGCTCTTTATGCTGCCAGGGCGGGCGTTAATGACGCCATTTTAAGAACAGTACGCGATAAGGATTTTCCTTCCGGCTATAGTGTTTACACTATTACTATCGGGCGAGCCAATGTGGAAGTAACCATAAATAAAAACATTCCCAGTACTAGTCAAAATACTATTACAGCAGTGGCGACGGTTTTAACTAGGAAAAAAACTATGGAAGCGGTAATTAGCATCGATTCTATTAGTGGAGAAGTTTCCATTGTTTCGTTTGGAGAAGTTTAAAATAATGAAAATAAATATAAAAAATTTATCGCAATATTTAATAGCCAAGGAGTATATCGGAGGCATTACTATTAATGATCAAAGTATCTACTTTGTTATTTTTGCGCCTAATAGCGATAAAAAGATTCTAACAAAAATAGAGGCTGAAATTCCGGAAGGAGCTATTGTAGAGGGTGAGATAAAAAATGTGGAATTATTAAAACCAATTTTGGAGGGGATGAGGCATTCGGCGGAATTGGCCAAAATTAAAAATTTATATGTTACTTTGTCATTGAAAAGCGGATTGGTCTATCATAAAATTTTAGATCTTCCTCAAATGGATCCCAAAGAATTGGTGGGTGCTATAGATTTAAATATCAAAATGGTTTCTCCGATAAAATTCGAAGAATCATATAATGATTGGGAATTGACGGGTACTGTTGTAAAAGGTGGAGCGATTAACTATAGAGTGTCTGCTGTTTTTGGTAAAAAAACTTTGATTGATTCGTATTTGAAAGTTCTTTCAGAAACTGGGTTTTTGCCGCTTGCTGTGGAATTTAATGGTTTGAGCGCTTGGCGGTTGTTTAATAGTAATAATTTAATAGCGCAAGAAAACAAAAGTAATTTGATCGTTATGATTTCTTCCGATGGTTTAGATTTTGCAGTAGTAAAATCCGGCGGATTGCAGTTTAGTTATTTCCAGGCTTGGCAAAGTATTATTAGAATTTCTCCGTTTTTATCGGCTGAAGGGAGGAAGGGCAATTTGAGTCAAAGTGATTTTTTGCATATTTTTACCGAAGAAACTCGCAAGGTAATCAATTTTTATTTTAATCATTTCCAAGAAACAATTGCCAGCGCTTATATCTTGTCTCCAATTTATGCTGAGGAAATGGCAACGATTCTTGGTCAGCAATTTTCTTTATCGGTCAATAAATTACCCGATTTGGGTTATTCGCCTAATTATTTTATTGCTTCCGGAGCTGGCTTGCGCGGTTTGATTTCTCGCGTGGATGATGTGGGCGTTAGTTTGATGGCGGTGGGCACTGAGCAAGAATATCGACGTAGAAGGGTAGTTAATTTTGTAGGGTTATGGGGAAAGATTATAAATGTCACAGCGGTTGTTTTGACTATTGTTTTTGTGGGAGTGAGTCTTTTCTTTAATACTATGGAAAAAGATTTTGCTGCTGAGGCTAATAATTTAACTATTCAATTAAACCAAGAAAAATTTAAAGAATTGAAAACAAAGGTTGCAGACTTTAATCTTAGTTTGAATAATATTGCTCAGGCTAACCAGCAAGTTAAAGACTGGTCCGGATTCTTTAAGTGGTGGATTGATAATGGGGGAGCATTGGGGATACAAAAATTTATAATAAATTCTCCAGATTCTTTGATAACTTTCCGCGGGTGGACTAATACTGAAGAAAAACTTCTTGATTTTAAGAGTAGGATGGAGAATTCTCCTAATTTTTCTGAAGTGGATGTTCCCTTGGCTTCTGTGATTAAGCAAAGAAATGGAGTGGAATTTAATTTAAATTTTAGAATTAATAAATTATTTCCGGAAATTTCGGCAATAACTAACAATGAAGGAGGTGTTTTGGAAAATGCAATTCCTGCGGAGATTTTATTAGAAACACCGTTGATTTCTCCGGAAGCAAAGCTGAAATAGTTTTTGAAAGATAATATCTTGAAATTTAAATTTAGTGTGTTAGAATATTTTTATGGAAAATTCAAAAAAAGAAAAAACATTAGTGCTTTTGAAGCCTGATACCGTGCAGAGGGCTTTGATTGGCGAGGTTGTAAGTCGTTTTGAGAGGGTGGGATTAAAAATTGTAGCTATGAAATTTTTATTACCCACTAAAGAACAGGCTTATAAGCATTATGTAAAAAATGATGCTGAGATAGAGGCTTTGGGCAATCGTTCTATTGAGGGTAAGAAAAAGTCCGGTATGGAAGTTAATGATGATCCTAAAGTATTGGGACAAAAAATAATTGATAGATTGGTGGCTTTTCTTTCGGCTGGTCCGGTTGTGGCTTTGGTTTTGGAGGGTAATCGTTCTGTAGCGATTACCAGAAAAATGGTTGGTTCCACTGAGCCTTTGCAGTCTAATATGGGTACGATCAGAGGAGATTATACCGTTGATTCATATGCGATAGCTGATGAGGGAGATAGATCTGTTAGAAATTTAGTACATGCTTCGGCAAATCTTGAAGAAGCTGATTATGAAATTAAAGTGTGGTTTAAACCTGAAGAAATAATTGATTATAAGAATGCTTTTGATAGAATTCTTTACGATGTGAATTTAGATGGAGTATTAGAATAAGATAAAACAAAGAAATCGGTCATTTACTATTTAGTAAATGACCGATTTTTGTAACGTTTTTGGAGTTGTTTGACGATTTTTCATTTTTTAGCTGAATTGTTAATTTAGTGGATAACTTTTTTATGGAATTTAGTTATAATTAATATAGGCTTTGCATTTTAAGATATCGGGTCAAATAGTTTTTTTAGGAAGACTAATAGTATCTTATGCTGATGCATAGGATTGAAGTCATCCACTTGTTATAATGCCGAATATCTTAGGCAAGGCCAAACTAAAAACTCCGCTTTATGCGGAGTTTTTAGTTTATTATTCGTCGTTCGTCTATTGATGAGTGAGGGATAATTAAAATTTATAAATAAATATAGAATACCCGGCACGAGCATACGGTGTTTTGTTTTTGAGCCAAGAATAAGAATTTTCTGGTTTTATTTCAAACCCCGAGATTGGTTGTCCAGAACTATTTTGAAGAAAGGTGGAGGAGACGGCTAGCCATTCTCCTTCATCGGGTTGTCCCTTGGATGATTGCCAGGCTTCAAAGTTATCTCCAAAATAATATGAAAGATTGCTTCCACCAAAATAATCTATTTTTATTTTTTTGATGTTATTTTCTTCTACGAATGTTTTAAGACGTTTTAGATCTTGTCCCCAATCATAATTGGAATCGACTGCATATTGATAGCCATTTTCTGGCCCACCAGCGATTTCATTGTAATAAGAGATGAAATAAGGGCTGATAAAAATAGTTTCTACAAAATACCAAAGTAAAATAATGGCAATGAAAGATGTTTTAAGGAATAATCTTCCAAAGAATTTTAAATGGAATTTAACTTTTTCCCAGGGAGTCCAAAAGAAATATTGTTTTTCTCCTCTCCACCATTTTTTTATTTCATAAGCGGTTAATAAATAAATGAGGGGAATAGTTGGTAGGAGATGACGCAGTCCAATATTAAGCGGACTGCGTATAGAAACAATCCAATAGACAATAATGAATATTAAGAATGAAAATTCGGTAAAATGTTGCCAAATCCAACCAAAAAATCTTTGAATGTCATTTTTTTCTTTTGAAGCTTTCCAGAGATTTTTAATGGCTATAAAAAACGCTAAAACCATTAGAATGAGACTGGGTAGCTGCTCTTTCACCATAAACATGGTGGGGAAATAACTTTTCCAACCGGTAGCGGAAACTTCACCCATAAAATATCCAGTATTGCCGCCCGAAGATCTTTGGAAGACCATAATGAGGCCGGTTAGATATTGGGCGAATGGTTTGAGGGTAGGCTGTTGAGTCATCCAAATATTAACATTAGCTATGCATCTGGTTTGTCTTGATAGATCTTTGACCCATGTTTTACAGGTGTTCCATTCTGGGTCCGGTCCTCCTGAAAATGATTGAAGAAGATATTCCGTGTCAGAGTGCTGCTTGTCTGTTGAGTAGTTGATGTTTTGTGGCAAGTAGACAAGATAAACGAGCGCATAACCAATAATGAAAATGACTAGTAAAAAGCCAATAGTTTTAAAGAAATTGGTAATGATTGTTTTTTTCCTGATGGAGGTCGGTAAATCGGGCCAGATTTGATATAGATGAATAATCCAAAAAATAAAGGCCAGTAAAATATAGATAGGAACTAAAAGGAATAGAGAATATTTACAAAGTTGGCTAATGCCAAAGGCTAATCCGGCGATGATGAGGTTTTTCTTGTTGGGATTTTTTAAATAATTAGTGAAAGTCCATAATCCCAAGAGTAACCCAAAGGTGGCGGCTATATCAGTAGTGACATAATGCCCATGACCTAAAATTAGAGGAGAGAAGGAAAAAAGAAATAGAGGTAAAAGCGCCCAAACGGAGCCAATGCGTTTTTTGGCAATGATGTATAGAAGAAGTCCGGTTAAAACGGTAAGAATCATGGGAAATAATCTTGCCCAATTAATAATTTGATCTGCATTGTTGCCGCTTTCATAAAGGAAGAGTCTGCCTACGTCCCATTGCCCATTAACGTTTTGAGTCCAATATTCGGATTGGGTGGGAAAGTTTAAATCGAGAAATACCAAAGGAATGGCTGAGATGTCTTTTAATAGCGGTGGGTGCTCGGGGTTGAGACGATCATCGCCTAATTTTAAATAAGAGTAGCCAGAAGGGATGTGGGCTAACTCATCCATAGTGGCGGAGTCTCCTAGGGAACTGTGAAGCATTAAGCCAAAGCTGAAGATTAAAATTAGCGAGGCGACGAGATATGAGATTTTTGTTTTTGTTTCCATATATTTTTATTAATTTTATTTTTTTATTCTACTCTAAAAATAGAAAAATTATTTATGTTAGAAACGGAGTTTTGTGGGAAGATTTCGGTAATATCTTGGCTGATAGAGGCATTGTTTTCCAAGGGGATGATGAGGGCAGGGGAGACGATTTGATTGATATTTTCCGGAAGAAGATAAAATATATTTTTTTCTTTTTGTTGTTCCGTTTGATAAGTATTAGTAATAAACATAATGCTTTGACTGGGCATAGGAATGCCATTTACTAAGGTGCCGCCGGTATTGGTAATAACGTATTTATTGATCGCTTGAGGGGCAGTATTAAGATAGTCGGCAATTAATGTGTATTTATAATCAAAAGAATCTTTAACTTCTTGTTTTTGAGACCAGGCTATATATTGATTTCCATTGAGATAAATAATGGACAATCCGGAAATTATTAATAAGATTAAGCCCATTTTCTTATTTTTTTCTTTAAAAGTTTTCCATAAATATTCAAAACCGATGCCGGCAAGGATAAAAACCGGTGGAATCATACCAATGGCGCGTAAGGCATGAGGCACTCCCTCCTTGGTAAGAATTGATGGAAAAGCCATAATGACCATCCATGATAAGATAAATATATAGGGAAAACGTTCGGGGTTGTTCTTTTGAAAAATTTTTTTAACGGACAAAATTATTCCCAGTAAGAAGAATATGCCAGTGAAGATGTCTAACTCTGGTCGGCAAGCGTAATTATGACGCCAATTGCAATCCCCATAGAAATTAAACATAGCCATTGTTTTGCCGATGCTTTCTCCTAAATCCAGGATGGGATTATTGGAACTAAAAATAGAAACTTGTCCAGAACGGCCAAAGAAGTCTCCGGGATTATTTATAAAGTATAAGCCTATGGGCAAGGCAATTAAAAAAGCTACTCCTATCCAAGTAAATAAAATTTGAAAATATTTTTTTAATTCCCCAGCTTTTTTGTTTTGGTAAAAATAATAAATTATTGGTACTAAGGCTAAAAAGGGGGCGAAGCGAAAGGCGATATAAGTATGTAATCCAATGCCGAAAAATATTCCAGCCATAACAGCCGGCCAAATTTTTTTTTCTTTCCAAGCCGAAGTAATAAAATAAAAAGACCAAACTAAACAAAACGGTACCATAATAGCTCGGAATCCAATGCGAGAAAAATTAACGTGCCAAAAAGAAACGGCGATCATAAGGGTGGTGGCAATGGCCAGGACAGTATTTTTGTGAAAAACTTTTTTTGTTAATAAGTAAATTCCTAGAACGGTGAAAGTTCCAAAGAAAGCGGAAACAACTCTTAAAGACCAGGGATGATTGCCGAAAGCGGCAACGCTAGCTGCTTGGATATTGATGAAAAATCCTTCTCTTCCATTGTTTTCCGGATAGTAGATTTTATATTGATTGGTGGCATTGGCTTCTAGAGCGTTATTGCCGTTCATGGCTTCATCGGGATAAAGGCCCGGTGGAGTCTCTTTTATATTCCAAAATCTAAAAAATATTGTTATAATTAAGATAAGAAAAATCGCGAAGAATTCTTTTTTGGTCATAAGCATATTTTAATATTTTTTATATCAAATGTCTACGGAATTTATGCCGGAAAACTCCGGTAATGTTGAGAAAGAAATTGCTATTTTAGAGCAAAAATTAGCGGAAAAGAAAGCTAGTTTGGGAAAGGTGGAGAATTTCTCTGAAAAGGAATTTGTAAAAGAAACAATAAAAGAAAGAATGGCTGAAACGCCGGTTTTTAGCGTTCCACAAAAGACTGCGGCCTCAACGGCAAAGGGTACGAAAGCCACTCCAACGCCTTTGGTGGCTACAGGAAAGGTAACGGCTCAAGATTTACGACAATTATCAAAAGAAAAACAATTGGATATTTTAGTAGGAGTGGCTATGACGCAATCGATACCGGAGTCGGTGTCTTTGGCGCAGGCTACGGATAATCCTTATATTTTGGATGAATTGCACGATGTTTTAGTTGATAAATTTTATAGCGAATTAGTTAAAAGGGGAAAAATATAATATGTATTTATTTCTCGGTATTGTAATAATTTTTGTTGTCGGCTTGGGGCTGGTATTTTTAGCCTTGACGACACGCAAACATAATTTTGGAAATTTGGTAAGTTCTTCTTTCAAATTTCAATTGTTGGCAATAAAATTGCCGCCGGAATCAGGAGTGGATGATAAAAGGACGATTAAGGAAAAAATTTCTGTTGCCGAGCAATTCATTAGTTCTTTGGCCGGATTAAATAAACCTCTAATTTTAGAAATCGCTGTATCCCATATTGGGGAAGGGGTGTATTTTTATTTGGCTATAGCAAAGGATTCGGCAGAGTTTATTCAAAAACAAATTCAAGGATTTTTCCCAACGGCTACCATTGAACCGGTGGAAGATTATAATATTTTTAATCCTGATGGATTTTCCAGTTATGCTTTTTTGAAACAAAAAGAAAATTGGTCTTTGCCTTTCCGCACTTACCAGGAGCTTGAAGCGGATTCCATCTCCGGTATTTTGAATACTTTTTCTCAATTGAAAGAAGAAGGGGAAGGTTTGTGTTTGCAGATAATTTTAAAAACAGCTCCGACTAGTTCTAAAAAACCCGCTTTGGAAGCTATAAAGAAGTTAAGACAAGGAGCTTCCGCCAAGGATGTTTTGGGAAGCACAGAATTGAAAGATTTGGCTAAGGGTATGGGGAGCGCTTTGGGCTCCATAGTCTCTTCGGATAAGACGGAAAAAGATAAGGAAAAAGAAAAGCAGAGAGTGATTGTTGATGATACCACGATTAAATTATTGGAAAGCAAATTATCAAAAAGTTTGTTTCATGCCAATATTAGAATTTTATCATCGGCTAAAACTCAAGAAAGAGCTAATGAGATTTTGACTAATATGCTTGGATCTTTTCAGCAGTTTGGTTCTCCAATGAAAAATAACTTTTTGGCGGTAAAACCGGGAAAGGGCCAGCGTTTTGTTTTTAACTATGTTTTTAGAAATTTTAACAATAAAGAAACTTTATTGTTAAATTCCGAGGAGGTGGCGAGTTTTTGGCATTTTCCAGCGCATATGGAAAATGCTCCGTATGCTGCTTGGGTGAAAACTAAAGAAGCTCCGCCACCGATGGAACTTCCAGAAGAGGGGGTTATTTTGGGAAGAAGCGTTTTTCGTGGTCAGGAGAAGATGATTCGCATTTTGCCTAATGATCGTCGACGTCATATTTATTCTATCGGTCAAACCGGAACGGGTAAGACTTATTTAATGGAGAATATGATTATTCAGGATATTCAGAATGGAGCAGGTGTCTGTTTTATTGATCCTCATGGCGATTCCATTGATAAAATCTTAAGTTATATTCCGCAAAATCGTGTTGATGATGTGGTGGTATTTGATCCTGGCGATTTGGAGCGTCCGATGGGTTTGAATATGTTGGAGTATGATTTCAATCGACCAGAACAAAAAACGTTTATTATTAACGAGTTGATAAATATTTTTGATAAACTTTATGATTTGAAAGCGACCGGCGGTCCGATGTTCGAACAATATTTAAGAAATGCTTTAGGTTTGATTATGTCCGATAAAACAGAAATGGCTACCTTAATGGATGTGCAGAGAGTTTTTACTAATGAAGAATATCGCGCTAGAAAATTAACTCAATGTTCCGATCCTACTATTGTGGAGTTCTGGCAAAAGGAAGCGGCAAGAGTCACTTCCGGAGAGATTTCTTTGCAGAATATAACCCCATATATTACTAGTAAATTTAATACTTTCGTTTCTAATGATTATATGAGGCCTATTATTGGTCAGCAAAAATCAGCTTTTAATTTCCGAGAGATTATGGATAATAAAAAGATTTTACTGATTAATTTATCCAAGGGGCGTATTGGAGATTTGAATTCTTCTTTATTGGGTTTGATTTTTGTGGGGAGAATCTTAATTTCCGCTTTGTCGCGCGTTGATACGCCGGAAGAACAGCGTTCGGATTTCTATCTTTATATCGATGAGTTTCAAAATGTTATTACGCCAAGTATTTCTACTATTCTTTCCGAGGCGCGTAAATATCGCTTATGTTTATATGTAGCTCATCAATTTATCGCTCAATTAGATGAGAAAATTAGGGAGGCGGTTTTCGGCAATGTCGGCACTATTATTTCTTTCAGAGTGGGCGTTAAAGATGCGGAGTTTTTGGAAAAGCAGTTTGCTCCAGTGTTTAATCAAAATGATTTAATTAATATCGATAATTTTAACGCTATAATTAAATTATTGGTAAATAATCTTACTACTAGAGCTTTCAATTTTCAGCCGCTCACCAAAGAAAAAGGAGACTCTCAGAAAACGGAGTTAATCAAAGAGTTGTCGCGTGTTAAGTTTGGACGCGATCGACAAGAAGTGGAGGGTTATATAAGAGAAAAATTTTTAAAAAACTAGTTATGGAAAATAAAATTTACGAATTAATAATATTGGGCGCAGGACCGGCTGGGGTAGCCGGGGCGATTTATGGGCATAGAAAAAATATCGCAACTTTTTTGATAGGGGATAATTTTGGCGGACAGGCGGTTGTGGCGGCTAAAATAGTGAATATTCCCGGACAAATCAATATTTCCGGCGCGCAAATGTCCCAATCTTTTGAAAATCAAATAAAAGACATTGGTGTTCCGTATGCTTTGGATAGAATTGAAAAAGTAGAAAAACAGGGAGATATTTTTGTGATTAAAACATCTCAAAATGTTTTTCAAACAAAAAATATATTAGTAACTTTAGGAAGAAAATATAAGGACCTAGGTCTTGCTGATGAGGAAAAATATAAAGGACGTGGTCTTTTCTATTGTTCTACTTGCGATGCCCCGATTTTTAAAGATAGGGTTGCGATGGTGATTGGCTCTGGAAATTCTGCTTTGAATAGCGTCATTGATTTATTGCCTTTTGCTTCAAAAATTTATGTGCTTACTCATGGCGACGCTATGAGGGGTGACGCTGTTTTGCAGGAAGAGATAAAAAATAATCCGAAAGTGGAAATTATTTTTAACGCTACAGTTTCTGGTTTGGAAGGGGATTTAATGATTAAAGCTATTAAATATAAAGATGGTGTTTCCCAAGAAGAAAAAAGATTAGAGGTGTTCGGAGCTTTCGTAAATATTGGTATGAAACCCAATTCCGAATTGGTAAAAGATTTAGTGCAATTGAATGAAAATGGAGAGATAGTAACTGATTTTTTAGGCCGAACTTCGCAATTCGGTATTTGGGCGGCGGGGGATATCACCTCTTTACCTTATAAACAGATTAGTATTGCCATTGGCGATGGTATTAGAGCTGCTTTAGATGTTTATGCGGAAGTAAAAAAGACGAAAAACAAAGATGCAATATGATAAAAACCCTCGCCCTTGGCGAGGGTTTTTGAAATATGGTATAATGTCTTTATGAGCAATAAAATTATTGTTGCTAATTTTAAAATGAATTTATCGTCTAAAGACGAGGCGATAAGTTTATGCAAATATTATCAGCAGAAGGATCAAGAATTGCCTAATGTTGATTTTATTGCTGCGCCGGATTTTCTTTGGTTGGAAGATGTAGTCGGGTTAGGTGTGAGTGTTGGTAGTCAGGATTGCTTTTTTGAGGATGCTGGATCTTTTACGGGAGAAATTTCCCCGATGATTTTAAAAAATATCGGAGTGAAGTATTGCATTGTTGGTCATTCGGAAAGAAGATTTTTGGGAGATACTGATGAGATGGTCAATAAAAAAATGAAAGCAGTATTGAAAAACGGATTGACTCCGATTTTATGCGTAGGGGAAACGTTGGGACAAAAACAATTAGAGCAAAAAGATGAAGTTTTGAAAGGGCAAATAATGATGGCTTTGGAAGGGATATCCGGTGATTCTATTTCCTTAATTGTGGCTTATGAGCCCATTTGGGCGATTGGTACTGGTTTAGCGGAGGATTCTGAAGAGGCGGCTAAAACCATGGAATATATTTTTAATCTAGTAAAACAGATTATTCCCAGCGCGGAAATAAAAATGATTTATGGTGGATCCGTTGATGTTTTAAATATTGAAAGTTTTATGTCGAAAAGTATAATTCAAGGCGCCCTTGTCGGAGGGGCTAGTTTAAAAAAAGAAGAATTTGCGAAAATATTAGAAATCGCCAATTCTTCGAAATAAAAAATATTATGAATAAAGAAGACGCAAAGGATAGCGCATTGAGGACTTTGTCCTTGTTTTTATTGGTCGCATCTTTAGTAGGTTTAGTTTGGGGTTGGTCTATCTATAAAAAAACAGCCAATAGCGTAGCTAATAATACGATGTCTGTTTCAGCTGAAGGGGAGGTGGTAGTAAAGCCAGATTTGGCCATTCTTGATTTTTCAGTCGTAACGCAAGGACAATACGCTAGTAGCGTGCAAAAAATTAATGATGAAAAAATGGTTATGGCCATAGAATATTTGAAAACTTCTGGTGTAGATGAAAAAGATATAAAAACAATTTCATACGCTTTGAATCCGCAATATAATTATTCCTGGTGTAATAATGGGAATAGTGATATTTATTGTCCGGCTAAAATCGTAAGTTATATTTTGACTCAAGGAGTAGAAGTAAAGATTAGAGATATGGCTAAAGTTGGAGAAATTATGGGTAATTTGCCGGATAAAGGAGCAAATGAAATCTCTTCTATTAATTTTACTATTGATGATCTTGATGTTCCAAAGATTGAAGCCAGAAAGAAGGCTATTGAAAAGGCTGGCAATAAGGCGTTGTTAATGGCTGAAGCTGCTGGCGTCAAATTGGGTCATGTTGTTAATATTTCCGAAGGTTCTAGTTATACTCCCGCTGGTTATTCTAACTATGCTAAGCAAATATCTTTACGCGCAGCTGATGAATCTTCTCCGATTCAAGTGGGATCTAATGAAATCACAGTTAATGTGACTCTTACTTACGAAATTAAGTAATAAAAGTGATTAAAGAAATTGATGTAAAAAATAAAAAAGTTTTTGTTCGGGTTGATTTCAATATTGACTTGGATAAAGATGGCAGGATTTTAAGTGATTTTAGAATTAGAGCCACTATTCCTACCATTCAATTTTTGTTAAAGGCTGGCGCGAATAAAATTATTCTCGCCAGCCATTTGGGTAAGCCAAGGAACAAAGAAGAAGAACTCAGTTTAAGACCAATTGCGGAATATTTGGGGATATTGTTGGGGCGTAAAATAAATTTTTTAAGCGATTGTATTGGAGATGAAATAAAAAAAGAAATTGATAAAGCTGCCGCTGGAGAAATTTTTTTGTTAGAAAATTTGCGTTTTCATGAAGAAGAAGAAAAAAACGATGATCAATTTGCCAAACAGTTGGCGAGTTTGGCCGATGTTTATGTTAATGATGCTTTTGGTGTTTGTCATCGCGCCAATGCTTCTGTCGTGGCAATCACTAAATTTTTACCTAGTTACGCCGGATTATTATTGGAAAAGGAGATAGAAAATTTAGATAAAGTAAAAAATAATTTTACCCAATCATTAATTTTGATTTTGGGTGGAGTGAAAATATCTACCAAATTGCCATTAATTAAAAAATTTTATAAGCGATCTTATAAAATTTTGTTGGGTGGAGGATTGGCTAATACGGTTTTGAAGGCAAGAGGATTAAACATTGGAAAGTCTGTATTTGAATCGGAATTATTGTCAGAAGCTAAAAAATTGGATGAAAATATTATTACACCCATAGATTGTTTGGTGGGCGGCTCCGTGGATGATAAACAGGCTCGAGTGGTAGGTGTTGAAGGGGTGGGCGAAAATGATATGATTTTGGATATCGGTCCCAGTTCTTTGGATAGTTTTGTGGATGTTATTAAAGGCGCAACAACTATTATTTGGAATGGACCTTTGGGTTATTTTGAAAATGCGGTTTTTGCCAAAAGCACGGAAAATATTATCAAAGCCATATCAGAAAGTCAGGCTTTCAGTGTAGTGGGTGGAGGAGAAACTTTATTGGCCTTGGAAAAAGCAAAGGCTTTTGATAAAATAGGATTTGTCTCTACCGGCGGGGGAGCTATGCTATCTTATTTGAGTGGTGAAGAAATGCCGGGATTAAAAGTTTTAAATCAATGAATGATAAAATTTGGAAAACAAAAGAATCGGCTCCGATAGATTTTTTTAATAGTTTGGAACAATTTCCCAGAGCAATTTTACAAATCTTTTGGAATCGAGGAATAACAAATGCGCAAAAAATAAATGCGTTTTTAAATCCTTCTATGAAGGATCTTTATGATCCCTTTTTAATGAAGAATATGAGAGAAGGAGCTGGTAGAATAGTGCAGGCTATTAAAAATAACGAAAAATTGGCTGTTTATGGTGATTACGATACTGACGGTATTTGTTCTTGCGCTATTTTGGTTAAGGCCTTTGAAAGATTCGGTTTTGAAAACTATGATATTTTTATTCCCAATCGTTTTAAAGGAGGATACGGTTTGACTAATGATCGTGTTAAACAAATTGCCGATCTGGGAGTGAAGCTATTAATTACTTTTGATTGTGGCATTACCGATGTGGATGAAGTGGAGTTCGCCAAAGGTTTGGGTATGGAGGTTTTGATTTTTGATCATCATTTGCCTCATGAAAAAATGCCTGGAGCATTAATTGTTGATGCCCATCAAATAGGAGACGAATATCCATTTAAATATTTGGCTGCTACGGGATTGGCTTATAAAACGGTTCAGGCTGTGGCTGATTTATTGGAATTTCAATTTAAGCCGAGTTTGGAAAGGCAGGTTCTAGAATTAGTAGCTATTGCCACCATTGCCGATCAAGTCCCGATGATAGATGAAAATAGGGTACTAGTAAAATTTGGTTTAGAGCAATTAAGGGATACTAGCAATATAGGATTGAAAGCGCTCCTTAAGGTGGCCGGTATTTCCGATGTGAAGAAATATGATTCTTATCATGGGGGGTTTGTAATCGCTCCACGTTTAAATGCAGTCGGTCGTGTGCGTCATAAAACTCCTGAGGGAAGATATGACAGCACTGATTATAGTTTTGAGTTGTTAACAACCGATAATGAAAATGAGGCTCAAATGTGGGCTGAAAAAATTAATGAATTAAATACGGAAAGAATGCGCCAAGGTCAAAAGATCTATGCGGAGATTCAAGAAAAAATAAAGAGCCAAGGAGGTCCGGAAAAAATAATTTTTATGGGTGGCGCTAATTGGTCTAATGGCATTGTTGGTATTATTGCTGGTAAATTGAAAGATGAATGGCATCGACCGGTTTTACTTTATTCTCAAGACGAGACGGTAAGCGTTGGTTCTAGCCGTTCTATTCCTAATTGTAATTTAGTAGAACTCTTGGATAGAGGAAAAGATTTGTTAGTAGAAGCCGGTGGTCATAAGTTGTCGGCTGGATTCACTATTAAAAATGAAAATATCGATAAATTTCATGAATTTTTAATAGCGGAAGCGGCTAAATTAAAAGACGATGATTTGATTCCAGTGTTGGATATTGATGCGGTTTTGGAGCCGGAAGATGTTTCTCCAAGTTTCTGGGCGCTTTATCGCAGATTGGAACCGTTTGGAAAGGATAATTTAGAGCCGGTGTTTCTTATGAAGGATTTGAATATATTTTCTTTAAGGACTGTGGGTAATGGCTCTAAGCATATAAAGATGATAGTAGAGAAGAATAAGAAATCTTTTGACGTTATTAGTTTTAATAGCGCAGAAAAACTTTCTTTTTTACAAAAGGGTATGAAAATTGATTTGGTTTTTACCCTTAAAGAGAATGAGTGGCAAGGAAGGACATATTTGGATTTAGAATTAGTGGATGTTCATCCAATTGTTTAAAAAATATGATAAAAGAAATTTCTAATAAAATAATAGTTCATACTGATGGAGGAAGTCGTGGTAATCCCGGTCCTTCCGCAATAGGAGTAATAATTGAGGGGATAGGAAATGAAAGAAAAGAGTATTCTGAATATATTGGAGAGGCGACTAATAACGTTGCTGAATATAAAGCCGTAATCCTCGCTTTAAAGAAAACTAGGCAATTGGCGGGTAGGGAAGCCTTAGAAAAAACCCCGGTGGCAATATATATGGATTCAGAGTTGATCTGTAGGCAATTAAGAGGCGAATATAAAGTCGAAGTAAAAGATTTGCAAATTTTGTTTATGGAAGTATGGAATTTAAAGTTTGATTTTCCGCATCTTAGCTTCCATGAAGTGCCCAGAGAAGACAATACTTTGGCGGATAGAATGGTGAATGCTTGCTTAGATAAGCAAACTTCAAAATTATTTTAAAGGTCGTAGTTTTATAAAAAATATATGGAACAATTTAATCAAAATCAAAATAAGATTATTTCTGAACAATCAAAGGTCAGGATTGGCGTTTTATTTCCGATTATTATCGGTTTAAGCTTAATTGTAAGCGCCGTAGCTGTTAGTTTTGTGATTTATCGAATCAAGGCTATGGATAACACTTTGCAAGTAACCGGTTCCGCTAAAAAAGTGGTAGCATCGGATGCAGTGAAGTGGAACGGGGAATTTGCAAGAACAGTTACTGCGGATAATTTGAAAGTCGGGTATACGCAAATGGCCAGTGATTTAGAGAAGGTTAAATCTTTTTTGAAGAGCGAAGGTGTTGAAGACAAGGATATTAATATTTCTCCGGTTTATATGTATGATCAATATGATTATAAATCCGACAGCAGCGCTCAGAAGAAATATAATTTAACGCAAACATTGCAGGTGCAATCCAATGCCGTAGAAAAAATAACTAATTTGGCGAAAAATGTTCAAAAATTAATTGATTCGGGAGTGATATTTTCTACACGTTCTTTGGAGTATTATTATACTCAGTTGCCTGAAGCGAGGATTGAATTATTGTCTGAGGCAGTGAAAGATGCGCAGAATCGCGCAGAGAGAATTGCTGAAAGCAGCGATAATGAGGTGGGAGCGTTGAAATCGGCTAGTGTTGGCGTAGTACAAGTTTTGCCGGTCAATTCCACTGAAATTTCCGATTATGGCGCGTATGATACCTCTAGTATTGAGAAAGAAGTAATGATTACAGTGAGAGCAACATTTAGAACTAATTAATTATGCGCGGTTTTATTATGGGGATAGATGAAGTGGGGCGGGGCGCCATAGCTGGTCCTCTGGTTATCGGCGCCGCCGTTGGATTGTCTGATAAAAATACTAGATATTTTTTAAAGGGAATTAGAGATTCTAAAAAGTTAACGTCACGAAAAAGAGAAGAGTGGTTTTTGAAATTCAAGAAAGGTGAGATAAAATTTTATATCTCAAAAATTTCTAATGAATTAATAGATAAAAATGGAATGGCCTGGGCTTTAAAAAATGGCGTAGCTGATGTTTTGAAGAAAGCGAAAATAATGCCGGAAATAGTTTATTTAGATGGGGGACTACATGCTCCGGAAAAATATAAGCAGAAAACTATTATTGGTGGTGACGATAAAATACCAATGATTAGCGCAGCTTCTGTTTACGCCAAGGTTTATCGTGATCATTTAATGATTGAGATGAATAAGCAGTATCCTTATGATCTCGATGTTCATAAAGGGTATGGAACAAGGAGACATTTTGAGAAGATTGGAGAAAAGGGAATCTCCTCGGTGCATCGTAAAACTTTCTTGAAAAATTTATCAAAATATAGTAAATTAAGAAAATAAGAAATTGCGAGCTGCCCTTAGGGGCGAGTCTCGTCTAATACATTTATCGTTGGTGTATTATGAAATTAGGCGGGTATCGTATATCGGTATTACCACAGCTTTCCAAGCTGTTGAGAGGGGTTCGACTCCCCTTACCCGCTCTGACACAAGATGGTTGACTTTCGCATTATTTTCGTTTAATATCACTAATATATGAAATTAGCAGTAATTGAGACCGGTGGAAAGCAATATTTGGTTTCCGAAGGCAAAAAATTTAAAATAGAGAAATTGGAAGGGGAAGAAGGCGCCAAAATAAAATTTGACCGCGTTCTTTTAATAGGTGACGAAGACAAGGTTGAGGTTGGCGATCCTTATTTAAAGGGAAAGCATATAGAAGGAGAGGTAGCCAAGACCGGCCGTACTAGAAAAATAGTTGTTTTTCACTATCATTCCAAGACTCGCTATCGTAAGAAAAATACTCATCGTCAGTATTTTACCGAAGTAAAAATAACTAAAATTTAAAAGAAAAACCCGCTGTTAACAGCGGGTTTTTTCGTGTAATTTTTGTATTTTGTAATCTATAACCTTGAGATAAGCAATGAGCGTGGATAGGGTGATGTTAACAGTTTTTAACATTTCCTGAGGCTCTTTACAAAGAGACGTGAGGTGGGCGGTAAGAGCAATTCTTTTTGTTCTTTCTTTATTAAGTTTATTCGTTATTTTTTGCGCTTCTCTCATTAGAGATTTGGATATTTTTTGCAGATCTTCTTTCTGAAAAGAGAATTCTTCCCGTATTTTTATGGAAATTTCAATGTTGGGATTTATCAGCTTAATGGTGTTTGTTCTAATTCTTTTAACAATGTCTTTGATTGTTATGACCATTTTATCCTCTCTATAGTCGGGTAGTTTTTAAAATTTCTGTTTTTATATTAATGGGTTTATTTTCTATTGTCAAAGGCTCCGGAAATCGTTTCTTCATCGGCAAATTCTAGTTCTCCTCCGGTAGGAATTCCTCTGCCTAGACGCGTTATTTTTTTACTTAAGTCTTTGAGGCGTCTCTCCAAATACATAGCCGTTAAATCTCCTTCGGTTGTGGGATTAACCGCAATAATTATTTCTTCGGCTTTTTTCTCCGGCATATTCTTTATGCGTTCTTCCAGAGTATTCATATTCAAAGCATCATAAGATCTTTGATCCGATGGGTCAATCAATCTTCCCAAAATATGATAAGTGCCAATAAAAGTTTTAGTTTTTTCTATAGAGAAAGCGTCAATTTCTTTTTCTGCCAAACAAATTAATGTTTGATTGCGTTTTTGATCCGAACAAATGGGACAGAGATTATTGCCATTTTTTTCAAAGGGCAAGAAACATTGATCGCAAATTTTTAAATCATTAGCAATGGTTTCGATGGCGGAATTAATATTTTTACTTAAATCGTTTTTTCTAGCTAAATAAAAGGCTAGGCGAGTAGCTTGTCTCTGTCCAATAGAGGGTAATTTAGAAAAAATTTCTACAAATTTTTTTATGGGATTGGGGAATGAATTCATTTTTTTATAAAGCTAGTTTAAAAAGCGGCTGCCGCGTTAGCTTCTTCTTCATTGTTATAACCATCGAAACTTTTATCTATATCTCTGAAGCTTACTAGGGTTGGGATGAACTTTAGATCAACTTCTCCGGTGGGGCCGTTGCGGTGTTTGGCTACAATAATTTTGGCCGTGTTTTTTTCTTCTTCGGTAAGATCCTCGTCTATCTTGTCGCGATCTTTGCGATAAATAAACATTACCACATCAGCATCTTGTTCAATAGAACCAGATTCACGCAAATCGGAAAGTCTTGGCATTTTATGATCACGCTGCTCTACGGCGCGAGAAAGTTGAGAGAGGGCAATAATTGGCACATTTAATTCACGAGCTAGGGCTTTGAGTCCTCTGGATATTTCGGTGATTTGTTGCACCATATTAAAGGCTTTGTTATCTCTTGGGGTGATTAATTGGAGGTAGTCAATAATAATCAAATCTAGACCACGATCTGCTTGGAGACGACGCGCCATAGTTCTTAAGCGCATGATGTTGGAAGTAGCGGCATCATCAATGTAGATTGGAGCTCGAGAAAGTCTATCTAGGGCTTGATGCAAATATTCAAAGTCTTGTTCTTCTTCTTTGAGGTTGCCGGTTCTGATTTTCCATAAATCAATGCCTGATTCGGCGCTAATAAGACGATCTACTAATTGTTCTCTAGACATTTCTAGACTGAAGATGCCAACAGAAGCCTTTTCTTTCATGGCAGCATGAAGAGCAATGTTTAAGGCAAGAGAAGTTTTACCTAATGATGGGCGAGCGGCTAAAATCAGTAAATCGGATTTTTGCATGCCGGATAACATATGGTCTAATTGTTTGTAGCCGGTTCCTATACCGCGCAATGGTTTTTCTCCTCTATGTAGTTTTTCTATTTTATCAAAGGCTCCGGTTAAATCTTCTTTGATATCTTTGAATTGTTGTCCGGAGATGGATTTTTGAGTGACGCTAAAAATTTTTTGTTCCACTTCATCAAGTAAATCTTCTACATCTCTATCTTCTTGAAACCCTAATTCAGAAATATCGTAAGCTGCCCCGATTAAATCTCGTAAGAGTTTTTTTTGTTGAACAATTTTAGCATAAGAAACGATGCTGGAAGCGGTGGGGACCATATTGGTGAGAGATGTTAGATAAGATATCCCTCCGATATCTTGTAGAAATCCCTTGTCTTTTAGGCGATTGGGCAAACTTAAAATATCAATCGGTTCGTGACGTTGATATAATTCCAACATTGTTTCATAAACTTTTTGGTGGCTGGGTTTATAAAAATCAGTCGGTTGTAAAAAATCTGCTATTTTAATAACAGCATCTTTGTCGATCATTAAGCTGCCGAGAACAGATTGTTCGGCTTCAATATTTTGCGGTGGTATTTTATTAATTTGATTTTTTGTTTCTGCCATATAAAAAAATAAAACTCAATATCTTAAGTTTTATTTTACACCTAAAATCAATAAAAAAGAATGAACAGCTCATCAACAATTTATCCCCATTAACCATTTTTGAATAGATTCGGAGGCTTCTTCAACAAGATTGTTAATAATTTTGATTTCATTGGGACCGAACTTCTTTAAAACGAAATCTTCCGATTTTTGTCTGGAACCGGCTGTTTTAGGTCTGATTCCGATGCGTAAACGCCAAAAATCATCACTTTTAAGATGATCCATAATAGATTCTACGCCTTTATGACCGGCTGAACCTCGTTTAAAGTGCATTTTATATTCGCCAATGAATAAGTCGGCATCGTCGTGAAGAACTAGGATGTTGTTGGGTTTGATATTCATTTGTTTGGCTATTTTGGCCACTGCGCTGCCAGACTCGTTCATAAATGTTTGAGGGAAGGCAATAATCAAATCGTCATTTTTGGAAATGATAGCCTCTAGTTTTTTGTTGTTTTCTAGGTCGTTAAAATTCTGGTTTTTGAACCAGCCTTCTAAAATTATAGCTCCGGCATTGTGTCGAGTATTCTTGAATTTTGAACCCGGATTTCCTAGGGCGACAATTAATTTCATATTTATCTGATTTCCGCGTTTATTTTATCTTTTAAGGCGGAAATTATTTTTTCTAAAGACCTTCCAACTTCTTCATTGGTGAGTGTATTTGTTTCCGATTGAAAGATTAAATGAAAGCTTAAGCTTTTTTTAGCATTGCCTAGATTTTCCCCTTCATAAATATCAAATAAATCAACATCTCTTAATATCTTATTTTCTGTATCATTGATAATATTTAAGATTTCCGCCACGCTCGTTTCATTATTTACCACCATAGAGATATCTCTAATAACGGCTGGAAATTTTGATAATGGCTCGTATTCTAATTCTTCATTGATGGATGTTATTATTTTTTCCAAATCCATTTCAAAAATGACAGTTGCAAATTCGTCGGTGTATTTTTGAGCTAATTCCGGAGAAATTTCTCCAATAATTCCTAATGATTCATTTCCAATTTTTATTTCAGCTGCGCGTCCTTTGATTAACCAAAGATCACTACTCCAATTATGAAATTCAACATCCCAAACTCCAAATGATTGAAAGAGTTTTTCTAAGATGCCTTTAAGTTCTAAAAAGGGATTATCCTTTTTGTTTTTTCTGGAAATAAGACCGGCTAGACGCCATTCTTCGTGAGGATAAATAGGTGCGCTTTGAAAGGTTTTTCCAATTTCAAATATCTTTACTTCATCAAAAAACCTTAAATTAGATGAGCTGTTTTTTAAAAGATTGGCAATGAGAGTAGGGCGGAGGAAGGCATATTCTGAACTAATCGGGTTTTTTAGAGGAATGACTTCATTTTTTTTAATATAAAAATTTTCCAAATCTTTTTCGGATACAAATGAGTAATTGTAGACTTCATTTACGCCTAATGAGGTTAGAGTTTTTCTGATTTTTCTTTTCCAAATTACATTGTCGTTTTTTTCTGGGGGGATGATAATTCCTTGAGGGGGAGTGGCCGGTATTTTGTTGTAATCGTAGATTCTAAGAATTTCTTCGGCTAAATCGCCAAACATTTCTATGTCCAATCTCCAAGCCGGAGCTTCAATGAAAATAGTTTCTTTATTTTTCTTTAATATTTTGAAGTGTAAGCGTTGAAATATTTTTTGAATTTCTGCGGTGGGAATAGCAAAACCGGCGAATGTTTGAAACTGCTTTAGATTGAAGCCTAAGATTTTTTTGCTCGGTTTTTTGGGACAAGCATCCACAATACCGCCAAGAATTTCTCCTTCGCCAATTTGTTGAATTAATTGCGCTAGGCGATTAATTGCATATTTAGTTAAATCTAGGCTAATGCCTTTTTCGAACCTAATAGAAGCATCGGTGATGAGGTTGATGGTTTTGGATGATTGTCTAATAACAGCAGGGTCAAAATTAGCGCTTTCGAGGATGATGGTTTTTGTTGTGTCGCTAATACCAGTAGAAACTCCTCCTTTGATGCCGGCAATAGCCGATATTTTTTGAGAATCAGCAATTAATAAAACGTCTGATGTTAATTCCAACATTTTGTGATCCAAGGTTTCCATTCTCTCCTTATTTTTGGCTCGGCGGATGATAATGGTTTTATCTTTGGCGATGCTATCATAATCGAAGCAGTGTAATGGCTGGCCGGTTTCTAACATTACATAGTTTGAAGCATCAACAATATTATTAATGGATTGCATTCCACAAGTTTCCAATCTTTCTTTGATTAATTTGGGAGATGGTTTGATTTGAATGTTTTGAATAATGCGAGAGCAATATCTTAAACAATCGGTTTTATTTTCTAATTTTACTTTAATGAGTTGATTGGTTTTCTTTTTAGCTTCTTTGAAAATTATTTTTGGTTCTTTGAATTTTAAATTCAATAAAGCGCAAATTTCTTTGGCTAGTCCAATGTGTCCGCTGCAATCGGGGAATCTGTCCGGTGATAATTTTATATTAAGCGCATAATCATTTTCTAATTTAATGATTTCCTCAACTTCAAAACTTTTGCGTGTTAAAATATCAGCCACGATTTCCGGCTTGGGGAGATTAACTATATATTCTTTTAACCAATTGTAAGAGAAGCGCATATTTAGAATTGTTTGATAAATCTTAAATCGCCGGAATTAAAGAGACGAATATCTGGAATGTTGTGTTTGATCATGGCCATTCTTTCAATGCCAAAACCAAAGGCGAATCCTTGGACATATTTGGGATTGTATCCCACGGCTTTGAATACTTCTGGATGAACCATACCAGCTCCGGCAACTTCTATCCATCCCGTGTTTTTGCACAAAGGACATCCTTTTTGATTACAACGGGGGCAAGAAATATCTACTTCTAGACCCGGTTCCACGAAGGGGAAGTAGCTGGGAATGATACGAACTTTTAAATCTTTTTTATTGAAAAATCTTTTGAAGAAAGCGGAAATAACGAATTTAAAGTTGGCTAAAGATGTGTCTTTGTCTATCATTAGTCCTTCGAATTGATAAAATTGAAAATCATGAGAAGCATCACTGGCTTCATAGCGAAAGCATTTGCCGGGACAAATCATTCTGATTGGTAATTGATGATTTTCCATGTAATGAATTTGTACGGGAGATGTGTGAGTGCGCAATAGTAATTTTTGATTTTCTATTTGCTGAGTGGGGGCTTTGGGATTGGGTTTTAACCAAAAAGTATCCCACATATCTCGGGCGGGGTGATTGGCGGGAATATTTAAGGCGTCAAAGTTGTAGAATTCTGTTTCTATTTCCGGTCCTTCGGCAATAGTAAAGCCCATGGAAGAAAAAATATCTTCAATTTGTTCTTGAATCTTGGAAATGGGGTGAATATGCCCGATTTCTTTTTTCTTGCCGGGGATGGAGATGTCTATTGGTTTGTATTCAATATTTCTCACAAGAGCATTTTTTCTTTCGTTAAAAATTTCTTCCAATTTTTGGCGTAAGGCGTTAGCTTCGGATCCAATCTTTCTTTTTTCTTCTATCGCCAAATCTTTTAGAGATTTTAAAACATCGGTTAAGTATCCGTTGCGGCCCAAATACTTGATTTTTAATTGATCTAATTCAATCAAGTTTTCAGCTTTTGCAATTTCTTCTTTAGCGATTTTTTTTATTTCTTCGATAGTCATTAATTTATATTTACCCTGCTAATAATTTATAAGGGTGGCTACAGGTGGAATCGGACCACCGACCTAAGCGTTGCTTGCCCGCCCATCTTTTTTGTGCCGATAGGTGGAATCGAACCACCGACCTAAGCGTTATGAATGCTTCGCTCTAACCACTGAGCTATATCGGCATGAAAGGTGAAAGATGGTCGGGTGAAAATGCTTCGCTCTAACCACTGAGCTATGTAGCCAAAGCATTTAGTGAGATAAACTTATAATTGCTTATCTTGGCTTATTATGCATTGATTTTAGCAAATATTTGGAAATATTTCAATGATTGCTAAGGTGGCGCGATGAAGCGTTAAAAATGATTTTTTGTTGAAAATAAAAATTGTTTATGTTAGAATAATCCTCAGCGGGGTAGAGAAGTAGTATCTCGCAAGGCTCATAACCTTGAGGCCTAGGTGCAATTCCTAGCCCCGCGACATTTCGGTTTACGCCCGAATTTATTAAGTTATAATTGAAAAGTTGTATGCAGTCGTGGTGTAGCCCGGTTAACACGCCTCCCTGTCACGGAGGAGACCGCCGGTTCAAATCCGGTCGACTGCGCGTTGTTTAGAGAATAAAAAAGCGGCCGTTTACACGGCCGCTTTGCTGTTTACGACAAAAGAATTATTTTCTTCAGGGCTTCTTTTTCTTCCTTACTTCCACTCGGAGTATTGCCATATGCTTCTTGGGTCTCGGCAACGGTAGAAGCTTTTTCTATTTCTTTGGCAGAAAGTTCTTTCCATTTCTTTAAAGTTTCTTCTTTATTGCTATTCGGAGCATTGTTAAATGCTTCTCGAGCTTCGGCAGTAGTAGAACATAGAGAGAACCATTTCTCGAAAGCTTCTTTTTTTTCTTTGCTTCC
>DAONDV010000008.1:0-30901 GCA_035402745.1 Minisyncoccota bacterium
TAATAGTAGAACATAGAGAAATCCATTTCTCGAAAGCTTCTTCTTTGTTGTCCCTCGGAGCATTGTTGAATGCTTTTCGAGCTTCAGCAATAGTAGAAGCTTTTTCTACTTCTTTGGCAGAAAGTTCTTTCCATTTCTTCAAGGCTTCTTTTTGTTCTTTGCTTCCACTCGGAGCATTGCGATATGCTTCGTGAGCTTCAGTAGTAGTAGAGCATAGAGAGAGCCATTTCTCGAAAGCTTCTTTTCTGTTGTCGCCCGGAGCATCGTGATATACTTCTTGAACTTCGGCAGCAGTAGAACAGAGAGAAATCCATTTCTTTAAAGCTTCTTTTTCTTCCTTACTTCCACTCGGAGTATTGCCATATGCTTCTTGGGTCTCGGCAATGGTAAGGCATAGAGAGATCCATTTCTTTAAAGCCTCTTTTTGTTCTTTGCTTCCATTCGGAGTATTGCCATATGCTTCTCGGGCTTCAATAGTAGTAGAACAGAGAGAAATCCATTTCTTTAAAGCTTCTTTTTCTTCCTTACTTCCACTCGGAGCATTGCGATATGCTTCGTGAGCTTTGATGATGTTAGTAATGCTCAATTTTCTTTTGATTCCAAAAATATGACAAATCTTTTCAACGGGTAACCCTATTTTTTTAGCCACAATCAAAGCTTCTTCATAATCCTTGGGTATTTCCATTTTCAAACCTCCTTTTTTAGAGAGCTACCCACTATATTAAATTTTTTTTCATGTTTTGTCAATGTCCCATATTTTAAACACAGTTTTAATCTTATCTATGAGATTCTGCATTATTTGGGGAATAAAAAAGCGGCCGTTTACACGACGGCCGCTTTGCTGTTTACGACAAAAGAATTATTTTCTTCAGGGCTTCTTTTTCCTCCTCACTTCCACTCGGAGCCTTATGAAATGCTTCTCGAGCTTCGGCAGCAGTAGAAGCTTTTTCTATTTCTTTGGCAGAAAGTTCTTTCCATCTCTTTAAAGCTTCTTCTTTATTGCTATTCGGAGCATTGTTAAATGCTTCGTGAGCTTCAGTAATAGTAGAACATAGAGAGAACCATTTCTCGAAAGCTTCTTTTTTTTCTTTGCTTCCACCCGGAGCATTGTGATACACTTCTCGAGCTTCGGCAACAGTAGAAGCTTTCTCTATTTCTTTAGCAGAAAGTTCTTCCCATTTTTTTAAAGCTTCTTTTTCTTCCTCGCTTCCACTCGGAGTATTGCGATATGCTTCGTGAGCTTCAGTAATAGTAGAACATAGAGAAATCCATTTCTCGAAAGCTTCTTCTTTGTTGTCCCTTGGAGCATTGTTGAATGCTTTTCGAGCTTCGGCAGCAGTAGAAGCTTTTTCTATTTCTTTGGCAGAAAGTTCTTTCCATCTCTTTAAAGCTTCTTCTTTATTGCTATTCGGAGCATTGTTAAATGCTTCATGAGCTTCGGCAGCGGTAGAACAGAGAGAGAGCCATTTCTCGAAAGTTTCTTCTCTGTTGTCGCCCGGAGCATCGTGATATGCTTCTTGAATGTCGGCAATGGTAGAACAGAGAGAGACCCATTTTTTTAAAGCTTCTTTTTCTTCTTCACTTTCACTCGGAGCATCGTGATATGCTTCATGAGCTTCGGCAATGGTAGAACAGAGAGAGACCCATTTTTTTAAAGCTTCTTTTTCTTCTTCACTTCCACTCGGAGTACTGCGATATATTTCTTGAGCTTCAGTAGTAGTAGAACAGAGAGAAATCCACTTTTTTAAAGCTTCTTTTTCCTCCTCACTTCCACTCGGAGCCTTATGAAATGCTTCTCGAGCTTCGGTGATGGTAGTAATGATCAATTTTCTTTTGATTCCAAAAATATGACAAATCTTTTCAACGGGTAACCCTATTTTTTTAGCCACAATCAAAGCTTCTTCATAATCCTTGGGTATTTCCATTTTCAAACCTCCTTTTTTAGAGAGCTACCCACTATATTAAATTTTTTTTCATGTTTTGTCAATGTCCCATATTTTAAACACAGTTTTGATATTTGGGGAATAAAAAAGCCCTCTTTATAAAGAGGGCTTTTTTATTATTTAGAATGTTTATTTAATGATAAGGATAATCGGGATTTTAATCTGCTGCTTTTGTTTTTCTTGATGATGTTGATTTTGGCGGCTTTATCTAATTTTTTGAAGGCGATATCTAATTGTTTTTTTGCTTCTTTCACTTTTCCAGCAGCTACCATTTTTTTGAAATCTTTAATAACCGATTTTAATTCGGTCATTTTTGCTTTATTGGTAACACGGCGTTTTTTTGATTGTCTTAGAGCCTTGTGAGCTGATTTTGTTAATGGCATAATAATAAATTATCTTGTTTTTATATTATAGGAAAATGGTTTAAAAGTCAAATTTAGTCTAGCTAATTATGAAAAGAAGCGTCAATGTGACCGCTTCTTTTTTATTGGTTTAATCGTGGTAAAAAATGCTATGCAGAGCTTCGTGCGGGATAATTCTTAAAATTGTATAGAATATAGAAAAGACGATGATGGCAATCATGAAAGCGATAAAGATATAAAATAATACATCCTTATTTAGTTTCTTCATTTTTACCCCCCTGTTTGATATTAAATTATCTATTTTTATTTTAATTGATATTAATTATCTGTCAATGTCCATTTTTGCGAACTAATTGAAGATGTAGTACAATAAAAACATAAATATGTTTTATTCTATTGAGGGAATTTTGGCGAAAAAGAGCGATAAATTTATTGTGATAGAAAATCATGGGTTGGGTTTTCGTATTTTTGTTTCTCAAGAAACTGGAGCTAAATTGCCTAAGTTGGGGGATATAACAAAATTATTTTTACATCATCATGTAAGAGAAGATGCGATGGATTTGTATGGATTTTTACATAAGGATGAAATGGAGCTTTTTGAATTATTGATTTCTGTTTCCGGCATTGGACCAAAAACAGCTTTGGGATTAATTGGTTTGAGTTCTGTGGAAAATTTGAAAGCAGCTATCATTTCCGGCAAAGCGGATTTTTTGCATCGCGCCCCTGGTATTGGGCAGAAAACAGCGGAGAGAATTATTTTAGAATTGAAAACAAAGATAGTCGAAGAGGGGGGCGATAATTCTAAATTGGAAAGCGATATGGAGTTGGAAGATGCTTTGGTGGGACTCGGCTATGATAAGAGTGTAAGTCGACAAGCAATTAAGAAGATTCCTGGGGAAATTGTTGACCCAGAAAAACGTCTAAAAGAAGCGTTAAAGCTATTAAGTAAGAAAATATAAATGATTTATCAAATTAAAAAATTCATTAAGAAAATAACGCCTGATTTTATTATTTCTTTTTATCATTATTGTCTAGTTTTTATTGGGGCGATGTTCTATGGATTTCCTGGGAAAAATTTCGTGATTATCGGTATTACCGGTACAAAAGGAAAGACGACTGTAGCGGAATTGTTAAATTCCTTCTTGGAGTCTATGGGAAAAAAGACGGCTGTGGCCAATTCTTTACGTTTTAAAGTGGGTGAAAAAAGTTGGCCGAACAATTTGAAGATGACTATGCCCGGTAGATTATTTTTGCAAAAGTTTCTTTTTCACGCCAAAAAAAAGCATTGCCAGTATGTTATTTTAGAAGTGACTTCCGAAGGTATCAAGCAACATCGTCATCAATTCATAGATTTTGATGTAGCGGCTTTGGTTAATGTGCAACCCGAACATTTGGAAGCTCATGATAATTCATTTGAAAAATACAGACAGGCCAAGGAGAGGTTGTTCGCCAAATTGAATTCTTGCAGAAAGAAAATGCCAATTAGCGATCGTCGAGGTCAGTTTGAAGCTCATATTAAAAAAATAAGCGTAGTGAATTTAGATGATAAGTTAGCTGATAATTTTTTGAATTATTGGGCTGAAAAGAAAATCGGTTTTTGTCTTAATTGTGTTAATAAAAACGGAGTGGATGTGGTGGTGAAGCCCGATCATTATCAAAGTTCCAACCAAGGAATTGATTTGCGTTTGGATGGTGTGGAAATGCATTCTCCGTTAAAGGGCGATTTTAACTTGGAGAATATTTTATGCGCTATTGCTATTGCCAAGTCTTTGAACGTTCCTTTAATGGCTATTAAAGAATCTTTGGCTAAGTTTGACGGTTTACCTGGTAGAATGGAAGAAATAGAAACTAATAGTGATTTTAAAGTATTCGTCGATTATGCGCATACGCCAGATTCTTTGGAGGCGGTTTGTTCTTCTTTAAAAAAGGAAGTAAAAGAAAAATCAAAATTGATTTGTATTTTAGGTTCTACTGGTGGTGGCAGGGATAAGTGGAAGCGTCCGGCAATGGGGAAGGTAGTCTCGCAATTTTGTGATGAAATAATTATTACTAATGAAGATCCATATGATGAAGATCCGAGAAGGATTATGGAAGACGTGGCTGTGGGCGTGAAGTTGGCCAAAAAGAACCCCAAGATGATTGAGAACAGACGCGATGCGATTCGCACCGGATTGAGAACTTGTTCAACTGGAGATATTTTAGTAATCACTGGAAAGGGATCAGAGCAGGTAATGGTTGTTAAAAATGGAGAGAAAATTCCATGGGATGACAGAAAGGTTGTTAAGGAAGAATTGAAATCAATATGCAAGGAATAAAAGGTATTATTAGAAAAAAGCTCAATGATCTCGGTTTAAGAAAGAAATTTGATGAACTGGAAATTCGTTCTTTGACCGCTAATTTCTTGAAAGAGAATATTAAAAATATTAAAGCGGAATCAATTGATTATTTTAATGGTAGTTTAATGATTCGAGCGCGCAATGCTGTTGAGGCTAATGAATTGTATTTTTTTCAAGAAGAATTAAAATTTTATCTGGAAAAAGAAGGATATAAAATAAAAAAGATTAGAATCATTTCATAGTTTAAAAAACACCGCCGGCGATAAAATCGCCGGCGGTGTTTTAAATAAAGATTATTGTTTGAAGATGATGATTGATGTTTCGTTGGTTTGACCCAATTTATCAATTACTTCTATTTTGATTTTATTTTGCGCTTCAATGGTTTGAGGAATGAATTGAATATGGTAAGTATCTCCGGTAAAATTGTCAGTTTGCGTGATAAGAATATCATTGAAATAGGTTTTGATGGATTTTACTCCGGTTGATGTTTTAATTTGGGCTAAGACTGAAACGTAATCGGTAGTTAAATAAGAACCATTTCCCGGAGAGGCGATAGTGATCATCGGCTTATTATTTCCACTAACTACTTCTCCATATCCGGCTGGGACGGTTAAATTATAACTTCCGGCATTGGGCACGTTGGCTTGAACCCAATTTAAGACCGGTATTTCCCAATTATTAAATTGCGGATCGTTGGATGGGTTTTCTGGCATTGCTCCTTGCGGATCGGATTTTTTGACCCAATATAGAATGTTGTGAATTTGCGGATAAAGCGTATCTCCGATTTTGAGATTAATCATATATTGTCCGTTAAGAATTGGTTTGTTGGTGGTGACAGATTCTGGTTTGGGGAATGTTTCCGGTTGTTTGTCTTTGAGTGCTTCTACAATAAAATTATGCCACATAGGAACGGCCGCTAAGATGCTGCCACTGCCGGTAGTCATAGGAGTAAAATTATTATTACCAGCCCAAACGCCTACTACGAGAGAGGGGGTATAGCCAAAAGTCCAAGCATCGCGATAGTCTTGAGTGGTACCGGTTTTAGCAGCCACTTGATGTCCGGAAATTTCTAATAAATTATTGGGGCTGAATAATCCCAATCGAGCTTCGTTGTCAGAGAGGACATCATTGATCATTCGAATATATTGAGGGTTGAAGACTTCTTCTTTCTCATCTTTATATTCTTCCAAAACGTTGCCTTTAGAATCTTCTACTTTTAAAATTGATTGTTGTTTGTGTTTTATTCCGTCTTGAGCGAAAACAGAATAAGCTTCGGCCATTTCTATAGGGCTAACATCTCCACCGCCCAAAACTAAAGATAAGCCGTAGCTGTTTAAATCGGTAAGAGTGGTGATGCCTAATTTTTGCGCTGTTTGGATAGTGTTGTTTAATCCCGCCAAGTACATCGCTTTTACGGCTGTTACGTTAATTGATTGCGCCAAGGAGTGGCGTAGGTCAATGGGGCCGCGAAAGACATGATCATAATTGCTGGGATGATAACAAATAGAACCAAAACGATCTTTTTCTTGAGTGGCGCTGGCTGGACAATCGGGATTGAATTCGGTTTTTACATCAAAAACAATCGTGTCGGGGGTGTATCCTTTTTCAAAAGCCGTAAGATAGGCAAAGGGTTTAAAAGATGATCCTGGTTGACGGTGTCCGGTAATGACATTGAAATTGCCTTCGCTTTCAACATTGAAGTAATCACGAGAGCCAACCATGGTTAGAATTTGTCCGGTGGAAGCATCTTGAGCAATAAGCGCGGCGTTGGTGCCGTTGTATAATTCTTCATTTCTTTGCGCTCCCTCGGCTACAACTTTTTCTCCTACTTGTTGTAAGTTCCAGTCTAGAGTGGTGATGACTTTGAGTCCGCCCGTTTCTACAAATTCGGTTCCATATTTTTCTTCCAAATATTCTTTAACGAACATTACGAAGTGCGGGGCGCGGATGCCATTAAATTTTTGCGAAAATGTCAGTTCTTGTTTTTTGGCAGTTTTCAATTCTGATTCATTGATGTATCCATATTCTTTCATTTTTTCTAAAACAATATTTTTTCTATTCAATAATTCTTGTTTGTGATTACCATAGGGGGAGTAGTAACTGGGGGCTTGAAGCATGGCCGCTAAAGTGGCGGATTCGGCAAGGGTTAGATCTTTCGCGTCTTTTCCAAAATAATTTTGACTGGCTGCTTGAATACCGTAAGCATTGGAGCCAAAAGGAATTTGATTGAGATAAAGCCCCAAGACTTCATCTTTAGAATAATTTTTTTCCATCTTAATGGCTAAGATGACTTCTTTTATTTTTCTGGTAATGGTTTTCTCATTGGTAAGAAAGGCATTTTTTACTAATTGTTGAGTAATAGTAGATCCGCCTTGAGTGAATTTGCCGGTTTTTAAATTGGTAATGAAGGCGCGTAAAATACCACGCCAATCAAAAGCGGGGTGGTTGTAAAATTCCGCATCCTCAATGGATAAAATTGCTTCTTTGACGTATTCGGGGATTTCATTTAAAGAAAGAACGGTCCTTTTCTCATCTCCGTGAATTTCATAAAGCAATGTTTCTCCGGTGCGGTCGTAGATTTTAGTGGATTGAGCCACTATTCTATCCCCAAAATTTTCTGGATTGGGCAGGGTTTGAAAAAGATAAATTGCATAGGCGCCCAAAATAACTCCGCCCAAGGCCATAACACCTAAAATATATAAAAGGATTTTTTTAGGCCCAATTTTTTCGCGAAATATTTTCTTGGGATGTTTTTTGTTAAAATAACCTATTTTTTCTAAGTTTTTTAATGATTTTTTGTGAATCATATGTTTGTTATTTAAAAGTATAACACAAAAAAACAATCTCGCCAAGGCGAGATTGTTTTTTAGATACTTATTAGAAACCTTCTTCTTCGTCGTCGTCCTCGGTATCTAATTTGAGGTCTTGTCCGTAGAATTCATCCTCTCCTTCATATAAATCCATTTCGTCTTCATCTTCATCGTCATCTTTGGGGTCGATGTCTTTTTCGTCATCTGATTTTTTGCTCTTTTTGGTTGGTTCTTCTTGTTCGTCTAGTTCTTCTTCTAGCTCATCGTCATCCTCATCTTTTTTATTGAGGATTAAGATACTTTTGTTTAATTCCGTTATAGTCATAATTCCTTTGGTTAATTTCGACCTTTTGGGAATTTAAAATTTCGTATTATTAATTATATTTTTACAGTGTACTGTATTGATAATAGATGTCAATAGTGGATAATTTAATTTATTTTTGCTCCGGGCTCAGAATCTTTTGACGGCGTAAGAAGAGATATTTGGCCGGTAGAATCAGAGGCGGCTAGAAGCATACCCCTGCTTTCCAGTCCGCGAAGCATTCTAGGGGCTAGGTTGGCTACGACAATAATTTGTTTGCCGATCATTTCTTCCGGCTGATATTGTAAAGCGATTCCAGCCAAGATTTGACGCTGTTCAAATCCCAAGTCAATTTCTAAACGTAAAAGTTTATCGGAATTTTCTACTTTTTCCGCTTTCAATACTTTGGCGACACGCAAATCTATTTTTTTGAAATCTTCTATATTAATAATATTTTGATTTTCTTCCATAAAATTATATTGTTATTTTACGTAAAATTAAAATTATGACTGATGCAATGGTTATTTGATGTTCTTGAGAGAGGTTTCAAGTTGTTTTAACCTTTTTTGGCATTCCGGATGAGTATCGTTTTTTAATTCCAACCCCTTCATTTGAGTTTTGATGCTGAGAATGAAATATTCAAATAACTTCTTTTCATATTCAGAAGTAGAATCCATTTTGAAATTTTTAATTCCTTCTTCAATTTGCTTTTGGGGGAGAGCTAAATAGAAGAGGGGAATATGTTCTATTTTGGACGAAGGTTTGATTTCCCCATTTTCATCTAGTGATAATCCATATTTGAGAGAAGCTCCGCTTTTGTTTCTCTCCATGATTTTTTCTACCTTTTCTTTATAGCGATAGTCGTTGATTTCGCTGATTTCATCGAAAGCAGAAACAATATTTCCAGTTTTTCTTTCCATAATAACATTATCAACTTTGTTGTCCACGTCATCTATTTCAGTGGAGCGGGTAATAATAAATTTCTCTCCGAGGAATTTATTGAAGATAGCTGTTTTAAGCATTTCCAATTTTTCTCCGTTGGTTTCTTTTCTGTTTTCTTGTTCTCCCCATTGAGATTTGTAGTAGTTTATTCTTTTAATGTCGTCTTGTATTTTTTCTTGAGGATATATGTCGGTAAAACCCAATTCATCGATTCTTCCGTCTTCTTTGATGGGTAATCCTTCGGCGTGAAGGTTTTCCGCTATATTTTGAAGGAATTTGTTCAATTCTTTCATCTTTTCTCGTTCTAGTCTTTTTTCTTCTTCTCCGATGATTTTATTTAATTGTCTATCTTCAAATTTGTTCATATCTATTATTATATTCGTCAATTTTTATTATGCAATATCAATTTGACAATGAACATTTTGATAATTAGTATGGTAGAGGTAGATTAAAAATTGAAACTTCTCTATGTGCAATAGAGGAGAAAGGAGAGAAAAAATGAAGATTATTAAACCTTTTTTCGTTTTTGAATATGATTTTGATGGTAATGAAATTTTACGAAGATTGGAGCGTTACGGAAGAGTTTGTTACAAAAGTGAAGATAAAATAACTCCCGATTCTGCTGTAAGACTTATTGCGAATATTATAGCCAGCGGACATGAAAGCGTAATTGAACATGAAAAAGTTACGGTTGGGGTTGTTTGCGACAGGGGAGTAAGTCATGAGGTTGTGCGTCATCGTATAGCGGCTTATTCTCAAGAGTCAACTCGATATTGTAATTATTCCAAGGGGAAGTTCGGTGGCGAAATTACGGTTATTGATATTAAACCTCACTTAAAAAATACCGCTTCTTTTGATGTGTGGTTTCGTCACATGTTGGCTAGCGAAAAGGCATATAATAAAATGATTGAGCTTGGAGAAAGTCCGCAAATAGCGCGAAGTGTTTTGCCGAATTCTTTGAAAACGGAAATAATTATCACTTATGATTTGCGTGAGTGGAGACATTTTTTTAGGTTGCGTTGTGCTCTTAAGGCTCATCCGCAAATGAGAGAAATCACTATTCCGCTTTTTGTGGAAATGAAAAAAAGAATTCCTGTTATTTTTGATGATTTAAATATTCCATATTGCCGAACTTGCGAAAAAGAATTAGGCGAAGAAAGAATCGATCATAATTTGCCTTGTGGTATACATTGCGATGATTGTTGGGAAAAATTGGTGATGGATAGCAGAAAACAAAGCTGGTAAAAATAACCGCCGATTGCTAAAAGCAATCGGCGGTTTTAATTTTTATTTTGTGATTAGATTCAGTTTTTCTTTTCTAGTCCAACTTTTGATTTCTATCTCTCGTTTCAATGCTTCGCTTTTGGTTTGGAATTCCTCGGAATATTTTAAAATAGTAGGTCTTCTGGATTTTGTGTAGCTGGCGCCGTATTTGGAGTTATTGTGCTGTTTCAATCTTTTTGTTAAATCATTGGTATAGCCGGTATACAGCGATTTATCTGCGCATTCTAGAATATAAATAAAATAGGACATAAATTTCGCTTTTTAGTGGCAAAATGAATTAACCGTTGATTTGGTTAAGAGTCTCTAGTTCCTCTTGAATTTTATCTAAAATAATTTCTCGTTCTTTTTCATCCTGAGTATCTTTGTAGGAGCGAATTAGTTCTTTGTTTAGTTGATCGAAATTATCGGCATATTTTTCTACCCAATTTGAGGCGCAAATATTTCTTTGTTTGGCGTCATTTTTATTTTGTGATTCGCAAAAATCTTTAATAAGTTGACGCTGTATAGCGCATCTATCCTCGGTGGGGATAAATTCTTTTTTGGGCGATTTTTGGCATTCAAAATTTTCTTGCATATAATATTTTATTTGGCTGCACTGAGCTTGTCGAAGTGCTGGCCGATTTGAGTTGGAACCGTGGTCGGTCAAGCCTTGTAAGGCGATTTTTAATACTTTTATTTTACTATAATGACGCGACTTGAGCAACTTAAAAAGTGACAAAAATGACACAAAAACGATATATTGATGTGTCACTTTTAGACCATTATACTATTATAAGACTCTCAAAGACACTTTTCTAATGTCCTTGTATAAGAATTGGACATTATCGATTAATCCATTAATTTTTTCTTGATTTAATATCATCCAAAGTTTTTGGGATGAAGATATATTTAACATCAGGATATGTCGGTAGATTGATTACTGATATTAACGGAATCTTAAAATAATTAGAGCCAAGGCGTCGTTTGAATGGAATCTTAGTTTTATAATTAAATTAATGATTTAATTTATGCCCGCAACTAAAAACGGCAGGCATTTCGTGTTTGATATTTTGGGAATTATAATTTAATATAGAGACAAGGGACTTAAGTTTATTAATTGTCGGCGTCTTCATTATCAACAAAGATAAGATGAAATATTATAATGATATTAGTGCTAAAAAGGACAAAAATAATTCCTATGGAGAGGTAATAAAAATGGGATATAAGGTAGATGTTTTAACTGGCATCAGACCTACTGGTGACTTAACGGTGGCAAATTATTTGGGGGCAGTGGCGCCTATTATTGAGCTTCAGAATCAAGGGATATCTACGGTAGTTTTTGTTGCCGACATTCATGCTCTTACCGATAACGAACCATCGGTAGTTAAGAAGTATATTCGAGAAGTCGTAGCTGATTATATTGCACTTGGAGTCGATCCTAGTAAAACTAAGATTTATCTCCAATCTGATATAGCTGGAGAGGTAACTATTCTTACTGCTCTTTTGGCTCGGCATATTACAGTCGCGGAACTTTTACGAGTGCCAGCCCTTAAAGATAAACTCAGAGCAAATATGGGTCCAGAAACGGCGAATGCTTTATTACTCCTTTATCCAGTGCTTATGGCAGCAGATATATTATTGAACAGAGCTGAGAGGGTTCCGGTAGGAGAAGATCAGCTGGCTCATCTAGAGGTAACACGGAAACTTGCGCGTAGATTCAATAAGAAATATGGAAATATTTTTCCAATTCCTACAGCATTGCAAGTTAAGTCGCTTCGCATCCTCTCTTTAAGGGGGGAAGGGAAAATGAGCAAGACTAATCCCGGGGGGGCCATTTTCTTGACCGATGATTTAAAGATGGTTGCCAACAAGATCAAGGTTGCCGAAACTACTTTTGAAGGGATAATGAATGAGAAATTAGAGAGCCACATTTTGGTTGCAAAAGGATTGGCAAAAACTGAATCAGAGCGCGAGGAGATTGATACTATAATTAAAGCGCATGAGAGTGGCAAACCAATGATGGGACAATTTAAGCAACTCCTAACTCGTATCGTTCAGAATTTCTTAAGGGATTTTCAAGAAAAAAGGATTAAGATTATACAGAATCCGTCCTATATACAATCTGTGCTTGAAGAAGGCGCAAAGGTAGCAAGAGAAAATGCTATTGAAACTCTTGAGGAAATTAAAAGAGTTTTGTATCACACTTAATAGGTTGAGGTTGTCAAAAGACGTCTTAACCTATTTTTTTAATCATCAAAACTTTTATTAGGTTTATATTAATTATATATAAATATAAAAGGAAAATTATGAATAAAAAATTAAATAATTTACAAAGGCCTAAAATGGATAATGATCTTGAAGAATATTATAAACATGATTTATTAATAATAGATAAATTGATAGAAAGAATCGATCTTAGGAAAATTAAAATAGAAGGGATAAATTTCTTTCCATTTTTTGGTAATAATGGCAATAGTTTAAATATAGAGATTTATTTACAAAATATAAAAAATTATATCTCGGGAATTTATGAGGATAAATCGTATTTAGAATTTTTGAAAATGAGTTAAATGCGGGATTAAGGAACAGTCAATTATGCATCTTGGATAAATTTCAACGAATTTTATTTTTACAACAAAAAATTAAATTAAAAAATATTCAGTTGGTTGGCATAGATGTCAGTAAGACTATTGTTTGTTATGAAGTTAATCAAGAATCTTTATCGCTAGCTATAAATAAAATAGCGGATTATTTATTAAAAATAGGAATAAAAATATCACCAAAAAATAAAATAATGGAAGCGATAAACAATGGTTTTTCAGAGTATAAAAAGATCAGAAACAAAAATGGTGTAGAAATTGATGAGTTAGAATTTTATAAAGAATTTGTTATACCAAGATTAAATATAAAAAAATCATTATCAGATAAAATATTAACAGATATAATTTCTATTTGGAAAGATGATTCTCTTAATATAAAATCAAATTCTAAATATATAGAAAAATTAGTCAAAGAATTGCAAAATAGAGGCATTAAAGTAGTCACTATCTCCGATATGCTTGGTGACGAATCACATCGCGCCCTAAAAAGAATTGGAATTTATAATATATTTGATGCCCATTTTACCTCTGGTGATTTTGGTGTTAGAAAAAATAAAAAAGTTAATTCTTTGTTTAATAAGGTATTATCCACCATGAAGATTTCTAAAGAACAATCGTGTTTTATCGGTAATGATTATAAGGATGATATTATGGGTGCTATTAATAATGGATGGAAAAGAAAAATTTTAGTGAGGTGTGGAAATAATGCGAGAATTAAATTATCAATACCGGATTTAATTTTTAATAATCTCGATGAATTATATTTAGCATTAATGGATAATAAAATATTTTTTCTTCCAGACATGCAGCGGGATATATTTATAAGCAGTGAATTTGCTAAAAAATCAAAATCAGAAACTAATCGTTTAATTTATGCTCTCCGTCAAAAAGTTAAGGTATTACCTGATAGGAATTTGCGCGAATGGGCTTATAGAAATTATTTATCTTTTCATATAGGTGAGATGACGAGAATAGGTAATAATGTTGAAATACGCTATCCAGAAAGAATTTATATTGGTGATAATTGCCAAATTAATGATGATATTACCATTTTGAATGAAGCCCCTGTAATAATGGGCAATAATGTTATGTTGGCAAGAGGTATTTTTATTGCGACACATAACCATAATTGGAAATTAGGAATGGAACAAGATGATGTACCTAGTTGGCAAAAGGGCGATGTTAAAATTGAGCCAGTATCTATTGAAAGTAATGTTTGGATAGGACCAAACTGTACTATTGAATCCGGTGTCTTTATTGGGCATCATAGTATTGTTGGCGCCAATACACATGTTCCGAAGGGATTTTATGAGCCATTCTCTTTTATTAGAGGTAATTCGATAAAGGTGGAAAATATAAAAGAAAAAATTGAAGACGCAAAAAAAGCTTTTAAGCATAAACTATGAAAAATACAAAATTATCGTTTCGAATTAAAAAGAAAAATGATTTACAAAAAATCCCTTACAGATTAATACGGAATATTAATAATAATCAGAAAAAGGTAGCAAATATAATATTAGAATCTCTAAGGCGTATTGGAAAGCCAGTAAGAGTCATATTAGGCTTCGGTTCTTTTTGGCAAAATCCGGAAGAATTGACAGGTAATTCTGATATTGATTTTTTTGTTTTAGTTTCTAAACAATTTACTTTGGCGGAAATATTGAAGCTTCATAATGTTTTGACAAAGAATGCACACAATCAAAAGATTAAATATCCATTAAGCCCAAATATTTTTGTTGGAAGTTTATCAAACGTTGCAAATGGTGCAGAAAATTTTATAAGATGCCTAACTATTCATAAATCAAACATAGCATCACCCGTTATAATAAAAGGAGATAAAAATATTCATTTACTTCGATGTATAGATTCTAGAAAACTTAGTGCCTGGTTTTCAGAGTCATTATTTGTAATTATGCGGCATTTTAATAGTACGATTTTGAAAGAAGGAAAGGAAATTTTTAAAAATAAGAAATTTATATTAGAACAACAAAAATTTATACGGAGATATATTGAGGCTTATTTTTTGGCGCAAAAATTATTTCCAAGACACATAAGAAAGAAATTAAATCAATCTAAATTAGCTAAATTTTTAAATAAAAAATTATCTTTAAATGATATCATTGAAGTATATATGATTCTTTGTAAAAATAAATTATTATAAATATAAAAAATATAATTGAAAAAATCCAAGAACGAATTATTCAACTATTACCGGTTGACCAACAAAATCAGCCTGATATTTTATTAGCTGATAGTTGTAGTGAGGTATCGCGTTTGGTTGCTGGTTGGATAAAAATAATAGATAAGTCTAATCGCATACTAATTTTGAAGGGCGATGGTATTTGTAATACTAAAAAGGCACACGATATTTTAGCGGTAATAACAACTAATAACCAAGTTTATATTATTGATCCCACGATTTGGCAATTTTTTCCACAAGCGAAATCAATCTTAGTATTTATCTCAGATAATATTAATATTGCTTTAGATAAAATTAAAGCAATGTATGGCGGGCAATGGGCAGAAAGCGAAGAGTTTGTTCAAATGGATAAAAATGAGGAAAAAAAGTATTTAGATATTATATCTCAAAATATTAGCGAAAGCTTGAAATAGTATAAAAAACAACGACCGGAAAAGTCGTTGTTTTTGTTTGTAATTTTATTTTATCATTTTAATGTATCCTGAGTACTTTATTTTTTAGCAATAAAATGAAAAACGTGCCAATGCTTCATTTCTCCGGCAGCGGTAGGTTTATCCTGTTCTTCTTCGCTAAATTCTATAATTTCTAAGCTAGATAGAATTTTTTCTGCATCTTCTTTTGTATGAAAATTCATCTTATTATTCTGTCTCCACCCATCTCTATCTCCAAATAGCTGTCCAGTAAATATTCCTCCTGACTTGAGAGAAAGAGTGATTTTCTGAAAAATCTCATTAAATTTATCAGGGGAGATGAAGGGTAGGGCATATTGAGCATTAATAAGATCAAATGTCTCTTTTGGAAATACAAAAGTTTCAAAATTTTTAATAACATATTCAAATTTATCTAATGGAAGATTTTTTGCAATTTCCAAGGCTACTGACTCCTTATCTAAGGCAACTATATGCTTAAATCCTTCCATGAGAAGATGGGTACTATCGTTTAAAGCGCCAGCCCCTAAATCTAGAGTATTGTCTCGCTTTTTAACAAAAGACAGTGCTTTAACTAATAGTTGTCGTGGCGGTTTATTTTTAGTATGTTTAAAATAGTTTTGCCAAGCATCTCTCATGTTGTTGTACGAGTTATTTATTTTGACGCGTCTTGAGCGACGCACGAGTTGGCTGCGGGACTTGGATTCGAACCAAGATACTCAGCTTCAAAGGCTAATGTCCTACCATTAGACGATCCCGCAATGGAAACATTCTTTTTTAAGGAATGTTTTTAATAGTCTCTTTTTATTAAAGTATAAGAATCATCTCCGGAATTGTACTGTAGGGTGAATTGTCTGTCATCATCGTCTTCAAACTGAGCCTGGCCGGTTGCTTTAGCTTGTTCAAAGAAGACTTTTGCTTCGTCAATCTTTAAATCATCTCGTAGATATTCAATTGCATAAGAGATATCGGTTTCTTGATCTTCATATTTCATGCGGTAATAATTTATCCAAACTTCTTGAATCATAATAGCGATAAAATAAAATCTCGACTATTTTTATAATTCGAAAACAATTAATTCTAACGGTAGAGTGGGAATGGGGGAATGTTTGATGGCTTCTTTGGCTTTAAGGAATTCATCCATTAATTTTTTCAATCCTTTTATGTCAAATTTATCTACGAGTTCTTTCAAGGCTTTTAATTGTTCCGCAGTGAGTTCATCTTTTAATATCTTTTCTGTGTCGGGGTTAGCTTTTAATAATAATATTTTTCTTAAATTTTTCAAGATGGCGCGGCTAAATTCCACTAAATCGGCTCCGTCGTCATATATTTCATTGATAATGCGAATAGCTTCTCCAGATTCTTTCTTTGCTACAAAATTTAAAAATTGACTGACTTTTTCAAAATTTACTCTGCCCAATACCTCTTCTAATGTTTGGAAGTTGATTTCTTCATAACCCAAAGAGATTAATTGATCTAGCAGGGATTCGGCATCGCGTAGACTTCCTTCAGCAGATAAAGCGATTTCTTTAATAGCTTCGTCGGAAATATCGATATTTTCTTTTTTGCTTAAAAGTCTTAAGCGTTCAGCGATTTCTTTGAGGGTTAATTTTTTAAAATCAAAGCGTTGAGTGCGAGAAATGATGGTGGCTGGTAATTTTTCCGATTCGGTGGTGGCTAGAATAAAAATAGCGTGCTCTGGAGGTTCTTCTAGGGTTTTCAGTAAGGCATTGAAGGCTTCTTTGGTGAGCATGTGCACTTCATCAATAATGAAAACTTTATATTTGGATTTAATGGGGGAGAATCTGATTCCTTCTTTAAGATTTCTGATTTCATCAATGCCACGATTAGAGGCAGCGTCGATTTCAATTAAATCCATAGATTTGCCCTCGTTTATTTCCAAACAAGATTCGCAATTATTGCAAGGTTCATGATTTTTTCTATCGGTGCAATTGATGGCTTTAGCTAAAAGACGGGCGATGGTAGTTTTTCCGGTTCCGCGCTGTCCGCAAAATAAATAAGCATGAGAGACCTTATTGGTCTTCAAGGCATTAGTAAGAGCTTGAATGATTGATTTTTGTCCGATAACTTCGGAAAAAGTTTTTGGTCTGTATCGGCGATATAAAGCTAAATGAGCCATAATATTAGAAGTATAACGCGGAAAATGGTAAAAAGCAAAGAAGATTGATCCCGCACCTTTTGTAAATTAGTTCGCCAGAGGCTGACAAAAAAATATATTCACAAAAGGTGCGGGGTTTGCCTTTAATCATTTTTTCTATTAGAATTAGTTTATCTTATGTCTAATTGGATTAAAGCTTTAATAACTATTTTTGTGGTGGCTACTATCGGCGTGGTAGCTGTTTTTGTTTATGGCGGCAATAAACAAGTTGCTTCTGTGGGTATTATTGAAGAGAGTGCCGTACCTACTCCTACCCCTAAGCCTTTGCCGGAAAAATTAAAAAACCCGCCAGAAATTATTAAAGCTGTTTATGCCACTACTTGGACAGCGGCTACAGAATCGCAAATTGATCGTTTGATAAAGTTGGCCAATGAAACAGAAGTAAATGCCATTGTCATTGATATTAAAGATTATACCGGTAAAATTTCTTTTGAAACCAATTCACCAATGATTAAAGAGATTGGTTCCGAAGAGCCAATTATAAAAGATATAGATGGTTTGGTGAATAAGCTTCATAAAAATAATATTTATGTAATCGCTAGAATTACGGTTTTTCAAGATCCAGTTTTAGCCGCCAAACATCCAGAATGGGCGGTGAAGAGTAAAAAAACGGGAAAGACTTGGAAGGATAATAAAGGATTGGCATGGATGGATCCGGCTTCTAAAGATGTTTGGGAATACATCGTGACTGTTGCCAAAGAAATTGATAAACATGGATTTGATGAACTGAACTTTGATTATGTTCGTTTTCCTTCCGATGGCGCTATGAGCGATATGGCATTTCCTTTTTATGATGGAACAAAATATAAGAGTGATGTTATTAAAGAGTTTTTCCAATATCTTTCTACCAACTTAAGAACACAAGGAATTAGAACTTCTGCTGATTTGTTTGGTTTGGCAACGGTTAATAATGATGGTTTGGGTATTGGACAAATTATTGAAGATGCTGCTTTGAATTTTGATGCGGTTTGTCCTATGGTTTATCCTTCGCATTATGCTACCGGTTTTATTGGTTTGAAAAATCCCGGAGCTCATCCTTATGAAGTTATAAAGTATTCTTTGGAAATGGCAAAAAAGAAATTTGATGCTTTGGAAGTTTTGAAAAATTCCACTACTTCTCCTGAAGAAATTAGAAATGCGTCAATAGCCGAAATGCGTCCTTGGTTGCAAGATTTTGATTTAGGCGCTGACTACACTTCAGAGATGATTCGTTTGGAAAAGAAAGCGATAGTGGATGCTGGTTTTAATGACGGATGGTTAATGTGGGATCCAAAAAATATTTATACAGCTGGAGCTTTGGATGCTCAATAATAAAATAATATGAAGTTATATATAGTTGCTACTCCTATTGGAAATTTGCAAGATATTACTTTGCGCGCTTTGGATGTTTTAAAAAGTGTTGATTTTGTGTTATGCGAAGATACACGTCATACTTTAAAATTATTAAATCATTTTGAAATTAAAAAACCGTTAATTTCTTATCATCAGCATAGTCGATTGCAGAAAATGGAAAGCATTATTGATTTATTGAGGCAGGGGAAGGATTTGGCTTTGGTTTCTGATGCTGGTACGCCGGGCGTTTGCGATCCAGGAAATAAATTAATTGAAGAGGTTTTGAAGCAATTGCCGGAAACGGAGATTATTCCAATTCCTGGAGTTTCTACTTTAGCGGCAATGCTTTCTATTTGCGGCATTAATTCCGATAGGTTTTTGTTTTTGGGTTTTTTACCAATAAAAAAGAAAAGAAAAGAATTTTTGGGAAAGATTATCGATGCGGAATATCCGGTAATATTTTTTGAATCACCTTATAAGGTTGTAAAAACTTTAAAAGAAATTGGAAAGTTGGATTTGAATTTGCGAGTAATTGTCGGTAAGGAATTAACTAAAATGTTTGAAAGAATTTATCGTGGGAATATCATGGAAGTGGCGGAAAAAATAGAGAAGGATAAGGCTAGGGGAGAATATGCTGTAATCGTTTATAGGAATTAATTTTTAGTGGTTTATTTTGTTAAAGCCGCCATGACTTAGTCATGGCGGCTTTAAAATGTGTAAAATACGCGTTAAGTTATCAACTTGACACATAAGCAGATTAATTTTAGAATTTTGTCAGAATATGATTTTGAAAAGTAAATATTAAGGAGGCTATTATGAGGTTTCAAGCGGTTATTTTGCTGGTGATTCTTTTCTTTTTCGGGTGTTATAGAACGGATGTAAAAGAAGACAGCGCCTTAAATCGTAGCTCTTGGGATGGTTATGTTTGCGTTCATAATTTTAGTTTGAGCGAACAGGCGGCTCATTTGGAGCCGTTGATCAATGCTGGGGCTTTGAGGGGGGTGCGTATGGATCGTTTGGAAGACAATAGTGAATTGATTTATTGGCTTCGTGCGCGAGGCGTGGATATTTTGGGAATTTTTGATAATGAACATCTGCGTGATCCGAATGTGGTGGAAATTTTTCATCGCTATGTTCAAGAATTTCCCTTTATTGATAATTGGGAAATTGGCAATGAAGTTGATTATTTTATTAAACCATCAATGACGGCTAAAGAATATATGGATATTTTTGACAAGATATACCAAGCTTCTCGTGGATGGGGAATAACCATTCTCTCTCAGGCGCCGTTTGGCACTATGGCCGGAGCGGGGTTCTTGAAAGAAATGGTTGATAATGGATTGGGTAACTATTCCGATATCATTGTCGCTATTCATTATTATGCTTATGGCAGCAAGGCCATTCATGATTTTGCCGCGCAAATTAGCAGGTTGTCACATAGAGTACCGATTTGGGTAACGGAAACCGGAGTGAAGGACCATTCCAAACATATTGGATATGTTAATGATATTTATCCGGATATCCGTAATGTTTTGCGAGCGGATAGAATTTATTGGTATGCTTTTTCCAATTGCGATGAACACTCATTGGTGCAAAATTTGTCTTCTGCATGTGGCGGAGAAGTTGTGCTCAGTCCTTTGTATTCCCAATTGACCGGGATCGGTACCAGCAATATTGAAAATAATATTGTTTGGTTAAGGAGGACACAATGATAAAGAGGGTATTGCGGGTAATTGCTTTTTTGGTTTTGTTTTTTTGTTTGTTAGTATTGCTTTCGGCGCGCGACAAGCCCATCACTTCAAATCATAGTAAGATTTTCGGAGGTTTTAATTATCAGTTGGAATTTAGCGATTATTTTGCTAAGCCCATCAAATTTTCCGGATTTGTGCTCGCGTATGATTTTAAGCCGCGTTCTAAATTGGGATTTAAATTTGTGGCAGGTAAAGAAAATAGTTGGTTTGGAGATGGATGGGATTTGATGTTTATTACGCGTCGTTATATTCCACTCGATAGAAAGATTAACTCTCTGGTTGGTTTTGTTGGTTTGGGAGTGGATTATAAAATTCCTTCTCGTGGTTATTACTCGTACACTGTTGAAACAAAGGAGCATGTCTACTTGAAGAGTCAACAACTATTAGGACAATGGAAATCTCTGGTTGCAGAAGTTGGATTGCGAGGAAAGGGATTTGGCAGAATATTTTTTGAAGCCGGCTTAATCGTTAAGCCGATGAATTTTTTTGTAAAAGATAGAACTAGATTAAGCGCTATTTTCGGCTCTAATCTGGCCCTCCTTTATTGTTTGAAAAAATGAAAATGCCACGAAGAAATTCGTGGCATTTTTTTATTTCGTATTGACGTGGAAGTAACAAACATCGCCGTCTTTCATTATATAGTCTTTGCCTTCGGTGCGCATTTTGCCTTTTTCTTTAACTCCCGGCCATCCTTTGTATTCAATGAAATCTTTCCAGTGGCAAACCTCGGCGCGAATAAATCCTTTAATAAAATCAGTATGGATAACACCGGCTGCTTCTGGGGCTTTGGCGCCGCGATGAACTGTCCAGGCTCGAGTTTCCGGCTCTCCTGATGTGAGAAAAGTTATTAAATCCAATAATTTATAACTCATAACGATTAATTGATTTAAACCGGTTTGAGTGATTCCTAATTCTTTTAAATATGAAGTTATCTCTTCTTCATTTAAATCGGCGAACTCAGATTCTAACTTGGCGCATATTTTTATAAAATTACCAAAGATTTTTTGATATTGTTCATCATTATCCGGAGAAGCCAATTGTTGTTCATTGACGTTGACTACATAAATAATCGGTTTCATAGTGAGCAAGCATAAGCTTTTCATTATTTTTAATTCATCTTCGGAGTAGGTAAGATCGCGCGCTGATTTGCCTGATTCAAGTTGTTTGTAAACTCTTTCTAATAATTCAATCTCTATTTTTGCTTCGGGAGTCATTATTGACCTGGTGGATTTTCTGGCGTTTTCTAGATGTTTGCTGATGGTTTGCCAATCAGCCATAGCCAATTCTAAATTGATAATCTCCATATCTTCTTGGGGGCTAATTTTATTGTGAACGTGAATGATATTGGGATCTTCAAAGGCTCTTACTACTTGGCAAATAGCGTCTACTTCTCTGATGTGTGACAAAAACTTATTTCCCAGCCCTTCTCCTTCGGAAGCGCCTTTTACTAATCCGGCAATGTCTACAAATTCAATGGCCGCTGGAATTATTTTTTTTGATTGCGAAATATCCGCTAATTTTTTTAAGCGTTCATCCGGCACTTCTACAATGCCGACGTTGGGTTCAATAGTGCAAAATGGATAATTTTGCGCATCAGCCAATTTGCTGCGCGTTAAAGCATTGAACAATGTTGATTTTCCTACATTGGGGAGTCCCACAATTCCTACTGAAAGCATAATTTTTAATCTTAAATTTTAATTATAGTGGATTCGCTCTTCGCTAATTGACGAAGGTAGAGAACCGCTTTTAGTGGACCGTAGCGGATTCGAACCGCTGACCTCCTCGTTGCAAACGAGGCGCTCTACCAACTAAGCTAACGGCCCTTAATAAGAACTAGTCTAGCATTTTTACGATTTTTTTTCAATTTTTTAGTATTTTATTATTTGTTTCAATGTGATATAAATAAGAGAGGTAAACAGAGGTAGTCGATAAATATTTAAAATTTATGAAAGGATTTATAAATTTTATTAGAGAACAAGGGGTCGTAGGATTAGCCGTAGGTTTTATCCTTGGTGGAGCTGTATCTAAATTAGTTTCCGCTATAGTAACGGACGTAATTAATCCTATTGTGGGATTGGTTTTGGGTTCTGTGAATGGATTAGCCAATGCCACAATAAAGATTGGAACGACTGAAATTTTATGGGGACATTTAGTGTCTATCTTTGTTGATTTCCTTGTGGTGGCCTTGGTTGTTTATATTTTATTCAAAATTTTAAGATTGGAAAAATTGGATAAAAAGAAATAAGGTGATAAGTATATATGAATTTTGATTTTGAAGGTGTATTGAAAAATGAGCCTAAATTTCGCTTGAAACAAGTTAAACAAGCGGTTTTTTGTGATTTGATTGAAAATTGGAGTGAAGCACAAGCTTTGCCTAAGGAATTAAGGGAAAAATTACAAAAAGAGATTCCGTTGAATATTGAAACGGAAGTTTTTGTTTCTGATGACGAGGAAGTAATTAGAGCCTTGGTAGTATTAGCAGATGAGTTGAAAGTGGAGTCTGTTTTAATGAGACATAAAGATAGAAATACAGTGTGCGTTTCTTCCCAAGTGGGTTGTCCGTTGAATTGCTCATTTTGCGCTACCGGTAAACTTGGTTTTAAAAGAAATTTATCTAGTGATGAAATAGTGGAACAGATTTTGTTTTTTAATAGATATTTAAAAAAAGAGAAGCAAAGAGTTTCTAATGTGGTTTTTATGGGAATGGGGGAGCCATTTTTGAATTATGATAATGTATTGGGAGCTATTAAAATTTTGAATGATAAGGATGGATTGAATATTGGAGTGAGAAGAATTTCAATTTCTACTTCTGGTGTTGTTGAGGGCATTGAGAAATTAGAACAGGAAAATATCGATGTTAATTTAGCAATTTCTTTGCATGCTCCTAATGACGAACTACGTAAGAGGCTGATGCCTATTGCACAAAAATATTCTATCGCTGAAATTTTACGAGCGGTAAACGAATACATTCATCTCACTGGCCGCAAAGTGATGTTTGAATATATTATGATTAAGGATGTTAATGATTCTGAAGCTCATGCTGAAGAACTAGCAAGATTGATGAACCATAAATTGTATATGGTTAATTTAATTTCCTATAATGCCACGGGAATTTTTAAGCCATCATCGCCAGAACATATTAAAGAATTTAAAAAAGTTTTAGAGGATTATGGTATAGAAGTAACTCAGCGTTTTAAATTGGGTAGAGGCGTGAGGGGTGCTTGCGGACAATTAGCAGGGGAATAAAAACCAGTCGCTGAAAACGACTGGTTTTGTTTTTTATACTCTGATTTTTATATAAAATGGTCTATGCCAAATTAGTTTTTTTAGTTTTTCTGATAATTCCGGAAATTCTTGCCAAGCTACGATTTCAAAATTTTTCATGCCGTTACCAAAATCAAATTTTTGGAAAACAGGCATATTATTTCTTCTTTCCCAATCTATAATTCTTCCGTTTTCTGTAATAAATCCAGGTAATGTTTCGAGAGTTGCAGACATGGCGTTTTCGTTTTTTAAAACATATATAATCCTATTACCATTTTTAGTTTCATTTGGTTTTTCTTTGGTATGCCATTCTTTTGAATTCATTATTTATCTCCTTCAAATTATTTATTTGCTGATTTTAGTATAATACTTGATTTTCCTTTGTCAATTATTGGTCGGGCTGCCGGGAATCGAACCCGGGTCGCACCTCTGCCTACCGGTAGACAGGCACCCCAAGCCTCGCACTAAAATTCTTAATCTTAATAGTCGGAGTACCCGGAATCGAACCGGGGCTACACCCACCCCAAGGGTGCGGACTACCACTATCCGATACCCCGATAAATTTAGTGCGGGGGAACGGTGCCTGTTTGGAATTGCTAAGGGCGATTCCAAACAGTTGCTGCTATATACGGTCTGTATCAAAAAATAGTCCGAAATGAATTCGGACTATTTTCTATTTTTTATCTGTTGTTTTTGCTGACTGACGTTTGGCAGATGCTCTTACTCTTTTTGGTTTAGCTAGAGTTCTCATGCAGCTGGTACAAGCTTTAACTCTTGTTCCGTCCGGTAATTTTACCCATTGTAAATTAGCCAGATTTTTCTTTCTGCCAACTGGATTGTATTTACTCCTTACTTTTTTTCGTGTTATACTGTATTTATGAGATTTTTCGCAGATAGCGCAAGCACGCATAGTTTAGATAGAATAGATTAACGACTGAAACGCGATAAATACATATTAGTATAGTTTTTTATATTTAGCAAGTATATTTATGGAAGCAATAATTTTTATTTTTCAATTTGTCATATTATTTTTATCAATTATGGTTCATGAAATCAGTCATGGATCTGTGGCTTTGGCTTTAGGGGATACTACCGCTAAAGATATGGGAAGGCTGACGTTTAACCCGATTAAGCATTTTGATTTGTGGGGAACTTTCTTACTTCCTATGTTAATGCTTTTTGCTACGCAAGGACGCGCTTTTATTGGATGGGCTAAGCCGGTGCCATTTAATCCTTATAATTTAAAAAATCCGAGAAGAGATACTGGGTTGATTGGCTTGGCGGGACCAGTGAGCAATTTAGTAATAGCTTGTTTTTTTGGGGGATTAATAAGATTATTGCCGCATTTCGGTATTATTGATTTCGGTAGCTCCGTCATTTCTATTTTTTATTTGATTGTTTATTTAAATTTAATGTTGGCGATTTTTAATTTGATTCCGGTACCGCCGTTGGATGGTTCTAAAATATTATACGCGATTTTGCCCAAAGCAGCCGACAAATTCATTGCAGTCATGGAACGTTATGGTATTTTCTTTTTATTAATAATCGTTTTTTGGGGCGCTCCATATTTGAGTTATGCAATTGATTTTTTGGCAAAGATAATTATCGGACAATAATATGATTTCAAAATTAATATCCGTTTTATCTTTATTTGTTCTTGGTGTGATCAATAAGATTGGTTACATCGGAGTTTTTTTACTGATGGCTTTAGAAAGCGCGAATATTCCTATTCCATCAGAAGTGACTATGCCTTTTGCTGGATTTTTAGTTAGTACCGGTAAATTTAATCTTTGGATTTTAATTTTAATCGGCGCTTTGGGAAATTTGTTTGGCTCTTGGCTTTCATACTATATTGCTTATTTGATTGGGCAACCTTTGGTAAAATTTTTTAAAAATTCTAAGTTTTTTGGAGATGATTATGAAAAAGCGGAAAAGTTTTTCCAGAAGTATGGTTTCGCTTCAGTTTTTTGGTCAAGATTAGTGCCGATTGTTAGGACTTTTATTTCTTTCCCAGCCGGAGTGTTTAGAATGTCTTTTTGGAAGTTTTCTTATTTAACTTTTATTGGTTCTTTAATTTGGACTAGTATTTTAACTTGGTTGGGTTTTTATTTGGGTAGTAATTGGAATGTTTTGGGTGGATATTTTCATAAGTTTGATTATATTATAGTAATAATAGGAGTTTTATTAGTAGGGTATTATATTTATCATAAAATTAAGGGTCGTAGGAAAATTTAAATTTTTATAAAAATATGAAAGTAGTTGTTACTCGTCAAATCCCGGAAGTGGGAATTGAGTTGTTAAAACAGGCGGGGTTTGAAACAATCGTAAGTTCCAAGGATGGGGTTTTAACCCAGGATGAATTGAAGGAATTCGTAAAGGGGGCTGATGCAATTTTATCTTTGCTCACAGATAAAATTGATGCGAGTGTTTTAGATTCGGCTGGTCCGCAATTAAAAGTTGTGGCGAATTACGCCGTGGGTTACGATAATATTAATATTGATGATTGCAAGGCAAAAAATGTCATCGCGACTAATACCCCGGGAGTTTTAACCGAAACGGTGGCCGAACATACCATCGGTCTTTTGTTTGCGGTGGCTCAAAATATTTCGCAGGCTGATAAATATACACGAGAAGGAAAATTTATGGGTTGGGGTCCGATGTTATTTTTGGGCACTGACGTGAGAAATAAAACCATCGGTATTATTGGTTTGGGTAGAATTGGTTTGGAAATAGTAAAAAGATTAAAAGACGGATTTGGGATTAATTTTATTTATTACGATTTAAAGAGAAATGAGCAGGCAGAAAAAGAATTTGGCGTGCAATTTGTTTCTTTGGAAGATTTAATGAAAAATTCTGATTTTGTAAGTATTCATGTTCCGTTAACTCCGGAAACAAAACATTTGATAGGAGAGAAAGAATTAAGGTTGATGAAAAAAACCGCCTATCTTATAAATACTTCTCGAGGGGCGGTAATTGAGGAGGCTGCTTTAGTAAAAGTTTTGCAAGAAAGAGTAATTGCCGGAGCAGGGTTGGATGTTTATGAAAATGAGCCAAAGTTATCTGAGGGTTTGGCACAATTAGATAATGTAGTTTTGTTGCCGCATATTGCTTCGGCTAGTTTTGATACGAGATCAAAAATGTCAGAAATGGCTGCTCAGAATATAGTGGCTGTTTTGGGAGGTCAAGCGCCTATTAATCCTATTGTTTAAGTCGATTTCATTTATGTTTATCAACTCCGAAGAGATCATCACAAGCTTCTAATTTGGTAAATATCCACATTATTTCTTGCGAGGGGATTGGGGTGTGCTATAATAGAAGTAATAAGAAATAACAATTTAGGTCGAAAAACATTTTTAAGTCGATTTATTATAAAAAATAAAAAAATATGGTAGTTCAATCATGGGCCGGAATATTAGTAAGTTCTTTCCAAACTATTTGGAGTGGATTTATTACTTTCTTGCCTCAATTTTTAGGCGCGTTAATCGTTTTCTTTGTTGGCTTGATTATTGCCAACGGATTGGGAGCTTTAGTAGCTCAAATTATTAGTTCCATTAAATTGGATAGATTATTGGAAAAGCTTGGTGTTAATCGTTTCTTTGAAAGAGCTGGTTGGAAATTGAATTTAGGATCTTTTATGGGGGGATTAATAAAATGGTTTGTAGTCATCATTTTTATTTTGGCTGCAGCCGATATTTTGAAACTTTATGGTTTAACGAGTTTCTTAAGCGAAGTTCTTCTTTACATTCCTAATATTATTATCGCTATCTTGATTATGGTAGCAGCAATCATTTTGGGCAATTTCTTGCGCCATTTGGTTTTAGGAACAGTGAAGAGCGCTAAACTTTATTCTTCCAAGTTGTTGGCAGCTATCACTTGGTGGTCAGTATTAATATTTGGATTTTTTGCCGCCTTACTTCAATTAGGATTGGCAGTTTCTATTATCAATACTTTGATTACCGGCTTTATCGCTATGATTGCGATTGGCGGTGGTATCGCTTTTGGTTTGGGTGGAAAAGAATACGCTACTTATCTAATTGATAAATTTAGAGATAGAATCGAAGAGAAATAAAATTTCTTAAAATTAAAAAACTCCGGCATTAGTCGGAGTTTTTTATTTGTTATTTCAATTTTTCCATTGCGGATTTAATTTCATTAAGTGCTTCTTGTAGGCTTTGTACATTTAAAGCTTTAAAAATTAATTCTATTTTGTGTTTTGAATCTCTTATTGATTCTTCGTTAATGAAATCGCAAAATTTGTCAATTTCTTTGAGATAATCTTCTAAATCATCAGGACTTTCGATTTTATTTTCGTGGGCAATCATAGAAAATTTCCCTTCATCACCAGCACATTCTATGACGGTATTAATACATTGTGGATGTCCACAAGTCAATTCATCGATATCATCTTTTGGTACGCCGCAAATAATACAATAATTACCTATATTTAAATTTTTTGCTTTCTTTTTCTGAAGTGTTTTTTTCTGAAGTGTTTTTTCAATTAATTCATTTAATGCACCCATTTTTCCCTCCATATTGAATTTTTAGATTACTGTTTATTATGTTAGCCGTTTTTCGTATTTTAGCAATAGGCCTTCAGTTTATCTGTCTTGGGTGGAAAAGATTACGCCATTCATTTGATTGATGAATTTAGGGATGAAGTTGAAGAGAGGTAATTTCTTGGAAAAGAATCCCGATGGGGTTCTTTAATGCTTTTAGTTGTTTGACATTTTTATGATTTTATATTAAAGTATCGAAAGATTTTAAATTAAAAAATATTCATTTTAAATGAATTAAAAAAAGGAGTTTTTGATGGACAAAAAAGAGGCTCTAAATATTATTGGTGCTTATGTTTCTTTGGACAGTGATGTTAGTAGAATTATTGATTTTGAAAGTCTTATTTTTCTTTGGAGACATGCTTTAAATAATGATAATAAGACTTTGGTGGAAGAAAGAATAGTAGAGGTTCTTTCTCAAACTATTGATTTGAGTGAATTAATTATTCTTTGGACAAAAAGCGCCGCTTTACAAACAATTTGTGTTTTGACGGAAAAAAGAATGGCAGAGGTTTTTTCGGCTATTCTGCCCGATATTAATTGCTTCGATGAGCTTATTCCATTATGGAGACATTCTCCTGAGAGTATTAAAATTTTGATTGAAAAGAGGATTTTAGAAATCCCTGATTAATAATTTTGAGACCACCCAAATGGGTGGTCTTTTTATTGATTGATTTCTCAATAATCATATATTAAGATGAAATTAGTAATTGTTAAAAAAGAACGTTGGTGAACGTTTAAAGGGAGGGATAATGAATAAAGAACAGGCCTTAAAAGCTATTGGTTGTTCTGAAGATTTGCTTAAAAATATTCGTAAAGCCGATTTGGAAACTCTTATTTATTATTCAAAAAATGTTTTTTGTGGAAATATCGCTAAAGATTTGATTAAGAAAAGAATGGCCCAATTATTGTTGCAGTTGATTCCTCAAATTGATAATTTTGAAAAATTTTATTTTTATTGGCATTGTATTCCCGATGATTGTAAGGCAAGGGATATCATTGAAGCGGGGATGGAGGATTTTCTTTCCAAAGTGGATAATTTTAATGAGCTTATCTCGTATCGATCTAGAGCGAAGGTGAATAGCACATTGAGGGATTTGATCAATAAGAAAATAGGAGTTTTTGTATTGAGAGTTCTTCCTAATATTTTTAATTTTGAAGATCTCCATTATTTTTGGAGAGAAGTCTCACGGGGTAGTGGAATTGAATCTTTGATTGAAGAGAGGATGGTTGGATTTTTGTCTAAAATTCTCGCTGGAAAAATTGATTTAAAACGTTTGATTTTCTTATTGTATAGAGTTCCAAGGATGAGTGATTCGGAGTCTATGATTGAAAGAAAGATGGAAATTTTATTGAAGAACATTTCTGATTTTAAAGAGTTGGTTGAGTATTGGAGAATGATTCCGGGTGGAAGTAGAGCAAGAGTTTTGGTTGAGAAAAGAATTTGTGAGTTAGAATAATAAAGAAAATAAAAGCGGCCGTTTTTGACGGTCGCTTTTTTATAATTGTGATTATGACAGAGAAATCCACTTTAATAAAGCTGCTTTTTTTTCTTTGCTTTTGTTGGGGAGATGATAAAATAGTTTTTCGGCTTCTTTAGCATTGGAACAAAGTTCTATTTGCTTCAGTGAAGACATTTCTTTCAGTTCATTGTCTGAGAACATAAGAATGCAGTTATGAACTTCTTCAATATTGTCGATGGTGGAGCAGAGCTCAATCCATTTTGTTAAGATTTGTCTACCCTCCATTCTATTTCTATAACGAGCACCGTAATATAATTTCCTAGCTTCATCCGTCGAAGAGCAAAGACAGAGGCATTTTTTTATGGCTAATTTTTGTCCTTTTCTATTGCATGAAGTATATTCGTAGATTATTTCTATGAGTTCATCAAAAGTAGATGTTTCTTTAATTTTTTTGAGGGAAGCTTTCTTTAATTTTTTTAAAGCTTTCTTTTTTTCTTTGCTTCCAAATGAGGAATTGATTAATACTTGTTTTATTTCATGAAGTGTAGATGCTTTTTTCAGTTCTTTGGCGAATAATTTTTTGCATTTTTTTAAGGCTTTTCTTTTCTCTTTGCTTTCATCGTGACAAAGATCGAATACTCGATTAATCTCACAAAGTGTAGAAGCGGTTTCTATTCTTTCGATTGCGAGTCTTTTCCATTTGTTGAGGATAATCCCTCTTTCTTCTGGGCTGGAATATTTAAATCGTTGCTCGGCTTCTTCGAGGATGGTCGGTAGTTGAATATTTGGCGATATTATTTTTAATCCTAATTCTTTGCAAATGGTAGAGGTTGTAAGTCCTATTTTTTGAGCAACAACCTCGACTTCTTCCATTGTTTTCGGTGGTTCCATTATTATAATCTCCTTAGATTGAATTTTTAATGTTCTCTGTTTACATTTTTGTTTATTATTGCGGTTTTGTCAACGATTATTTTTTGTGTGTTTAATGGGCTGGGGGATTGACATTTATATGATGAATTGTATATAATGAACGGGTATTAATGATGGTTTGTTCCGCTCTGTTATTCAGGTATTATCCACACTTGACAGCGCCATTAATAAATAATAAGATAACAACACGATGGATAAATTAATCTACATATCACAAATTCAAGGAAGCATTAGCTAACCGATT